>CAYGRI010000664.1:0-1502 GCA_964352155.1 uncultured Maritimibacter sp. | reverse complement strand
GGATCGCCGATATGCGGGCGCTGCTGGCCTCGGACTCGGCGGAGGCGGCGTTTGCCGTGGATCACTTCGTCTGGACCGTGGTGCGCGAGGCGGGGGCGCTGATCGCGGTGATGGGCGGGGTGGATGCCATCGCCTTTACCGGTGGGATTGGCGAGAACTCGGACGAGATCCGTGGGCGGGTGATGGCGCGGCTGGCCTGGTTGGGAGAGGTCCCGGTGCATGTGATCCCGGCAGAGGAGGAACGCCAGATCGCGCGCGACGCCTTTCATCTGCGCGCCGCAGGGTCGTAGGGGCCGGGGGGAGGCGCGCGGCGACGGGACCCGAATTGCGGTGCGGCGTGCAGGTCCTGTCAGGCCCCGGCGCGTGCAGTTCCCGCCGGGTCTGCGGCACCGTTCCCGGGACTTGCCGGTTGTATCGGGTGAGACGCCGCCGGGCGCAGGTGTGCCGGTTGGCCCCATGCGCGCCCGTCCGCCCCTATGCGCGCCCCGGCGCAGGCACGCCAGTCAGGCCCGATAGACCCCGGGGAAACCGCTGACCTGTCAGGCCCGTTGCGCCTTCCCCCGGCGTTTGCGGGACAGCAGCCGGGCCAGATGCCTCGCTTCGGGCACGCCGCAGGGAATGGCGGCGGCCAGAAAGGCCAGCGCGAAAGTGAGCAGTTGCACCAGCAGGGGCAGGTCCTGTGCCAGCCAAGCGGCGGCCATTGCGGCGCCGACAGCCATGCTCAGCCGGGCGGTGTCGGCCAGGAAGGGGCCGGTGATCAGGGGCCCCCAGCTTTGCCGGCAGACCAAGGCCACCAGCAAGGTCTGGGCGGCGGAACTGACCAGGATCGCCATCGCTAGCCCGGGCAGGCCAAACGCAGGCACCGACCACAGGCCAATGCCGATCCGCAGGGCGATGGTGGTCAGGCTGCTGGTCACCGTCAGCCGCAACAGGGGCAAGCGGTCGTCTGCCAGGGCGGCGGTATACAGGCTCGCCATCACGGTGTTCAGCACCAGCACCGGCACCAGTAGCCGCACCAGTTCTGCCATGGCCGCGGTGTCCTCTGACGTGAAGGCGCCGCGCTCCAGCAGCGCGCGGATCAGCGGTTCGGCGCTGACCAGCAGCAAGCCGCAGACGGGCAGCGCAAAGAACAGCCCCGTCCGGATCCCGGCGGCCAGTTGCGCCGCCTGCCGCGCGCCATCGGTCCGGGCAGTGGCGGCATATTCCGTGTAATAGACCTTGGCCACCGCCGAATTGGCCATGCCGGGGGCGGCGTTCAGCAGCCGGAGCGCCAGGAAGAGCAAGGCCGCCGTTCCGGCCACCCCCATCGAGGCGAGAAAGCCGTTGGACCAGGTCAGCGCGATCTGGGTGCCAAAGAACACCAGCAGCGCCAGGGCGCGGCGTCCATGCGCCGGGGGCGGGCCCGCGTCGCCAGCCTCGGCCACCGGCGGCGGGCGACGCATCGCCCACAAGACGATCACGCCCATCACGCCCATGCCGCCGACGATCCACCAGGCCAGCCC
>CAYGRI010000663.1:0-1513 GCA_964352155.1 uncultured Maritimibacter sp. | reverse complement strand
TGTCGGGGCTGGTCATGACCAAGCTCGACGGCACGGCCAAGGGGGGCGTGCTGGTGGCGCTGGCCGACAAGTTCGGGCTGCCGATCCATGCCATCGGCGTGGGCGAGCAGATCGACGATCTGGACGCCTTCGACCCCGAGGAATTCGCCGCCGCCCTGACCGGCCTGGCCACGGGCGACGCTTCGTGATCGCGCCTCTGACGGCTTTGCTGCTGGCGCTGGCGCTTCCGGGGGGCGCCGTGGCGCAGGAGTGCGCGCCGCTGCACACCGCCGCGCTGGGCCTGATCGAAAGCACCGGCTACCGCGTCCTGTCCCCGGGCGATCTGACCGAGGGCGAGACGTGCAGTGTCACGGGGCTGGCGGCCGAGGGCCCCGCCGCCGCCGACCTGCGGATCGAGGTCGCGCGCATCGCCTGGCAGCAGACCGGGATCGACCCGTCCGGCCCGCTTGGTGCGGCGGCGGCGCTGGATCTGCGGGTGACCGGCCTGCGCTGGTATCCGCAGCTGGGGTCCGACCGGCTGACCTACATGACGAACATGCAGACCCTGCGCAAACTGACCGATGCGCGCCTGCGGATGACATGGGACCCGGAGACGGCGGTGCTGGACATCGCCGAGCTCAGCCTCGACCTGCCGGGGCGCGATGCGCTGACGCTGTCGATGCGGCTGTCGGACCTGCATGTGGGTGTCCTGATCCTGCGCGGCACCTCGGGTTTTCCGGTGGCGTTGGACCGGCTGGAGATCCGGCTGCGCAATGAGGGCTATTTCGACTCTGTCTATCTGGGCGCCCTGGTGAACATGCTGGGGGAGGATCCCGCCGCGGCGGTGGCAGCGTTTCAGGCGCGCGCCCTGGCAACGCTTGAAACCCTGCCCGGCGCGGCCTTCGCCCCGGCCACCAAAGCCGCGCTGGCCGCCCTGATCGCCGATCTGCCGGTGCCCTGGGGCGAGATGGCGCTGACGGTGACGCCCGCTGAGCCTCTGACCCTGATGCCCTTTGTCCGCGATCTCCGCGGCGCGCAGTCCGGCGGCGGCCCCCTGGACGCGCTCTTCGCGGGTGTCACGGTGGAATTCGCCTATGCCCCCTGGGACGGCTGGCCCGAGTGACCGATCCGCGGCGGCGCCGGGGGTGAGCGCCTGGCTGATCTCTTTGGAAGGGACCGCGGCGGGGCACGAACTGGCGCTGGGCCTGGCGCTGTTCGCGGCCTTTTTGCATGCGGTCTTTGGGGCGTTGCAGAAGGGGCGGCACGACCCCTGGCTGTCGCGCGGGGCGATCGACGCCAGCTATGGGCTGATGGCGGCGCCCTTTGCCTTTTTCGTCGTGCCCTGGCCGGAACCGCATATGTGGCCGATCTTTGCCGGGGCCTTCCTGATCCACTGCGCCTACAAGCTGTTGCAGGCGGCGGCCTACAGCAAGGGGGCCTATACAGTTGTCTATCCGGTCGTCCGGGGTACGGGGCCGCTGTTTGCGATCATTGGGGCGGGGCTGATCTTTGGCGAGGTCTTCAACCCGGTGCA
>CAYGRI010000662.1:548-1547 GCA_964352155.1 uncultured Maritimibacter sp. | reverse complement strand
GGCCTTTACCTCACCCCCCGTGGCGATGGCCGAATATCTGGCGGGGCTGGGGCTGCTGTTGCTGGGCGCCTGGCTGACGCGCGAGGGGATCACGGCCCATGACGCCTATGATGCGCGCCGGGTGGCCCGGCGGCCGGCGATGCCGCGCAAGATCGTCGCCTCTGTCGTCATCGGCATGGGGCTGGCGGTGGTCGGCCTGGCCGGGCATGGCCCCGTCGCGGCGGCGCTGTTTGCCTTTCTGGGGGCGGGCCTGCATCTGTTCGCCTTCGGCCCCGATCCGCTGCGCGACAAGGGCGCCGAGGGGATCGACGCGTTTCAGTCCGACAGGGTCGCCCGCGCCGTCGAAGAGGCCGAAAAGCACCTGGCCGCCATGTCCGACGCCATTCTGCGCGCCGAGGCCCCGGCCCTGGAAAAGCGCGTGGCGGGCTTTCGCAAGACCGTGCAAGAGATGTTCCGCACCATCGAGAACGACCCCCGCGACCTGACCGGCGCGCGCAAGTATCTGTCGGTCTATCTGCTGGGGGCCCGCGACGCGACGGTGAAATTCGCCGATCTCTATGCCCGCACCCGGGACGACGGCGCCCGCAAGGATTACGAATCCCTTCTTGACGACCTGGAAACGAATTTCAGCGCACAGACCGACAAGCTGCTCAGCGACGACCGCAGCGACCTGGACATCGAGATTGAAGTTTTGCGCGACCGGCTGGCCCGCGAGGGGGTTCAACCAGAATGACATTTGCGACAGCACGGGGAGTGCAACCATGACCGAAACCGTCCGCCAGAAAGCCGAAGCCGCCCTTGGCGAAATTGAGAAAGTGACCGCCGTGGTCCTGCCCGAGCCTGCAAGTGCCCTTGTGCCCATGAAAGACGCCGAACCGCCCGTCGCCGAGGCCATCCGGAAGCGGATGGATGAGATCGACATGGCCGACAGCAACTCGATCATCGCATTCGGATCGGCCGCCCAGGCGGAGCTGCAAGAGATCAGCCAGGCGATGCTGG
>CAYGRI010000662.1:0-538 GCA_964352155.1 uncultured Maritimibacter sp. | reverse complement strand
GCGATTCCCTGCGCGAGATCGTCACCTCGATCCGCGGCTTTTCGGTCAGCGAGCTGGACGTGCGGCGCAAGCGCAGCTGGTGGGAACGGTTGACCGGCGCCGCCGCGCCCATGGCGAAATTCGTCGCCCGCTACGAAGATGTGCAAGGCCAGATCGATAAGATCACCGACAACCTGCTGCAGCACGAACACAAGCTGCTCAAGGACATCAAGTCGCTGGATCTGCTCTATGAAAAGACGCTCGATTTCTACGACGAGCTGGCGCTTTACATCACGGCGGGCGAAGAAAAGCTCGAAGAGCTGGACAGCGAAACGATCCCCACCAAACAGGCAGAGGTCAATGCCGCCCCCGAAGAGCAGGGCGTGATGAAGGCCCAGGAGCTGCGCGACCTGCGCGCCGCCCGCGACGATCTGGAACGCCGGGTGCATGACCTGAAACTGACGCGCCAGGTGACGATGCAGTCGCTGCCCTCGATCCGGCTGGTGCAGGAAAATGACAAATCGCTGGTGACCAAGATCAATTCGACCCTGGTCAACAC
>CAYGRI010000661.1:0-1551 GCA_964352155.1 uncultured Maritimibacter sp. | reverse complement strand
AAGCCTCACGATCCGTTTCAATGCACCTGTTGCACCTCGCGTTTGAATCCACCCAAGGCGGCCAAGCAGCGATACTACAAAGGTGAGTTGTTGGAGCGAAAAGACTTTGCCGAGTGTTCTGCGGTCTACGACCGGAAATGCTGGGCGAAGGAAAAGGAATTCAGCCGCGCTGGCGTGGGTTACATCGTGGATGAACGCGTGGCCGCGCTTTTGAGCCAGTTCGACATCGGCCCAGGCGGTATGTTCCCTTATCCAATCTATGAGGCGGATGAGGCCACGCCGATCCCCGATCAGTGGCAGATGCTGGGCCTTGGGGCGCAGAAGCGGAGCTTTCGGGGCGACATCAGCAAGCACCCGTTTCTGGAGCGCCTTGTTGACGGGAAAGGCGAAAAGGACAGCATCTATATGGTTGGTGCGCCAGTCGGGGATGACGTGTTGGCGTTTTCCTCGGCGGCGCTGGAGGGCGCTGACCTTTGGAAAGAGCCTGAGTTGCTTGGCATGTTTGCCTTCAGCGATCGTTTGGCGCAGGCGTTGCAGGGTGCAGGTCTAGCACGTTGGTTCGACCTTGAGCGTGCGCGGATAGAGGATTAACGGCCGCCATTGGCGCAGCCACAGCGAACTCTTACCAAGTACCGCATAGCGGACCAGGACGGTTTTTGGACGCCGCCTTTGCAGGTTACCTACAGTTCCGTCTTCATCCCCGGTTTGGTTCGGCCATTCAGACAACCGCGCTGGCGCGGCCAGCCCTTGGCTGACGGGGGGGACCGGTCCGGCAAGTGGGCCCGGTGCCCGGGCTTCGCCCCCCGGCGGCTTTTACGCCGAAAGCAGGCGCGGCCAGTCCGTCATGATGCCATCGGCGCCCAGGTCCAGAAAGCGGCGGGCCTCGGCGGCATCGTTGATCGTGGCGATGGCCACGTCCAGTCCGGCGGCGTGCAAGGCAGCGATGTCGGCGCCACTCGTCCAGGCGGCGTTGCAATGCACCGCGCGCAGAGCCAGCCGGGCCTTGGTTGCCGCAGGGTCGCTGGGCGGGCGTAGCGCTGCAAGGCCCAGATCCACGTCAGGCCGAAACGCTGCGACGGTCTGCAGGGCGGTCACGGAAAAGCTGGTCACCATCAGCGGAAAGTCCGGTGTCTTCGGCAAAAGCGCCGCGACCGCCGCGGCATCCTCGGCGTCGACGCCCCAGGTGGCCTTGATCTCCAGCACCAGGCCCAGCCCGGTCTGGGCGCACAATGCCAACACCTCGGTCAGCTCCGGCACCGGCTCGGCGGTAGGCGCGCCATGGACCGGGTCGCGGGTCCGCAGGGGCTTGATCTGCGCCAGGGTTTGCATCGCAACCGGGCCGCGTCCATCGGTCGTCCGCTCCAGCGTGTGGTCATGCATGACGATGACCGCGCCGTCCTCAAGCCGCTGCGCGTCCAGCTCGATCCAGGGGGCACCGGCGGCATGGGCGGCGGCAAAGGCGGCAAGCGTGTTCTCGGGGTGTTCGGCAGAGGCGCCGCGATGGGCGATCAAAGGTCCGGCAGCAGCCATCGGGATGTCCTTGTACGAAAG
>CAYGRI010000660.1:0-1573 GCA_964352155.1 uncultured Maritimibacter sp. | reverse complement strand
GATCTCGGGGTCGCCGAGATCCAGATGCGGGCTGGCCTGATTGGTGAAGAAGATCTGCACCCCAAGCGCGGCCGGACGCACCGGCGCGTTGCGCATCGGCGTGATGAAATCGGCCGTGAAGCCCCGGATCGCGGTGTTGCCCGTGGCCCAATCCTGTTCGCGCATTTCCGTCTCGATGCCGACCACGTCGAAATAGGCCTGCACCAGCTCTGCCATCTGGGCGAATTCCGGGTTCCCGGCCAGGCTGGTCACCACCAGAGGGATCGCCGAATTGTCAAAGGCATCGGGGTAGCCCGCCTCTGCCAGCAAAGCCATCGCCTTTTCAGGGTCATAGCCGTAAGCCTCGTCAAAGCGGGCGTCCAGATCGGCGACATAGCCGGGGAAGCGCGGGTCCATCGTGTAGACCGACAGGGGGCGCACGCCTTCGCCGTACAGCACCTCGAGGATCGCGTCGCGGTCCAGCGCGCGGTTCGCGGCTTCGCGCACCCTGGCATCGGCCCAGGCATAGGTCCGCGCGTCGCGGTTTTCTTCTGCCTCGGGGTTCAGGAACTGCCCGGTGAACAGCATGGTGGTCTGCATCGCGCCTTCGGACGACACGAGAACGGTTTGCCCGGCCTCGACCGCGTCGTCCTGCAGGTCGCGGGGCAGGGTGATGGCATGCGCCTCACCCGCCGACAGCATGGCAAAGCGGGTCGAGGGTTCGCTGACCCAGCGGAACTCGATCTCGTCGAATTCGGGGGCGGCGCCGCTCCAGTGGTCTTTGATCGTGCTGAACCGGATCGACTGGCCGGTCTCGCGGCCTTCGTATTTGAACGGGCCGGATCCGGCGGGGGCGGTTTCATAGCCCTCGATCCCCTCGGCGTCGTACTGGGCCTTGCTGTAGATCACCAGCGACCCGCGGCCGGCATTGGCGAACAGGAAATCCGGGTCGGGCGAGGGCAGATCCATCCGCACGGTATGGTCATCCACCGCGGTGATCTCGATCGCCTTGAACCGGCTGATCCCGCTTAGCTTGGCGTCGTCGCCGATATGCAGGTTGAAGCTGTGCACGACATCGGCGGCCGTCACCGGGCCCCAATCGTCGTTGAACGTCGCATCGGGATGCAGGCGGAACGTCCAGGAGGTGAAGTCCTCGTTGTGCTCCCAGCTTTCGGCCAGCCCGCTGTTGTCGTACTTGCCGGTCTCGGGGTTGTTGCCGACCAGGGTTTGCATCGACGGCAGGATAAAGGCGCCGGTCGTCGTCCAGTAAAGATTGGAATCCGCACCGAGCGGGCTGAGCGCGATGACAACCTTTTCCTGTGCATAGCTCGCGCTGTTCAGCCCGAACCCGGCCAGGATGGTGCTGGCAAGCAGTGCCGCGCCAAGCAGGCGGCGGGGCGTAGATGGCCGGTTGGAGGTCGTGTAAGGCATCCGTTTCTCCCTGTCTGGAGTCTACTCGTGGTGGCCGTCATGGCCCCAGGATTATGCATTGGTGGTCGGTCCAGTATGCGCGCGCGAACGGGAAACCGCCAATCGCCATCGCGATTGATGGCATAGCCATTGGTGATGACGGGGGTGATGACGGGGGTGATGG
>CAYGRI010000659.1:1346-1591 GCA_964352155.1 uncultured Maritimibacter sp. | reverse complement strand
GGCGGTGCAACCCGCCCCCGCGGCTTGCTCTGCAACGGGTTGCGCCTGCTCTGGCTGCGCTAGCTCTGGCTCGGGGGGGGCTTCCGGTTGCGCAGCCGCTTCCGCCTGCGGCTGGGGGGCGGCCTCGGGCTGCGATTTGGGCTGGGCTTGCCGGGGCTGGTCGGATTTCGGCTGTTGCTGGCGGGGCGGCTGCGCCTGCTGATCCGGCTGCTCGGACGCGTTCCGCTGCGCCTGATCGCGCGGCC
>CAYGRI010000659.1:0-1336 GCA_964352155.1 uncultured Maritimibacter sp. | reverse complement strand
TTGCTGGTCCCGTTGTTGGGCCTCATGCTGTTCGCGGCGCTCGTTCTGTTCCCGCTGCGCCTCGGCCAGCATCCGCGTGTAATGCTCGGAGTGCTGCTGGAAGTTCTCGGTCGCGACACGATCACCGCTCAATTGTGCATCACGCGCCAATTGATTGTACTTGTCGATGATCTGTTGTGGCGTGCCGCGCACTTTGCCTTCCGGGCCGGAGCTGTCGAACACACGATTGACGACATTTCCAACGGAGGACCGGTTGCGCTGCTTGTTGCGCGAACGTGACTTGGACGATCTCATATTGCTTTGGTTACCCAGCTTGATTTTGTTCTGGCGTGTCCGACCGATACTTCGCCTTTTGGGCGCTAATCACCGGGGCCGGACGTCATTTTAGGCATATCGGCGAGGGGGAGCCGCCAGGATCCCACCGCCCGCGTCTGGATCCGAGTAAGCACGCGGAGCGGCGCGTGACAAGGCAAAAGTCGCGATAATCAGTAAAAATCGGTTTATTCGGCGGTGTCGTGACCATTTATCCCGGTTTGACACCCGAAATCAGACGGTCTTTCCCGTCGAGATCCGGATGGCAGGCAAGCTTTTCCAACCCGGCCGCGGCGAATATCCCGATGACTGCGGCTTTCTGCCCGGCTCCGATTTCGACCAGCAGCCGTCCGCCCGTCGTCAGACGCGCGGGCGCGATCCCGGCAATGGCGCGATAGGCCGACAACCCGTCGCCCCCGTCCGTCAGGGCCAGATGCGGTTCGTGATCGCGCACTTCGGGGGCCAAAGACGCCATCTCCGCCGCCGCGATATAGGGCGGATTCGAGACGATCAGGTCGAACTGGCCCGGTCCGCCCGCGTCCCAATCGCCCAGGGCGACGTGCAGCCGATCCTCGACACCGATGGCAGATGCATTCCACCGCGCCACCTCCAGCGCTTGGGGTGAAATATCGGTGGCGGTGCCGCGCGCCTTGGGCCGCTCTGCCAGCAAGGTGATGGCGATACAGCCCGACCCGGTGCCCAGATCCAGCAGATCGGCAAAGGGGCGCCGCAGGGCCTGCTCGATCAGGATCTCGGTTTCCGGCCTTGGATCAAGGACTTTTGGTGTGACCTTGAACCATCGTCCAAAGAACATGCGCCGCCCGATAATCTGCGACACCGGACGCCGTGCGACGCGCTGGTCGATCAGATGGGCGAACCAAATACGCTCTGTCTCGGTCAGCGGGTCGCGCAGATAGAGGGTCAGCCGCCCCGGATCGATGCCCTTCGCGGTGGCCAGCAGGGCGCGGGCATCGCGTTCGGGGCTGTCCACCCCGGCGGCCCGCTGACCGAGACAGAGCGTATT
>CAYGRI010000658.1:0-1594 GCA_964352155.1 uncultured Maritimibacter sp. | reverse complement strand
GGTTCAGGCCGCGTGACTGGCCCGCATCTGGTCGGCGGCATCGCGCACCGCATCGGTGATCTCGGCCAATTGCCGCGCCATCGGGCTGGAGCGGCGCCAGATCATCCCGATGGTGCGGCTGGGCCGGGGCGGATCGAACCGGGCGACAGAGACGGGGGCCGAGCGGGTTTCGACCGGCACCGCCATGTCGGGGATCAGCGTCACACCGATCCCGGCCCCGACCATCTGCACCAGCGTCGACAAGGAGCTGCCGTCCAGCCCCTCGCGCGGCAGCGGCGGGCGCACATTGCAAAACGACAGCGCCTGATCGCGAAAGCAGTGGCCCTCTTCCAGCAGCAGCAACCGCATCTTGCGCAGGGTGTCGCCGTCAGGCACCGGGCGGCCCGCCTCTGTCTGGTGGCGCACGAGCACGAAATCCTCGTCGAACAGGGCGACTTCGTGGAACGCGGGCTCTGACACGGGCAGGGCCACGATGGCGGTGTCCAGGCGCCCGTCGGCCAGTTCCTCGATCAGCCGCGGGGTCAGGGTTTCGCGGATGTGCAGATCCAACTGGCCGTGGCGCTGCGACAGGGTGCGGATCAGGGTGGGGAGCAGATAGGGCGCGATGGTCGGAATCACTCCCAGCCGCAATTGCCCGACCAGCAGATCCTGCGATGCCCGGGCGAGGGTGCCCAGCTCATCCGCCAGGCGCAGGATCTCACGCGCGCGTTGCACGAATTCCTCGCCCAGAAAGGTCAGCCGGACACGCCGCGCCGTCCGCTCGAACAGCACCGCGCCAAGCGCCTGCTCCAGCTCTTTGATCTGCATCGACAAGGCGGGTTGCGAGATCGCGCAGGCCTCGGCGGCATGGCCGAAATGACCGTGCCGGGCAAGCGCCTCGACATAACGAAGCTGTTTCAGGGTGAAGTTTGCCATAAGGAAAAATTATCTCATAGATCAGCAAATTCAACTTAAACTAATCAGTCGAGTTTGTTAGAACGATTCCAGAAGGGGGGTCTGGGGGCCAGCAGAGCAGCGCTTGTACGAGGTCGGGGTGTCGCACCGCCGGTCCGTCGTGGTGCCTGGTGTCCCCGGGATCGCGGGCTTGATGCGGCCCCCCAAGTTGAAACGCGCATATCACGAACGGAGACTGACATGGACGGAGACAGCGTAGACACCAGCGGCGCCAAATGCCCGGTGATGCATGGCGCCAACAAGCAGCAATCCACTGGAACCATTGCCAACACGCATTGGTGGCCGAACCAGCTCAACCTGAAAATCCTGAACCAGAACGCACCCCAGATCGACCCGATGGGCGAAGCGTTTGACTATGCCGAGGCGTTCAAGGCGCTCGATCTGGACGCGCTGAAGGCGGATCTGTACGCGTTGATGACCGACAGCCAGGAATGGTGGCCGGCCGATTACGGTCATTATGGCCCGCTGTTCATCCGCATGGCCTGGCACAGCGCCGGGACCTACCGGATCCAGGACGGACGCGGCGGCGGCGCTACCGGCACGCAGCGCTTTGCGCCGCTGAACTCGTGGCCCGATAACGTCAATCTCGACAAGGCCCGCCGTCTGCTGTGGCCGATCAAGCAAAAGTACGGCGCCAGCA
>CAYGRI010000657.1:0-1599 GCA_964352155.1 uncultured Maritimibacter sp. | reverse complement strand
ATCTCGATGAAGGGGATCGACATCGTGGTGCATGGCAATGTGGGCCATATGTCCGCCTTCATGGGGCAGTCGGGCAATCTGGTGGTCTGCGGCGATGCGGGCGAGGCGCTGGGCGATTCGATCTACGAGGCGCGGCTGTTCGTGCGCGGGTCGGTCAAATCGCTGGGCGCAGATTGCATCGAGAAAGAGATGCGGCCAGAGCATCTTGTCCTTCTGGCCGATTTGCTGGCGCGCGGCGGCTGCGATGCGAAACCGGAAGACTTCCGGCGCTACGGCTCTGCCCGGACGCTGTACAATTTCCACCCCGACAACGCGTATTGAGGGGCCGATGGACGATATGAAAAAGACACCTCCGCGCACGGTTCCGATCCAGTCGGCGACGTTTTCCAACCCGGTCAATGCCGAGATCCGGCGCGCAGCCGCGACCGGGATCTATGACATTCGCGGCGGCGGGGCCAAGCGCAAGCTGCCGCATTTCGACGATCTGCTATTCCTGGGCGCCTCGATGTCGCGCTATCCGCTGGAAGGTTACCGCGAGCGCTGCGGCACCGACGTGACCCTTGGCACGCGGTTCGCCAAGACCCCGATCAAGCTGGATATTCCGATCACCATCGCGGGCATGTCCTTTGGCGCCTTGTCGGGGCAGGCGAAGGAGGCTTTGGGGCGCGGCGCGACCCTGGCGGGCACCTCGACCACCACCGGCGACGGCGGCATGACCGAGGAAGAGCGCGGGCATTCCGACAAGCTGGTCTATCAATATCTGCCGTCGCGCTATGGAATGAACCCGCGCGATCTGCGCCGCGCCGATGCCATTGAGGTGGTCGTGGGGCAGGGGGCCAAGCCCGGCGGCGGCGGAATGCTGCTGGGTCAGAAGATCAGCGACCGGGTGGCAGAGATGCGCAACCTGCCCAAGGGGATCGATCAGCGCTCCGCCTGTCGGCATCCGGACTGGACCGGACCTGACGATCTGGAGATCAAGATCCTCGAACTGCGAGAGATCACCGGCTGGAAGGTGCCGATCTACATCAAGGTTGGCGGCGCGCGGCCCTATTTCGACACCACGCTGGCGGTCAAGGCCGGGGCGGATGTGGTCGTGTTGGACGGGATGCAGGGCGGCACGGCGGCGACGCAGGATGTGTTCATCGAGCATGTCGGCCAGCCGATCCTGGCCTGTATTCCCGAAGCGGTGCGCGCGCTTCAGGATCTGGACATGCACCGCGAGGTTCAGCTTGTGGTATCCGGCGGCATCCGCACCGGGGCGGATGTGGCCAAGGCGCTGGCGCTGGGCGCGGATGCGGTGGCCATCGGGACGGCCGCCCTGATCGCACTGGGCGACAATGACCCGAAGTGGGAAGCGGAGTACAACGCGCTGGGCACCACCGCCGGGGCCTATGACGATTGGCACGAGGGCCGCGACCCGGCGGGCATCACGACACAGGACCCTGCGTTGATGGCCCGGTTTGACCCGATCGAGGGGGGTCGGCGGCTGAACAATTATCTCAAGGTCATGACGCTGGAAGCGCAGACCATCGCGCGGGCCTGCGGCAAGAACCACCTGCACAATCTGGAGCCGGAAGATTTATGTGCGCTGACCATGGA
>CAYGRI010000656.1:0-1599 GCA_964352155.1 uncultured Maritimibacter sp. | reverse complement strand
GGCCAGGCCCGCCCGAGCCAGGGCCATGTCCCAAGCAAGGCTGCAACAGGTTCCGCTGCCCGAAAAACCGGTCTAGGGTCGCGGCATGACTCAGGACCAGATCATCCTTTTCACCCTGTTTGCCGTGGTCTTCGGAATGCTCCTCTGGGGCAGGTACCGCTATGACATTGTTGCTTTTTCCGCGCTGATGCTGGGGGTGGTCCTGGGGGTTGTGCCGACCAAGGTCGCCTTTTCCGGCTTTGGCCATCCCGCGACGCTGATCGTGGCGCTGGTGCTGGTCGTCTCGGCCGGGCTGGTGCGGTCGGGGGCGGTTTACCTGATCACCCGGACGCTGGTGGATACCTCGCGCAGCCTGGGCGCGCATATCGCGATCATGGGCGGCATCGGCGGCGTTCTGTCGGCCTTCATGAACAACGTCGCCGCGCTGGCGCTGCTGATGCCGGTGGACATCCAGACCGCGCGCAAAGCGGGACGGGCGCCGCGTCTCAGCCTGATGGCGCTGTCCTTCTGCACGATCCTGGGCGGCATGGTCACGCTGATCGGCACGCCGCCCAACATCATCATCGCCTCGATCCGCGGCGATGTGCTGGGCGAGCCCTTTGCCATGTTCGACTTCGCCCCCGTGGGCGGGATCACCGCGCTGGTCGGGCTGGTTTTTGTCGCGCTGGTGGGCTGGCGGCTGATCCCCCAAGAGGGTCCCAACACGGCCGAGATCGACCGCGACGCCGCCCCCTTTGTCGCCGAACTGACCATCCCCGCGGAGTCGAAACTGACCGGCAAGCGGCTTTCCGAATTGTCGGAAGAGGCGGACAAGGCCGATGTCGCCATGCTGGGGCTGGTGCGGGGCGGCAAGCGGCTGTACGGCGCGCAGCGCAACACGGTGCTGGCGGCGGAGGATGCGCTGGTGCTGCAGGCCGACCCAAAGGCGCTGGATGAATTCCGCGCCGCCCTGTCGCTGGCCTTTGCCGAGACGGCGCGCGAGGAAAAACTGCCCGCCGATGGCGCCGGGCTGGCCAAGATCGAGGTGGTCGTCCCCGCGAACGCCCGGATCGCGGGCAAGACAGCGGTTTCGGTCGGGCTCAACTGGCGGCGGCAATCGCTGCTGCTGGGGATTTCGCGCCAGGGGCGCGCGCTGAACCGGCAGGTGCGGCGCACCCTGATCGAAGAGGGCGACATCCTGCTGCTGCTGGTGCCCAAGGGGCACGAGGCCGAGGTCACGCGCTGGCTGGGCTGTCTGCCGCTGGCGGACCGGGGGCTGACGGTGACCCAGGATCAGAAGGTCTGGCTGGCGATCGGCCTGTTCGCGGCGGCGGTGGCGGCGGCCTCTGTCGGGCTGATCTATCTGCCGGTGGCGCTTGGGATCGTCGTGGTGGCCTATGTGCTCACCGGGATCGTGCCGATCAAGGAGCTCTATGATCATATCGAATGGCCGGTGGTGGTGCTGCTCGGCTCGATGATCCCGCTCGGCGCGGCGCTCGAGACCTCGGGCGGGACCGAGCTGATTTCCGGCGGGCTGATCAGCCTCACCGCGGGGCTGCCGGCCTGGGCCATTATGCCGGTGCTGATGGTGGTAACGATGAGCGTGTCGGATGTGCTCTG
>CAYGRI010000655.1:0-1602 GCA_964352155.1 uncultured Maritimibacter sp. | reverse complement strand
GGGGTGGGGTGCCCGGGGCAAGCCAGAGTTGGACACGAGACAGACCCGTGTCGGGCCGGGACCAGGAGGCCCCAGTCAGGCCCGCGTCACACCCGCGTCAGGCCCGTTTCAGGCGCGTTTGAGGCCCGCGTCAGGCTCGGACCGGTATCATGGTGCCTTGCAGAAGGGCCACTTGTTTGTCGCCGGCCCAAACCTCGGCCCCCACGACCACGAGGCTGCGCCCGGGCTTGTAGACGCGGCCTTTGGCCAGCAGGCCCGGGCCTTGGGCGGGGGCCAGAAGGTTGATCTTCATCTCGACCGTCAGCACTTCGTCCGGTTCGTCCAGCAGGCTGAGTGCGGCATAGCCCGCCGCGCTGTCGCCGAGGCCGAAGGTAAGGGCTGCGTGACCGTAGCCGTGTTGCTGCCGGCTGGAGGGCAGGATCGGCGCCGCGATCTCGACCAGGCCGGGGGCGACCGAGATCAGCTTTGCCCCGAAGGTGCGCATCATGTCCTGGCGTGCGAAGCTGGCGCGCAGCTTGTCTTCATATCCCGCGAAGGCCGGCGTCATCGGCTGCGCCCCGGCATCGGGATCTGGACCGGCACGGGGCCGGTGAGGATTGCCATCGCCTCGGGCCGCATCAGATCTGTCAGGACCGGAGTCGAGGACCGCAGCCCTCCGGTATAGGTGCCGAAGGCGGGCAGAATCGTGCGGTCGCTGTCGTGCAGAAAGCAGCGCCGGGATACCTGGCGGCCCCGCGTGGCCACGGTCGCCTTGGGGTGGTAATGCCCCGAGACTTCGCCGCTGCTGCCGCGCTGCGCGATATGGCGAAACACCAGCGGCGCGGCCTGAAGCTCTGCCAGATGGGTGCCGCCGATGCCGACCGGGCCGGGATCGTGGTTGCCCTCGATCCAGATCCAGCGGCGCCCGGCCATCAGGCGCGCCAGCCAGGCTTCGGTCTCTTCGGCCAAGCTGTCGGCGGCGTCGAGATCGTCGAAACTGTCGCCCAGGCAGACGACCATGCGCGGCGCGAGGGCGGCGATTTCGGCGTCGAGCCGGGCAAGCGTGTCGCGGGTTTCATAGGGTGGCAGCATCGGGCCGCCCCGGCGGGCGATGCGGTCGGATTTGCCCAGATGCAGGTCGGAAACCGCCAGAAGCCCCGCCTCTGGCCACCACAGCGCGCCGGAGGGCCGCGCGATCAACTGCGCCCCGGCGAGGGTGAAGGCTTTGCCGTTCTCTGTCTGTTCTGTGTTCATTGCGGCAGATAAACCCGGGGGTCGGCGGTTCGTCAATAGGGGACGCGCCAGGCGGGGCGCGCGGGGGGCGGGTCTTCGGCCAGGCCTGCCGCCTGCATCAGACGCTCTGCCTCTTCGGCCAGCAGGCGTTCGGTAGCCATGCCCTGGATCGGGACCTTGCCCACTTCAAGGAACAGCGGCGCGGCCAGCGGCGGCACGCGGTCCAGCGCGATATGATCGATGCGGCCCTGGGTGCGGTCCAGCATGTCCTCGATCCGGCCGAAATGCACCAGGCCCTTCAGCGCTTCTTCGCGGGTGATGTCCAGCAGCAGGTGGTTGGGGTCGTAGCGGCGCAGGGTGTCGTAGAGGATGTCCGAGGAAAACGTCGCC
>CAYGRI010000654.1:0-1608 GCA_964352155.1 uncultured Maritimibacter sp. | reverse complement strand
GCCCGATCCGCTGGTCTTTCGCCTCTACGAGGCGGCGGCGGAGCCGATTCCCACCACCCTGCTGCCCCTGCCCTTCGCCCAGGCCGATCTGCGGCCGAACGCCGGTTGGAAAGCGCAGATCGAGGCGGCGGAGCGTCTGGCGCTATCGGGGGTGATCGATGCAAACCGTCTGTTGGGGCTGTACACCGAACGCCAGCCCGCCGCGTCGGGCGGTGTCTGGGACCGGGTGGATGCGGTGCAGCGGCTGGACCGCGCTTTGTCCGGCGACAGCGCGGACAGCGTGTCGGATGCGCTGGTGCTGGCCTGGGCGGCGCTGGAGCAGGTCTCGCTGCAACCGGTCTTTGCCGAGATGTTTGCCGAACGCCTCGAGGGCCGGGCGCTGGCGGGCGAAGCGGGTCGTCTGGCCTTTCTGACCGGCCTTTTGTCGGCGCGCTACGAGGCGGCCGCGCTGGCGCGCCAGCCCCTGGATGGGCGCGAACGGTTTTTCAAGGCGGTGGCGCGGGGCGATGTCACCGGGGTGACGCCGCATGATGCCACCGCCACGGCGGTCGCGGACGGGTTCCGCGCCTCTGGCCCGCCGGAACGGCTGGCGGCGCTGGTGCAGCGCGGCAATCTGGGCGAGGCGATCCTGCGCGCGATCCGTCTAGGCACCGACGGAGCGCAGGGCGATCTGGACAAGCTGGCCGACGCGATCGCGCTGTTTCGCGCCGTGGGGCTGGAAGACACCGCGCGCCGGCTGGCGTTGCAGGCGATGATTCTGGTCGAGGACGCATGAGCCTTCACTGGGTGCAGGCCTTTCTGGAGGCGCAGGCCGCCGAGCTGGATGCCGCGCGCAACACCCAGCTTGCCTATGCCCGCGACCTGCGGGATTACGGCGACTGGCTGACGCGTCGCGGATCCGACTATGCCCTGGCGACCCGCGCCGATATCGAGGCGTATCTGGTCGATTGCGACGCTCAGGGGCTGGCCAAATCCACCCGGCGCGGCCGCTTTGGGCCGTCAAACAATTGTACCGGTTTGCTTTAGAGGAAGGCTGGCGCAGCGACAATCCGGCGATCCAGATCAAGGGGCCGGGGCGCGACCTGAAACTGCCCAAGACCCTGGCGGTGACCGAGATCGACCGCATTCTGGGGGCGGCGCAGACCACCGGGCGCAGCACCTCTGACCGCCTGCGCAACACCTGTCTGGTGGAATTGCTGTACGCCACCGGAATGCGGGTGTCAGAGCTGGTGTCGCTGCCGGTCTCTGCCGCGCGGGGGGACCCTCGGATGCTGCTGGTGCTGGGCAAGGGCGGCAAGGAGCGCATGGTGCCCCTGTCGCCGCCCGCGCGCACCGCCCTGCGCGCCTGGGTCGCCGAACGGGACCGCCGCGCCGACACGCCAGAGAAACGCGGCACGGCGCCGTCGCGCTATCTGTTCCCGTCGCGCGGCAAGCTGGGCCATCTGACCCGGCACCGGTTCTATATGCTCATCAAGGAACTGGCGGTGGCCGGCGGCGTCGATCCGGCAAAGGTGACGCCGCACACCCTGCGCCATGCCTTTGCCACCCATTTGCTTGCGAACGGGGCGGATCTGGTGTCGATCCAGACCTTGCTGGGCCATGCCGACG
>CAYGRI010000653.1:0-1639 GCA_964352155.1 uncultured Maritimibacter sp. | reverse complement strand
GTCCCAGCACGCGGGCCAGCATGGCGCCGCCCACCGCATCGACGCAGCCCGCCCAGGTTTCCGCTTCGAGCGGGCGTTTGACCGTCTCGTTGATCTCTTCGCGCGCGACGACGCGGGAGGCGCCGAGGTTTGTGAGATACCCGGCGGTTTCGGGGCGACCGGTGACGCCCGCCACCTGGTAGCCCAGATGGGCGAGGATCGCGGTTGCGACGGAGCCGACCCCGCCGGCCGCGCCGGTGACCAGCACTTCGCCCTTGTCGGGGGTCAACCCGTGGTCTTCAAGCGCCATGACCGCCAGCATCGAGGTGAAGCCCGCCGTGCCCACCGCCATCGCCTGGCGGGTTGTCAGCCCCGTCGGCAGCGGCACCAGCCAATCGGCCTTGACCCGCGCCTTTTGGGCGTAGCCGCCCCAATGCGCCTCTCCGACGCGCCAGCCGGTCAGGACGACCTTGTCGCCCGCCTTGTAGCGCGCGTCATCGCTGGCTTCGACGGTGCCGGCAAAGTCGATGCCCGGCACATGGGGGTAGTTGCGCACCAACCCGCCGCCCGGACCGATGCAGAGCCCGTCCTTGTAGTTCACCGTCGAATATTCGACCGCAACTGTCACGTCGCCCTGGGGCAGGCGGTCTTCGGTAAGACTCTGCACACTGGCGGAGGTTTTGCCGTCATCGTCTTTTTCGACGACCAGAGCATTGAAAGTCATGGGGGGAGTCCTTGTCGTTGAGGTCAGGCAAAATCGGGCATGAATGCGAGGTCGGTCGCGCCGGGTTGGGCGCCCGCGGCGGTGAGCATGGCGTGCACCTGGCCGCGGTGATGGGTCTGGTGGTTGAAGACATGCTGGATCAGCAGCCCGCGCGGGCGCGACACCTCTGCCCCCGCGACGGCGGAATACCAGCCCAGCTCGCCTTCGAGGTCCTGCGCCGTCAGCGCGTCGGCCCAGGCGCGGATGCCGTCGTCGGCTTGCAGGCGGGCGGTCTTGTAGTTGTCCCAGCTGTCATGCAGGCCGGGACTGTCGGGGATGCCGATGGCAGGCGCCTCCCATCCGGCGAAGCGCGACATCCAGACCATGTCGCCCCATAGCAGATGGTTCAGCGTGCCGAAGATGGAGCCGAAGAAGGCGCCGCGATCGACCCTGCGCGCAGCGTCGGTCAGCGTATCGGCGGCGTCCAGCAGGTTGCGGTTCTGCCAATGATTGTAGCGCGCCATCGCGCGGCAGATATCCAGTTGACCCATTCGCCGCCTCCCCGTTCTGCGCACAGTGTTTCAGGGGGCCGCGCTGGCCGCAACCCCGCCCCCGCGTTTTCGCGGGCGCGGGGGCAGATGCTTAGTTGCGATCGAAGATGATCGAGCTTTCGTAGGCCTCGTCCCATTCGGAGGTAGAGACGCCGTTCTCTGCCCCGCCGGCATAAAAGCCCAGCCCCTGGATCCGAAGCACGCGCACCTCGCCGCCGAACGAGCGGATGACGCCAGCGTGGCGGGCCGCCGTGCAGATGTCGCTGTCCGAGGTATAGGGCCCGGCGCCCCAGACATCGCCGCGCGCCAGGCCGCGCCCGCATGCGCAGGCATAGCTGTCTACCCCGTCGGGCAGGCCGCCGCAGGCCGGCAGCTCGCCCATCGTGTCACCGGCGGAGGCCATGGT
>CAYGRI010000652.1:0-1646 GCA_964352155.1 uncultured Maritimibacter sp. | reverse complement strand
GGAGGGTCCCGACCGATGGCGCGGGCCGGACCAGTACATGTCCCGCCCGATCTCAGCCCCCGGACCGATCAAACGCAAACCCCGCCGCAATCCAGCCCGCAAACCGCGCCGATCCTATTGCAGCACATCCCCGCGCTGATAATCGGCCCATTCGATCGTCCCATCGTCATAGGTCAGCTCGATCCGCACCCGATCGACCGACCCCAGATCGAACGCCGTATAGGGCAGCCGGTCCGCCCCGATCTCAGAGAACGTCTGGTCGCCCTCGCAAGGCTCCGTCTCCCAGACCCTCGGCTTGCCGCCATTGATGATGAAACGGATCTGATCCAGCCCGCAGCGATACACTTCCAGCATCGTGAAATACAACAGATCCTGCCCGTTGAACTCCCGCAGGGAAATCCACTGCGGCTTGATCATCTTCAGGATCGGTTTCACCTCGGCGGCGGTGTTGAACTGCGCCACCGCCCCCGTCGCCGCTGTCGACACCCACAGGGCCGTCAGAACCCCCGTCCAGATCCGCATTCCCAAACCCTTTCCAAATAGCCTCAATTCAATCTTCCGACACAGGCCCATCACGCCTATAGTCCCGGCAAAACGCACCGGGCAGGGTCATCATGGCAAAAAACGGCGCCGAACGCCAAGCCTTCAACATCGTGATCGTCGGGCAGGACGGGCGGCTGGGCTATGAGGCGGTGCTGTTCGCCGCCTCCCTCGCCGCCTCCGACCCCGGCTTCACCGGCCGCCTGTTCATCGCCGAACCCCAGCCGGGCCGGAAATGGGCCGAAGACCCCCGCATCCAGGATCCCGACATCCGCGCTCTTCTGACCGAGTTGGGCGCGGAATGGCTGCCCTTCGACAGTCGCCATTTCGGCCAAAACTACCCCTATGGCAACAAGATAGAGGCGCTGCTGGCCCTGCCCGAAAACGAACCCTTCGTGTTCTTCGACACCGACACGCTGGTCACCGGGCCGCTGTCCCAGGTGCCGTTCGACTTCGACCGCCCCACTGCCTCGCTCCGCCGCGAGGGGACCTGGCCGGTAATCGAGCTTTACGGCCCCTCCTATTCGCAGATCTGGACCGCGCTGTACGAGAAATTCGGCCTCGACATCACCCCCACCCTCGACCCGGACGAGCCCGAGGATTTCTGGAAACGCTACATGTACTTCAACGCGGGCTGGTTCTTTTACCGCTGCCCGCACCGCTTCGGGCGGCTGTTTCTGGACTATGCCCGCGCCGTGCAAACGGACCCGCCCGACGAATTGCTGTGCCAGCCTTTGGATCCCTGGCTCGATCAGGCCGTTCTGCCGCTGGTGATCCATGCCCTGGGTGGCGCGCGCCAGACCCTGCCCGAGGGGCTGCTCGACGGGTCGGTCACTTGCCATTACCGGATGCTGCCGCTGCTTTATGCCCGCGAAAGCGATGCGGTCGTCGCAACCCTGGAAAAGGTCGCCGGCGCCAACCGGATCAAGCGGATCCTCAAGGGCCACGACCCGATCCGCAAGATGGTCTATCATGGCAAGGGCGCCCAGGTGCGCGCCCTGTTCGACCAAAACAACCTGCCCCGGCGTGAACAGATGATCCGCAACCGGATCAAGAAAGAGAAACTCTGGATGCGCTGACCCGCCACCCCGCCGGCACCCCACGGG
>CAYGRI010000651.1:0-1657 GCA_964352155.1 uncultured Maritimibacter sp. | reverse complement strand
CAGGCGACGTTCCAGCTCACCCGGCGGCTCAGCCAGGCGGCGGCCGGAACCGGACCGGCGGTGGAGGCCCTGCGCCGACTGAACCTCTCGGCCGGGGATCTGCAGAAACTGCCGCTCGATGCGAGGATCGCAGCCATTCAGGCGGCGCTGGAGCAATACGTGCCGGAGGCCGAACGCGCGGCGATCGCGTCCCAGCTGTTCGGGGACCGTGCCGCGCTGGTGTTCACCCGGATTGACTCGGCGACACTCCGGCAGGCGACCGAGGATGTACGGGACTTCGGCGTGGTGGTTTCGGACCAGGACGCCCGCCAGATCGAACGCACCAATGATGCGATCTCTCGGCTGGGCCTGATCTGGCGCGGGTTGTCGAACCAGCTGGCCGTCGCCGCAGCCCCGGCTCTGGAGGCGGTCGCCAATGCCATGGCTGCGGTGGCGCGCACGACCGGCCCACTTGGGATCGCGATCCGGGGCCTGTTCGAAAACATCGGCCGCCTCGCGACCTATGCCACGGCCTTCGCGGCCTTCCTGGCGGGACGCTGGGTGGCGGGACTGGCCGCGGCCGCGCTGTCGGTGCGGGGCCTCGCGACCGCGCTGGTGGTGATGCGCGGGGCGCTGATCCGGACTGGCATCGGGGCGCTGATCGTCGGGGCGGGCGAGCTGATCTACCAGTTCACCCGTCTGGTGCGCGGAGCCGGCGGGTTCGGCGAAGCGCTGACCCTTCTGGGCAATGTCGCGAAGGGCGCCTGGGACGGGATCAAGGCGACCATGGGCTCCTTCACCGACGATTTCCGCGCGATGCGGGCCGACATCGAGGCCATCTGGACCCGGCTGATGGCCTTCCTGTCGCGCAAATGGGCCGATTTCCTAGGCACGATCGGACCCACGTTCAACGTGGTGGCCGAGCAGATTGGCGCCGAGACCCGAATCGACTGGTTCGGCGCGCAGGGCTACGCCTCGATGCTGGATCACGCCGCCAGCAATGCCGGGCACATGGCCGACGTCTATCGCAGCCGCGCCAGCGACACCCGGGCCGGCGCCTTTGACGGGATGCGCGAGGCGGTTGACGCTCTGGTAGCGGCGATGCGCAAGAGCGGCGACGAGAGCGCGGATGCCCTGACCGAGGCGACGGACGCGGCCGAGCGGTTCGAGACGGCCCTCGACGATGCCGAAAGCACTGCGACACGGGCTGGCGCGGCCGCTGCCGCCGCCGCGGCGGCTGCCAAACCCGCGACGGAAGAAGCCACGACCGGCTGGCGCGCAGTGACGGCGGCGCTGTCGGACTATGCCAGCAAGGCGCGCGAGATCGGTGGCGACATCGGCCAGAGCCTCGTCGGCGCGTTCCAGTCTGCCGAGAATGCTGTCGGCCAGTTCGTGAAGACGGGAAAGCTGAACTTCGGCGACCTGGTCGGTTCGTTGCTGGCCGATCTGGCAAAGCTTTCTGCACGCCGGTTCATGCTGGGGCCGATCGCCAATGCCCTGTCCGGCGCGCTCGGCGGCACAGGCGGCATCTTCGCGAACATCCTGCATACGGGCGGTCTAGTAGGAGCTTCGGCGCCCTCACGCATGGTCCCGGCGATAGCCTTCGCCGCCGCGCCCCGGATGCACAGTGGGGGCATGGCAGGCCTTCGCCATGACGAGGTGCCGGCCATCCGCAACG
>CAYGRI010000650.1:0-1658 GCA_964352155.1 uncultured Maritimibacter sp. | reverse complement strand
TTCAGATATCGTCTGTAGCGCGCGCTGTTGCTGGCTCTGATGTGTATTTGAACGAGGTTACGTTCCAGGCGGTTTCGGGCTGGTCTGTTTCGGGCTCGTCAGTTTCGGGCCGAGCAGTGTTAATCTCGGCGGTTTCGGTCCGGGTCAAGGCTGCGCAGCACCGCCGCAGGCGGCTTGGCCTTGACGCGGACCGAAACCGGCCAAGGCTCGACCCGGCCCGCCCCGGCGGGCCTCTCAGCAGACTGGCCCCCTTCCCCACAAGCCGCACAATCGCCTCGGATCACGCGTCAGGCTGCAACGCGCGGACTCTGCCGCAGCCGAAGGCGCAGGCAGAGAGAAAGGTCTTGCCGCGCGCAGCGCGGCTCCGCCTGACAGTGGACCAAAGCCTGTGGCCCTCCCCGAGGACCGCCAGCCCCGCAACGCCCTGCAAACGAAACCGCCGCGCGCGGACAAGCCACCCGCGCATGACCGCAGACCGCGCCCTAGGCGCGCCGCCAGTCGGCGAACCGGATCCCCCGCGCGGCGCAGTCCCGTACCACGGCGCTCGGCGCCCAGAACCGCGCGTCCTCCGCCGCCAAAGATTCCAGCCCCTCCAGCACCGCCGCCGGCCCCAGCCCATCCGCATAATGCATCAGCCCGCCGCGCCAGCGCGGAAAGCCGTAGCCATGCAAGGTCACCAGATCGATGTCGGAGGCAGACCCCGCAATCCCCTCGCCCAGAATATCCGCCGCCTCGTTGATCATCGCCAGCACCAGCCGCCGCCGGATCTCCTCTGGCCCGAACTCCCGCCGCGTCACCCCGGCGAAATGCGCCTCCTCGCGCACCAGATCCTCCACCAGAGGGTCGACCACCTTGCCGTTGCCGCCGGGATAACGGTACCAGCCGACGCTCACCTTGCGGCCCAGCCGCCCCTCGTTCACCATCCGGTCGGCGATCGGCACATAGCGCTCCGCCGGATCCCGCGTGGCATCCTTGCGGCGGCGATTGGCAAAGGCGATGTCCAGCCCCGACAGGTCCTGCACCTCATAGGGCCCCATCGCATAGCCGAACTCCACCATCGCCTCGTCGATGTCCCAGGGGTTCGACCCGTCCATCATCACATGATCCGCCGCATCGCGGTATTTCGTCAGGATCCGGTTGCCGATGAACCCGTCGCAAACCCCCGACAGAACCGGGATCTTGCGCAGCCGCTTGCCCACCGCAAAGGCCGTCGCCAGCGCCGCATCCGAGGTCTGATCCCCCCGCACGATCTCCAACAGCTTCATGATATGCGCCGGCGCAAAGAAATGCAGACCAACCAGCCGCGTCGGATCGTCGAGCCCCGCCGCGATCTCGTTCACATCCAGATACGAGGTATTGGTCGCCAGCACAGCCTCAGGCGGCAAAGCGGCCTGAAGCTGCGAGAACACGGCCTTCTTGACCTCCATGCTCTCGAACACCGCCTCGACCGCCAGCGCGGCATCGTACGCCACCGCATAATCCTGGGTCGCCACGAACCGGCTGCGCAAATCCTCGGCCGCGCTGTCCGTCAGGCGGCCGCGCTTCAACCCGGCCTCTACCAAAGCGTCCACATTGCCGCGCGCCCGGTCCACCGCTGCGTCATCCGTCTCCAGCAAGGTCACCCCCAGCCCGGCCCCAAGGAAGGCATAGGCGATCCC
>CAYGRI010000649.1:0-1660 GCA_964352155.1 uncultured Maritimibacter sp. | reverse complement strand
GTCCAGCCCCACCCCCAGATCCGCCACGATCTGCACGGCGCGCGCCATCTCAAGATCGGCCCCGGCCAGCGTGCCGTCTTCCAGTGTCAGCCGCCCGTTGCGGCGCAGGATCCGGCGGTCGTTCAGCCGGAAGCTGTCCATTTCGGTGCCCGCCGGGGCCATCGCATCGGTCACCAGAAAGATCCCGCCCGGCCCGCGCTTGGCCCGCAGCGCGACCGACATCGTTGCGGGATCCACATGGACCGTGTCGGCGATCAGCCCGGCGGAGAGCGTGCCCGTGTCCAGCGCCGCCCCCGCCAGACCGGGCGCGCGGCTGCCAAGCTGGCTCATGGCGTTGAACAGATGGGTAACGCAGGTCGCCCCCGCCGCCGCCGCCGCGCGGCAGGTCGCGTGATCCGCGTCGCTGTGGCCCAGCGAGACCAGGATGCCAGCCGCCACGAGGGCAGAGATCTGCGCGGGCGGCACCGTTTCCGGCGCGATGGTCACCTTCAGCAGCGGCAGGCGCCGGGCGGAGGCGACCAGCAGGTTGAGATCGTCGGGCGACATGGGCCGGATCAGCTCTGCCGCATGGGCGCCCTTGCGGGCCACGGACAGATGCGGCCCCTCCAGATGCAGCCCGGCGATGCCCGGCACGCCGGCTGCGATGGCCGCGACCGTGGCGTCGATGGCGGCGGCGGTCACCTCGGGCCGGTCGGTGATCAGCGTGGGCAGCAGCGCCGTGGTGCCCAGGGCCGCATGCGCCTTGGCGACGCGGCGCAGACCGTCGACGGAGGGCGCGTCGTTCAGCAACACCCCACCGCCGCCATTGACCTGCAAATCGACAAAGCCAGGGGCCAGAAGCGCATCGCCATGATCCACCCGCAAGGCGCCGGGCGGGGGCTGGTCGGTGATGTCAGTGACGATCCCGTCCTCGACCACCAGCGTGGCCCCGTCGTGCAGAATCTGGCCGTCGAACAGGCGGGCGGCGGCGTGGACCTCGGTCCTCATGGGGCAAGCTCCAGCGCCAGGCGGATCGCCCCGTCAAGCGGCGTGCCCCGGGCGGGGATCAGGGCGGATTGCATCGCGGGCGGCAGGAAGGGCGCATAGCTGGGCCCGAGGCCGCCGGTCAGGCACACAGGCTCTGCCGGGTGCCAGCCCAGGGCCGTCAGGCCATCGGCGATCCAGCTGGCCCCAGCCTGCATCAACGCGCGGCCTTCGGGGTCGCCCTCTGCCGCCGCGGCTTGGATCTGGGGCGCGAAGCGCGCGAAATCCGCCGCCGTGGCGCCCATGCTGAACAGGGCAATCGCGCCGGGCGCGCCGAACTCCGCTTGAACGGCCTCGGTCAGGGCGCTGTGCGGGGCCAGCCCATCCACCGCCACAAGGCAGCGCGCCAGCAGGCGCTTGCCCAGCCAGGCGCCCGAGGCCTCGTCCGACAGGACCCCGCCCCAACCGCCGGCAAAGCGGCAGTCCGTTCCCGCTTGCCGGGCGAGGAAGGAGCCTGTGCCGATCGCCGCGAGGCCGCCATCCGCCCCCGCAAGCGCTCCGGCGAGGGCGGTCAGGCGATCTTCGGTCACCTTGGCGCGGGACAGCGGCAGGGCCGCCGCGACGCGGGCGCAGGTGTCGGCATCAATCGCCCCGGCCCGCCCGCACCAGGCGGGCGTGCCGGCGAACTCTGCGGGGG
>CAYGRI010000648.1:0-1671 GCA_964352155.1 uncultured Maritimibacter sp. | reverse complement strand
CCCGGCTCGTGGGCGCGGAGAGGGGTATACGCGACCGGGACGGGGGCCAGGACGGGGGCCAGGCACGGCGCGCCAGCTAGAGCGTGCCGCGTGAAACTGAATTCGGAACACCCTGCCTCTCGCGCCCGCGCGAACAGGATAGTCTGAAGCTATCGGCCCCATCAAACGCGACCCGCCGCAGAGCCTGCCGCGCGATCAGAGCCAGATCGCCCGCCCCCGAGCGCGCCTGCCCAGCAGAACGCGTTCGGGGGCGGGCGGACTTCAATTGAGGGCAATATGCTCCGGGGCCGGTTGATCCGGCCTTTTGTCATGCCCAATGCGATCCGGTTTCCCGCCCGGCGTCCCTGACCCGGGGGGATGAGCCTATGCGGCGGTCCCTTAGGCGCCCGTTGCCAGATCGGGTGGTTCAGACGCAGATCTCCCCCGATTCCCCGCAATCCACCCTGGCCGCCATCCCGGTACAGACGTCAAAAGCGGAATGACCTCGGCCGCGAGGGCCTTTCCAACCCGGGGTCAGCGCGCTTGCCTGACCCGGAACCGGCGACTATCAACCCGACGACTCTCGTTGCGCACGAGGGCGGACCGGGGCTCCTGGCGGCCGAGGTGATTCACGTCGCTTTCCGCCAACAGATCGGCAACAGCCATATCTCATAGCCGGAGGAATTCTATGGCGCGACTTTACGATAGCCGCAAACGCATCCTGGTTACCGGCGGCGCCGGGTTTCTGGGATCCCACCTGGTCGACCGGCTGCTGGAGCAGGGGCATGAGCTGATCTGCCTCGACAACCTCTTTACCGGCACCAAGCGCAATATCGACCACCTGCACAATCACCCGCGGTTCGAGTTCATGCGCCACGACGTCACCTTCCCGCTCTATATCGAGGTCGACGAGATCTATAACCTCGCCTGTCCGGCCTCCCCAATCCATTACCAGCACGACCCGGTGCAGACGACCAAGACCTCCGTACATGGGGCGATCAACATGCTGGGGCTGGCCAAACGCCTGAAATGCAAGATCTTTCAGGCCTCCACCAGCGAGGTCTACGGCGATCCCCATGTGCATCCGCAGACCGAGGATTACTGGGGCCACGTCAACCCGATCGGGCCACGCTCGTGCTATGACGAGGGCAAGCGCTGCGCCGAAACGCTGTTTTTCGACTATCACCGCCAGCACGCGCTGGACATCAAGGTGGCGCGGATCTTCAACACCTATGGGCCGCGCATGCATCATGCCGACGGGCGTGTGGTGTCGAACTTCATTGTGCAGGCGCTGCGCGGCGAGGATATCACGATTTACGGCGATGGCAGCCAGACCCGGTCGTTCTGCTATGTGGACGACCTGATCGAGGGGTTCATCCGCCTTATGGACAGCCAATCCGATGTCACCGGACCGGTCAACATCGGCAATCCAAGCGAATTTACAATCCGGGAGCTGGCGGAACAGATCCTGGCCAAGGCCGGCACCGGGTCGAAAATCGTCTATCGCGACCTGCCGCAGGACGACCCAAGACAGCGCTGCCCCGATATCACCCGTGCCAAGGATCTTCTTGGCTGGGACCCCAAGGTGCCGCTGGACGAGGGGCTGGATCAGGCAATCGCCTATTTCCGGAATATCCTGCCCAAGCTGGGCCTGCTCTGAGGCCAAGGGCAGCAGGGGGGCAGCAGGGGGGC
>CAYGRI010000647.1:0-1676 GCA_964352155.1 uncultured Maritimibacter sp. | reverse complement strand
CGGCGGCAGCGGGTGCAGCGGCGGCGGGCGCAGAGCCTGCGCCGATCGCGGCCATGACGCCAGAGGCATCGGCGCCCGATTCGAGGATGTCGGTCACGCGCACCAGCGTCAGTTTCTGGCGGTGCCCCTTGGTCCGCTTGGAGCTGTGCTTCCGGCGGCGGCGCACGTAGTTGATGGTCTTTTCGCCCTTGATCTGGTCGATCACGGTGGCCTGAACGCCCGCCCCTTCGACAAAGGGGGTGCCGATCTTGTCGCCGACCATCAGAATTTCGTTGAACTGGATCGTGTCACCGGCAGCGGCTGCAAGCAATTCGACGCGCAGCACATCGCCGCTCGCCACCTTATACTGCTTGCCACCGGTCTTGAGGACCGCAAACATGGTTTCTTCCTTCTCTTCCGCGTTCTGTGGCCCCCCGTTTCCGGGGCGTTTTGGCCAGATCTGGCCGCCGTCGAACTGCGCGCCCTTTGGCGTGTCTGAATTACCCTGCGACCCAATGCCCGCAAGAGCCGCGCTTATGCGCAAAACCCATGCCGTCGTCAAGCCCAAAGGCATATGCCAGGGGAGCCGCTCCCTGCCGGGGCGGCCGACGCGGCCGCGGCAATTGTCTGGCGCCCCTGTCTGGCGCCCCTGTCTGGCTCCCTGCCCCGGGACCCGTCGGCGGCCGGCCTACAGCTCCTCGCCCGCGATGAACCCGGCCGCCGCGGCACCCAGGGCCATGCTGACCTCGGTATACATCGCGTCGAAGGCATCGAAGATCGCGCGGTTCAGCGCGACCCCCGGCGCGGTCCGCGAGAACGCCACATAGGCGGCGAGATCCTCGTCGGACAAGGGCTGATAAGCCAGCGCGATATAGGACATCAGCCAATCCACGGTCTGGTCGCGGATCGCGTCTTCCTGGCTCCAGACATCGGCCAGAATATCCGCTTCGGCGAAGGCCGCCCCAAAGGCGCCGCCCTCGCTGAGCCCGACATAGAACGAGTAATTCGAGTTCAGCGCCCCCACCACGTTGTTCTCGATCAGTTGGTTCGCCTCGGAAAACGCGGTGAGCATGTCCAGGCGCGGCGCATCGGTGCGGATCAGCTCAGCCAGGGTCTCGCGCGCCATTTCCTCGATCTCGGGCGCCAGCATCGCGGTCCGGGCGGACAGTTCCAGCCCGATGATCCGGGCGCCCAGATCCGATTCAAAGAAGGCGACCATCGGATCCAGATCCGCCGAGGCGAGATCCCGGACCAGTTCCGTCTTCACGATCCGCTCCAGCCGCGGAAGATCATAGATCTCTGACACCAGCGCCTTCCAACTGGCCGAGTTGCCGCCATCGAACAGCTCCTGCGCCAGTTCGCGCCCGTACTCCAGCCCCTCCTGGCGCATGATGACAAGGACATCTGGCATCGCCAAAGCCTCGTAAAGCCGCGCAATCCGCGGGTCTTCCTGCGCCTGCGCGGACAAGAACATCAGGCAGAACAGGATCGGGCTTAGAATGGCACGCAGCATGGCTGTGATCTCCGGTTCGACGGCTTTGAGGAAGGTAGCGCCCCGGATCCGACATTCCAAGTGCCCCTGCCGCTGTAAAAGGGCTTGCACCTGTTCCAGCCATAGCCTAAGTCGCGGCCTCAGATCCTTCGCGGAGAGGTGCCGGAGTGGTCGAACGGGGCGGTCTCGAAAACCGTTGAGCCTT
>CAYGRI010000646.1:0-1679 GCA_964352155.1 uncultured Maritimibacter sp. | reverse complement strand
GCGGGTCGCAGGGCGGCCCATTACGGTGCAATTGCAGCGGCTGATTGTCAGCGAAGGCATCGTCTTTACCGATTTCTCGGGCCAGTTCAACAGCCGGGGCGGCGGGCTTACGGGCAATTTCTCGGCCCGGATCAACGGGCGCACGCCGGTGCGCGGCGGCGTGGTTAACACGGTCAACGGCACCGCGCTGCGCCTGACCAGCGACGATGCGGGCGGCACCGTCGCCGCGGCCGGCATCCTGAGCAACGCGCGCGGCGGCGCGCTGGATCTGACGTTGTCGCCAAGCGGCACCGAAGGCGTGTACAACGGCAAGCTCGTGATCCGGAACACCCGGATCGTGGAAGCCCCCGCCATGACAGAGCTGCTGTCCGCCCTGTCGATCGTCGGGCTGCTCGAACAGATGAATGTCGGCGGCATCTCCATGTCCGAGGTGGACGCACTTTTTCAGCTCTCGCCCGTGCAGCTGCGCCTGTTCCGGTTCAGCGCCGTGGGGCCGTCTCTTGGCATCTCGCTGGATGGGATCTATGACCTGCGCTCCAGCAGGATCGACATGCAAGGGGTGGTGTCGCCAGTGTATTTTCTCAATGGAATAGGTCAGGTCTTTTCGCGCCGGGGCGAGGGGGTCTTTGGCTTCAACTTCAATCTGCGTGGGCCGGCGGACAACCCGAGCGTTACGGTCAACCCGCTGTCGATCCTGACACCGGGGGCGTTCCGCGAGATCTTTCGCCGCCCGCCGCCGCCTGCCAACCGATGACCCAGCCGATGAAACTGTCTGATTTCGACTTTGCGCTGCCCGAGGCGCTGATCGCTACCCGCCCCGCGCGGCCCCGGTCCTCGGCGCGGATGCTGGTGGCGGGGCCGGATTGGCACGAAGACCGGCGCGTGTTCGACCTGCCAGGCATCCTGCGGCCCGGCGACCGGCTGGTGCTGAAGGACACGCGGGTGATCCCGGCACGTCTGATGGGGGGGCGGGCGCGTGCCTCTGCCCAGGGCGACGTGACCGCCCGGATCGAGGTGACGCTACTGTCGCGCCAGCCCGATGGCACCTGGACCGCCCTGTTGAAGCCGCTGCGCAAGGTCCGCGATGGCGAGGTGATCGTCCTTGCCCCGGATCTGAGCGCCGAGGTCGTGCGGCGGGCGGAGGGAGAGGCGTTTCTGCGGTTTGACCAGGACGATGCCGCCGTTGTGGGGGTGTTCGAACGGGATGGCGCGATGCCTCTGCCGCCTTATATCGCCGGGCGCCGCGCCGCCGATGCCGCCGATCGCGAGGATTACCAGACCGTCTGGGCCGCCCGCCCCGGGGCGGTGGCCGCGCCAACGGCGTCGTTGCATTTCGATGCGGATCTGCTGGCGGCTCTGACCGCGCGCGGCGTGGGCCTGACTCATGTGACGCTGCATGTGGGCGCCGGGACCTTCCTGCCGGTGAAGGTAGAGGATGTGTCGCAGCACAAGATGCACGCGGAATGGGGCGAGGTAACGCCCGCCGCCGCCGCCGAGATTGCCGCCACCAAGGCCGCGGGCGGGCGGGTGATCCCGGTGGGCACGACCGCGCTGCGGCTGATCGAAACCGCAGCGCGCGAGAGCGGGCGCGTAGAGCCCTGGTCGGCGCCGACGGATATCTTCATATATCCGGGCTTCACGTTCCGGGCCGCCGATGCGCTGATGACCAATTTCCACCT
>CAYGRI010000645.1:0-1738 GCA_964352155.1 uncultured Maritimibacter sp. | reverse complement strand
CCTCTGGACCCCCCCCCTCGCCGGAACCACACCCGGCGTCGAGACCACCAGCGCCGCTTCGCGCAACCTTACCATCCGCGCGTTCGAGGATGGCCCCACGCCGCTGGAGGCCGGGTTCTACAATCTGCCGGGGCTCAGCGCCGGCGATCTGCTGCCCGAACGCGCGATCCTGGCCTATGTGGGGCAGGACATGGCACTGCCCGAGGATGCCACGGGCACCGGCAACCAGCTGTATCATCTGGGCGCCGAGATGGGCGTGACCGACCGGATCCAGCTTGGCGTCAGCCGGATGAAATTCGCCGATCCGGTGACCTTCGGCGGCACCAGCAACGACATCTTCATGCGCGCGGTCAGCGCCAATGCCGCGTTCCGGTTCCGCGACTGGGGGGGGCTGCAGATCTCGGCCCGGGCCTCGGCGGAATGGTTTTCCTACCAAAGCGACGTGCATAACTCGGTCAATGGCGAGAATGCGACCTCGGTGATCGGCTCGTTTCACCTGCCGGTGGCGCTGTCGGTCGGGCCGGCGGGGCAGCTGCTGTTCGTGCCCGGCGTCTCGGTGCTGCCCGACCAGATCAACGGCGTGGACCTGTTCGGCACCCTGCCGACCCTGGGCCTGGGCGCCACCTGGCGCGCCGGGCCGCGGCTGGGCTTTTACGGCACGGTCAATGTGCCGGTGGCGGGGCGGGGCAACACCTATGACGTCCCCACCGGGGCGGTGACCGCGGTGCCGGTCTGGACGGCGGGGGCGCGATTCATGGCCACCCCCAAGGCGGCGCTGGATCTTTACGTCACCAACGGCTTCGGCGCGACCCCGGCGACCCGGATCCTGGCCTTTCCCGGCGGCGGGCAGGAGCCGGTGCTGGGGGTCAAGCTGTCCTACACCCCGGGCTGGAGCCGCAGCTACCGCCCCAATTACCGGGGCGTTCGCGACGCCCCGCTGACGATGCGCGACCGCCACCTGCAGCAGCGCGGGCTGACCCTGGCCACGTCCGAGACGCTGACGGCGGGGACGGCCCTGTTCACCGTCGGCGGCGGCACCGGCGGGCACAAGCTGGCCTCGGTCCGGTTCAGCCCCGACCACGACCTGGAGATTGGTTACTTCATCGAGGATCTGGCCTTTGACGGGTCGCGCTCGTTCGACCGTTTGCTGACGCGGGTGGGTCCCGGCGGGGTCATCCGGGGCGACGAGATCCGCTGGGGCGTTCAGGGCAAGATCCGGTTTCTCGATCAGGTCAACGGCAGCCCGTTCTCGATGGCGCTGAACCTGGAGGCGGGGCGCGAGTTCTCGATCCGGACGGGGGCCGCGTTCCTGAGCGCGCCGACGAGCTACCGGTTCGGGTCGGGCCTGGCGCTGACGGCGGAGCCGAAGGCGGGGTTTTTCGGCAGCGAAGCGCTGTTCGGGCTGGGGCTTGGGGTGAATGCAGAGCTGTTCCGGGGGTTGGATCTGATCGCCGAGGTGACGCCGATGGCGCAGGGGGAGCCTGCGATCTGGGCGGCGGGGGCGCGGTTCCACCTGGACGCCCTGGGCGGGCTGCCTGCGAGCCTCGACGTCTCGGCGAGCAACGCGGTGGGCAGCCGGGCGGTGGGCGCGATGCTGGCGCAGGACGAGATCCGCTATTCGGTGGGTGTGACGGTGCCCCTGGATGGCAAGCGCCTGTTCGACAAGCTGTTCTGAGCCCTTCCCGGGGACTGAGTTCTTCCCTGAGGCGCCACCTCCCCCGCCGCCTCGACAGGGTGG
>CAYGRI010000644.1:0-1757 GCA_964352155.1 uncultured Maritimibacter sp. | reverse complement strand
GAATCATGTAGTTGAATTCGAGGAACGACAGAGACTGCTCGCGGTCCAGCCGCGACTTGACGCTTTCAAACGCCAGCATCCGGTTGACGCTGAAATGCCGCCCGATGTCGCGCAGGAATTCCAGGTAGTTCAGCCCATCCAGCCATTCCGCGTTGTTGACCATCAGCGCGTCGGTCGGGCCGTCGCCGTAGTCGAGGTATTTGTCAAAGACCCGCTGCATGCTGTCGATATTGTCGTCAATCGCCTCGGGCGTCAGCAACGGCCGCTCGTCCGAGCGGAACGACGGGTCGCCCACCTTTGTGGTGCCGCCGCCCATCAGGGTGATCGGCTTGTGGCCGGTTTTCTGGAACCAGCGCAGCAGCATCACGTTCAGCAGATGGCCGATATGCAGCGACTTGGCGGTCGCGTCATACCCGATATAGGCCGGCACCACGCCTTTGATCAGCGCCTCGTCCAGGCTTTGCAGATCGGTGCAATCGGCGAGAAAGCCTCGCTCGATTATCACACCCAGGAAATCGGATTTCGGGTGGTAGGTCATTCGGTTTCGGTCCATCGTACAGGTTGTGCCGCGCCTGTGTACGCGGGCTGACGCGCGAGGGAAAGGGATGAAGATCAGCGGACCGGTCCTGGCCCTGGGGACGATGTCGGGCACATCGCTTGACGGGGTGGATGCGGCCATGGTCGAAACCGACGGCCACCGGATCCTTGGCTTCGGCAAAACCGCCTATCGCCCCTATTCGACAGCAGAGCGGGACGTTCTGCGCGCCGCCCTTGGGCGCTGGCCCGGCGATCCCGGCGTGGCGGAGGCGGCGGAGGTAGTCGAGACCGCCCATGCCGAGCTGATGTCGGGTTTCCCCGAGGCGCAGATCGCCGGGTTCCACGGGCAGACCCTGGTGCATGATCCAGGGGGCAAGGGCACCCACCAAGCTGGCAACGGCGCGATTCTGGCAGAGGTGCTGAACCGCCCCGTCATCTGGGATTTCCGCTCCAACGATGTGGCGCTTGGGGGGGAGGGCGCGCCGCTGGCGCCTTTCTATCACTTTGCCTGCGCCCGGTTCATCGGTGCCACCGCGCCGCTGGCGTTTCTGAACCTCGGCGGTGTGGGCAATCTGACGTGGATCGACCCGACACAGCCCAATCCAGACAGCGATGGCGCCTGCCTGGCCTTTGACACCGGCCCGGCAAATGCGCCGCTGAATGATCTGATGCGGGTCCGCAAAGGCGTTGACCATGACGAAGGTGGCGCCTTTGCCACCAGCGGGACGCCGGACGCCAAGATCGTCGAGCGCTTTCTGACCCACCGCTATTTTCTGCGGATGCCACCCAAATCGCTGGACCGCGATGACTTCGCCGACCTGCAGCGGGAGGTCGCGGATCTGCCGGATGCCGACGCCGCCGCAACGCTGGCGGCCTGCGCCGTCGCCTCCGTCGCCCGCGGGCTGGAACATTGCCCGGCCCCGCCCGAGCGTCTGCTGGTCACCGGCGGCGGCCGCTACAACGGGGCGATGATGGCGGGGCTTGAGGCCGCGCTGCCCTGTCCCGTAGACCCGGTGGAGGCCGCCGGGCTGGACGGCGACATGCTGGAGGCGCAGGCCTTTGCCTATCTGGCGGTCCGCGTCCTGCGTGGCCTGCCCACCACGGCCCCCGGCACCACCGGCATCGCCAGCCCCGTCGGCGGCGGGCGGATCAGCCGACCCGGGGGCTAAAGCGTTTCGATCTGAACCTGGATCGTGAGGGATTCCCTTGAGGTCTGATCT
>CAYGRI010000643.1:0-1766 GCA_964352155.1 uncultured Maritimibacter sp. | reverse complement strand
CAACGGCCGCGCCCGGGCAAACGGCGCGGCCTTTTGCGATCATGCGCCCCGATGCGGGCGTCGCACCGGCGGATCCGCCCCCCGGCCCCGGTTGACATTCCCTCCCCCGGGGCCATGGTCCGAGACGTTCGCGAAAGGAGACCGATATGACCGACATGACCGGATGGAGCGTCGAGCGCCTGCACCCCGATCACCGCCAGTCCCTGCGCATCGAACGGATGCTGTATGACAGCGAGACCGACCACCAGCGCCTGCAGGTCTTCGAGAATCCGACCTTTGGCCGCATCCTGACGCTGGACGGTGTCGTCCAGACCACCGGCGGCGACAATTTCATCTATCATGAGATGTTGTCCCATGTGCCGATCCTCGCCCATAGCGCGGCGAAACGGGTGCTGATCATCGGCGGCGGCGACGGCGGGATGGCGAAAACCGTGCTGCACCACCATTCGGTCGAGCATGTGACGATGATCGAGATTGACAGCGGGGTCGTCGAGTTCTCCAAGCAATACCTGCCCGGCCTGTCCGACGGCGCCTTTGACGACCCGCGGCTGAACCTCGTGATCGCCGACGGCGCCGATTACATGCGCACGACCGATGGCGGCTTTGACGTGATCATCGTCGATTCCACCGACCCCATTGGTCCGGGCGAAGTGCTGTTCACCGACACATTCTATGGCCACGCCCACCGCGCGCTGGCCCCCGGCGGAATCCTTGTGACGCAAAACGGCGTGCCCTTCCTGCAAGGGGGTGAACTGACCAACACGATGCGCGCCTTCAAGGCGCTGTTCGCGGACTGGACCTGCTACACCGCCACGATCCCCACCTATGCCGGTGGCCCGATGGCTTTTGGCTGGGGCACCGACGGCCCCGCGCGGCAGACCGATCTGGCAACCCTTCGGCAGCGGTTCGAGGCGGCGGGCCTCTCCACCGACTACTACACGCCCGAGGTGCATCAGGGCGCCTTTGCCCTGCCCCCCTATATCAGCCGCTTGCTGCCCTAACCGCCGCCCGCCCCGACACGCTCCGCGCCATGGTCAAGCCGGTCGCGGGCGGCCCTCCCGGCGCGAGCGTCAGCAATGGGCCCGAGCGCCACACACCGCGTCGTGCATCAAAGATGTGAACATCCCCGGCCACCACAAGCGCCCCAGCGCGTCCCTACAGGCACGACCAGCCCTGCCCAGACGCTAGCGCAGGTTCACCCGCAAGGCGGCGGCGGCGGCAAAGGGCAGCGCCGCCAGCGTTCCCAGCGTAATCCCCGCCAACAGCGCCAGCGGAGTCTCCGCCGCCATCCCGTTGGCCCCGCGCCGCACCACCTCGGCGCCAAAGATCAGCGTCGGCACGTAGAGAGGCAGCACCAGCAGCGACAGAAGCAGCCCGCCCCGCTTCAGCCCCACGGTCAGCGCCGCCCCAAACGCCCCCAGCATCGACAGCGCCGGCGTTCCGACCGCCAGCGACAGCACCAACCAGAGATAGCCCTCGGGCGCCAGGTTCAGCATCAGCCCCAAGCCCGGCGCCACCAGCGTCAGCGGCAGGCCTGTGGTCACCCAATGCGCGGCGGCCTTCATCACCACCACACCTTCCAGCGGGATCGGCGCCGTCGCCAGCAGGTCCAGCGACCCATCCTCGAAATCCAGCTGAAAGATCCGGTCCAGCGACAGCAGACAGGACAACAGCGCCCCCACCCACAGGATCCCCGGCGCAATCGCCCGCAGCCGCGCCGGATCCGATCCGACGCCAAAGGCCACCAGCACCGCAAGGATCAGAAA
>CAYGRI010000642.1:0-1775 GCA_964352155.1 uncultured Maritimibacter sp. | reverse complement strand
CTCTTCGCCCGCGCGAGCAAGTTTATAGGCGCGCTCGCCGTCGATTTTCACCGCCGAGAATTGCGGTGGCACCTGCATGATGTCGCCGACAAAGGCGGGCAGGGCGGCGGCGACCTCAGCGTCGCTGGGGCGCAGATCGCTGGTCGCAATCACTTCGCCCTCGGCATCATCGGTATTGGTCGCGGCCCCCAGCCTCACGGTGAACCGATACGCCTTAGTGGCATCGGTGATATAGGGCACGGTCTTTGTCGCTTCGCCCAAAGCCACGGCCAGAATGCCGGTGGCTTCCGGATCAAGTGTGCCCGCATGACCCGCCTTTTGCGCATCAAACGCCCACCGAACCTTGTTGACCACCGCCGTCGAGGTCAGCCCGGCAGGCTTATCAACGACCAACCAGCCCGAGACCGGGCGGCCCTTCTTACGACGCGCCATTGGCTACTTCTCCAGATCGCGGCGCACTTCGGCGCTGTTCAGCAAGCGGTTGGTCTCGTCCATCCGGTCAAACGTCTCGTCGATGGCAAAGCGCACCTCGGGGGCGAATTTCAGCGTCAGCACCTTGGACACCGCGCGGCGCACCTCGTGGCGGTTCTCGCGCAAGGCCCGCAGCGCGCCTTCCTTGTTCTTGCCACCAAGGGGCAGGACATAGGCGGTTGCCACCTTCAGGTCGGGCGACATGCGCACCTCGCCCACGGTGATCGACATCGCGGCAAGCTCCGCGTCGTGGATGTCCCCGCGCAACAGCAGGTCCGACAGCGTGCGCCGGATCAGTTCGCCCACGCGCAACTGGCGTTGGGTTGGCGGTTTTCCGGCAGAGTTTGCTTTTGCGGCCATCAGGACACTCCTTATCAGGGGGTCGATCTAAGCCTTCAAGGGCGCGCACGCAACGGGGGCTTTGCCAAGGACGCAGCGGCGCGGTAACAGGGCGCGGCAACGGAAGGACGACTGAGATGACGCAAACGCCGGGAATTGTAATCACGGGCGGATCGGGCCGCATGGGCCAGATGCTGATCGAGACCGTGCGTGCCAGCGACAAGGCCCGCCTTGTGGCCGTGACCGAGCGTGCGGGTCATCCGTGGATCGGCCAAGATCTGGGCGTCGCGATGGGCGGGGCCGAGATCGGCGTGCCCGTGACCGACGATCCGCTTGAGGCGTTTGCGACGGCGCAGGCGGTGATCGACTTTACCAGCCCAGAGGCGACGCTGGCCCATGCCGAGCTGACCGCCCAAGCCCGCGCGGTGCATGTGATTGGGACCACCGGGTTCTCGCCCGAGCAGTTGGAATACTTTACCCATGCCGGTCGCCACGCCGTCATCGTGCGGGCGGGCAATATGAGCCTTGGAGTGAACCTGCTGACCGGGCTGACCAAGCGCGTGGCGGCAGCCTTGGGCGAAGAGTTCGATATCGAGGTGGTCGAGGCGCATCACCGCCACAAGGTGGACGCCCCGTCTGGGACGGCCTTGATGCTGGGCGAGGCCGCCGCAGAAGGGCGCGGCGTGAACCTTGCGGATGTGCGCGACAGCGGGCGCGACGGGATCACCGGGGCGCGGAAGACCGGCGATATCGGGTTCTCCGCCATTCGCGGTGGCGATGTTGTGGGCGAGCATGACGTCATTTTTGCAGGCGAAGGCGAGCGGATCGTGCTGCGCCATCTGGCGACGGATCGGGCGATCTTCGCGCGCGGGGCTTTACATGCGGCGCTTTGGGGGCAAGATCAGAAACCGGGGGAATACGATATGATGGACGTGCTTGGGCTTAGCGGGTCCTGACGCCAGAGG
>CAYGRI010000641.1:0-1779 GCA_964352155.1 uncultured Maritimibacter sp. | reverse complement strand
GCCCGCAGGCCCCCCGCCCCGAGCTTTCCCGCGCATCCGCCGTGCTTGCATCTGCGCTCTTTTTCCGATCAAATTCAAAAATTCGAATTCAAGGGAGGAGAAGGCCATGGACAGGCGCAGATTGATCAAGGCCGCGCTGGCCACGGGGGCCGCCGGGGCGCTGCCGCGTTGGGCAATGGCCGAGCGGGCCGTAGGCGCGGGCAAGATCCGGACGCTCAGCGACGGCAATCTGGTGCTGCCGGGCAGCTTTGTGCTGGACGGGCTGCCAGAGGCGGAGCTGGCCCCGATTCTGGCCGACCACGGCCTGTCGGCGGACCAGTTGACCCCACCCTGCAACGTGACCCTGTATCAGGAGGCAGACCGGACCGTGCTGTTCGATTGCGGCGCCGGGGTCGATTTCACCCCCAGCGCCGGAGATCTGCCGGACAGTCTGGATGCCATGGGCCTGTCGCCCTCCGAAATCACCCATGTGGTCTTTACCCATGCCCACCCGGACCATCTGTGGGGGCTGCTGGACGATTTCGACGATCTGGCCTTTCCCAACGCCACCTATCTGATCGGCCGGACGGAATGGGCATATTGGACCAACCCCGAAACGGTCGAGTCCATTGGCGCCGAGCGACAGGCTTTTGCCGTGGGCGCCGCGCGGCGGCTGGCGCGGATCGAGGACCAGATCGACTTTTTCGACGATGGCGACGAGATCCTGCCCGGCATCGCGGCGCTGGCGACCTTTGGTCATACGCCGGGCCACATGGCGTTCGAGATTGCGGGCGGCGACGGGGCCCTGGTGCTGGGCGATGCCATCGCCAACCACCACGTCGCCTTCGCCCGCCCCAATTGGGCGACGGGCAACGACCAGGACCCCACGGCGGCGGCGGACACCCGGACCTGGCTGTTGGACCGGCTTGCGGCGGAACAGACGGTCGTCGCGGGGTTTCACCTGCCCGGCGGCGGGCTGGGACGCGTGGAACGCGACGGCAGCGGCTATCGCTATGTCCCGATAGGTTAGAGTCCGCCGCGCCCGATCGGAGTCGGGACGGCACAGGCCGGACCGAGGCCGGGGTTGCGATGCACTTCCCCGTTCGCTCCGGCCTGCGAAGGCGATTGGGCGCGCCACGCGACAGAGCGTGTCGCGATACATTGAAATCAAAACGCTCTGCCTCTCGCACCCTCCCGAACGCGATATGTTGAAGCGCCATGCTTCCATTCAAACGCGACCCGCTGGTGGCGCCTGTCCGAAGGGCGCGCGCTATATCTGGGCGCCTCGGACCCAGGCCTTGAATTGTCGCACGCCAATCTCCCACCAGGCCTTGGCTTCGGACCGGATCAACCGTTCTGTCGTAGTGCCCGGCGCGCACCACAGCAGCGGTTTCAGGCCGAACCACCAGCACAGCCAAGACGCGCGCGGCATGTGCCATTCGTCGGTCACAAGCACCACCGGCCCGCGATAGCCGCGCAGCAGATGGGCGCAGTTGCGGGCATTGGTGACCGTGTTGCGCGCCTTGGTTTCGTAGACCAGCAGGGCCTCGGGAATCCTCTGTTTCAGGGCCAGACGGCGCAGATCCTGTACCTCGGCCGGGCGGCCCGTCAGGATGTAGTGGCGCGGCGAGAAGGCCAGCAGCTCTGCCGCCGCCTTCATCCGGTTGATGTTGTCCCCGGCAAAGACCAGCACCACCGCGCCCGACGGCACCAGCGGGCGGCGGTAGAACACCAGAAACCGCCGGATCAGGAATTCCGTGACAAAGACCACCCGTCCCCCGTCGCGCCACGGTTTGCCAC
>CAYGRI010000640.1:0-1780 GCA_964352155.1 uncultured Maritimibacter sp. | reverse complement strand
TTGATCAGACGGGTCTTGAACCATCGGGATCGCACGCCTCTCGGGCTGACCGTTCACTACGCGAAACCCTTAGAACGCCTCCGCCGACACGCCGTGCAGTTCTGCTGTGCTGCGGGATGCCGCTTCAAAGCGTGAGACGAGTTTCATCGTATCCTCCCCGAACCTTTCCTCCGTCTTCGTCCAGATCGTCTCGTCGGCGCGCGCGGGCTTCTCCAGCGTCACCCTGAAATCGCTGTCGTCGATCGGCATCAGCCGCAGCTGGACACCCGCATTGGAGCGTCTTCCCAGCGACTTGAATCGATTTGGGATTCCCATTCTGGCGAAGTGCTGATTCATTGACCCCGAGGCAGATATTGGGGGCAGCAAAATGTGCCTTTCAACAAGCTGGACGATGGGGAACGTGACCGGATCGTAGCCATCTGCAATGATCCGGAATTTGCCAGTCTTCCACCAAGCCAGATCGTGCCTCGGCTGGCCGACCAGAATATCTATATCGCCTCGGAATCAAGCTTTTACAGGGTTCTGCAGGAACGTGGCCAGAACCACCGCAGGGGTCGTTCCCGGCCGCCGGCGCGCCGCAAGCCGCCGACCGGCTTCGCGGCAACTGGCCCATGCGAGGTCTGGTCATGCGACATCACCTGGCTGCCTGGCCCGATCCTCGGCAGCTTCTTCTACCTCTATCTCATCGTCGACATATTCAGCCAAAAGATCGTCGGCTGGGAGGTCCATGAGCGCGAGACTGCGGACTTCGCCGCGCAGGGGCTGAGACGTGCCGTCCGGGCCGAGCAATGCCTCACCAGCCCACTGGTCCTGCACGCTGATAATGGCAGTCCGATAAAAGGCGCGACCATGAAGGCGACGATGGAGCAGCTAGGCGTCATCGCCTCCTTCAGCCGGCCCCGGGTCAGCAACGATAATCCATTCTCCGAGGCCCTGTTCCGCACCTGCAAGTATCGTCCCGAATGGCCGCCGCGGGGCTTTGCGACGATCGAGACGGCGCGGGCCTGGGTGCAGGGCTTCGCGACTTGGTACAATACCGAGCATCGCCACAGCGCGATCCGCTTCGTCACCCCCGATGCGCGCCATCGCGGTGAGGACCGGGCGCTGCTCGAAAACCGCCACAGCGTCTATCAGAGCGCCCGTGCCGAACGCCCAGAACGCTGGTCACGTCACACGCGCGACTGGACGCCCATTGGTACAGTCTGGCTCAACCCGGAGCGAAAAGGCCATGGGGCCGCCGACGCGCTACCCCATGAAGCTGGCGGCGGCGGCCCCATGGCCGGACCCGAAAACCGCGCAGCCTGAAATCGTATGCCAGTGACAACTTCCTTGAAAAACACCGCACCTGGCCCGGAACGCCATCCATCACGCCCCCGACGCCGAAATCCGCAAGCGCATCGGCAGACAGCTGAAATCGATCTGGACAGCGGACGATCTCAACAAGGCCGAAACCGCCCTGACCGAGCTGGTCGCCAGCTATCTCGACACCGCGCCCAAGCTGGCCGCGTGGCTCGAGGAAAACGTTCCCGAAGGCCTCGCCGTCTTCACACTGCCTGAGCACCACCGCAAACGGCTGCGCACGTCAAACCCGATCGAGCGCTCCGTCCAGCAGGAACTCAAACGGCGCACCGTCAAAGTCAGGGTCTTTCCCGGCGAAGAGGCGCTCTTGCGCCTCGTCAGCGCCGTGCTGGTCGAGATCGACGAAAAATCGGCCTCCGAAACAAAGGCCTACATCAAGTGGGAATGCCAGCATGCATGACCCCATCTCAGCAGAATTTCC
>CAYGRI010000639.1:0-1797 GCA_964352155.1 uncultured Maritimibacter sp. | reverse complement strand
GGCTGAAATCTGCGCTACAGCTTTCCGCAGCCCACACCGCTGATCGCGATGCTCAACGTGCATTATTCGCGCTTCGGGGATCTGGAGCGGGCCGACCATCTGGTGACCGCTCCCGCCGTTCCGCTGGAGGCCTATCGCGACGGTTTCGGCAATTGGTGCACGCGGATGGTGGCCCCCGCCGGCGAATTCTCGATCTCGACCGAGGGGCGGTTCCGCGACAGCGGACAGCCCGATCCGGCCGCGCCCGGCGCCCAGCAACACGCGGTCGAGGATCTGCCGTTCGAGACGCTGGTCTACCTGCTGGGCAGCCGCTATTGCGACACCGACATCCTGTCGGACGACGCATGGCGCCTGTTCGAGACGAGCCCGACCGGCTGGGCGCGGGTGCAGGCGATCTGCGACTTTGTCCACAACCATGTGGCCTTTGACTACATGACCGCCAGATCCACCCGCACCGCATCGCAGACTTTTGCCGAGCGTCAGGGCGTGTGCCGCGATTTCGCCCATCTGGCGATCGCGTTTTGCCGCTGCATGAACATCCCGGCGCGCTATTGCACCGGCTATCTCAGCGATATCGGAGAGCCGCTGCCGCATCCCCCCGGCGATTTCGCCGCCTGGATGGAGGTTTTTCTGGACGGCAAATGGTGGGCCTTCGACCCCCGCAACAACGCCCCGCGGATCGCCAGAATCCTGATCGCCCAGGGCCGTGATGCCGCCGATGTGCCGCTGACACAGACCTTCGGGCCGAACACGATGACCGATTTTCAGGTCTGGACGGAAGAGATCATGTAGACGCCCGCCCTTTCGCGCGCACCGCTGGTAATCGGGCCGGGCCGTCGCCATATGCCGGGAGGGCTGCGGGTGCCTGGTGTCTGGCGGACGTTCCTGTGTCGCCGGAGCCTTGGTTTCCTTAGCTTACGGTGCTCTTCATCTAGGGCCCTGGACTTGGGCCCTGGACTAGGGCCCTGTACTTGGGCCCGTGCATTTTGGCCCGTGCATCGTGGTCCGTGCATTTGGGCGGCGGTACCGGGGCGCTGAAAACGGCCCGCGCTGTCCGAACTGGGGGCCGCCGTTTCGCTGGCCGGGCGGTCTGGGAATACCCTGTCAGGTTGCCCGTCCGCCGGGCCGGATCGCCCTGTCCGGTTGCCTGCCCGCCCGCAAGGCCGGATTGCCCTGTTTCCTGTCGGCGCAGCGCTCCGTTGAAAGGGCTGCGCCACGATCCTCTGTCTGTGCTCAATTTCGAGGTTCCCGCGTGTCACTTCTGAACATCATCCATACGACGCAATACCGGTACCGCGCGCCGGTCGATCTGGGGCCGCACCGGATGATGCTGCGCCCGCGCGAGACGCGGGATCTGCGGCTGGTCGCCTTCGACCTGCAGATCTCTCCGGCGGCGACGGTGGACTGGGCGCAGGATGTGGCGGGCAATTCGGTCGCAACGGCGCGCTTTGCCCAGACCTCGGACACCCTGTCGATCCGGGCGCAGACGAGCCTGGAACTGAACGCGCCGGCCTGGCCGGTCTTTGCCATCGCGGGATCGGCGGTCGACTATCCGTTCTTGTATTCCCTGGACGAGGCGACCGATCTTGGCGCGCTCCGGACCCCGCAATACCACGACGCGGCCGGTCGGCTGGCGACTTGGGTCAACGGCTTTGTCATGCGCCGCCCGACCGACACGCTGTCGTTGCTCAGGGATGTCAGCACCGGGGTTTCCACCCAGATCCTGTATCAAAGCCGCGAGGTCGAGGGGACGCAGGGGCCGCTGGAAACGCTGGACCGGGGCTGGGGGTCGTGCCG
>CAYGRI010000638.1:0-1798 GCA_964352155.1 uncultured Maritimibacter sp. | reverse complement strand
TTTTCTGGACCGGCTGGGGCTGCGCCATATCGGCCCCGCCACGCCGGATATGCTGGCCCGCCTGCAAGCCGCTCATCAGCACGCCTTTGTCTTTGAAGGCATCGACCCGCTGCTGGGCAAGACCCCGTCGCTGGCTTGGAACCACCTTTGGGACAAGCTACTGCTGGGCGGCCGGGGCGGCTATTGCTTTGAGTTGAACACGCTGTACGCGGCGCTGCTGGACCGCGCCGGTTTCGCCGTCCGCCGGTCGCTTGCTCGTGTCCGGCAGCGCAGGCCGAAGCCCGGCGCGCGGACTCATCTGACATTGACGGTCGAGGCGGGCGGGCAAACCTGGTTGACCGACGTAGGCTTTGGCGGCCCTGCCCCGCACCATCCCTTGCGGCTGATGCCCGGCCCCCAGACCGACCCGAATGGACTGTACCGCCTGACCGATGACCCGGTCACCGGCGAACGGGTGCTGGAACGGCAGGACGCGGACGGCTGGCATCCGCTGTACTCCTTCGACCGCGCCTATGTGACCGATGGCGATGTGGAGGCCGCGAACCATCTGTGCGCCACTTGGGATAAGGTGCCTTTTACCCAGAACCTCCTCGTCTTGGGCCGCGATGGCACGACGCGGCTGGGCCTGTTCAACCAGGGCCTGTCCGAGGACGGCCCCGACGGGCCGCAGCGCCGCGACCTGACCTCTGCCACAGAACTGGCGGAAGTCCTTGCCCGCATGAAGCTGACCATTCCGGCGGACACCGTCGCGCATATCTGGGACCGCCTACCGTGAAAGCCGCGCTGTGGGGCTTGCTGGCGGTGTCTCCCGCCTTCGCACAAGCGCCGTCACCGCTGGAGCGTCTGCGCGCGCTGGCGCCGCCCCCACCCTCGGCCGGAGAGATCTATGCCGAGGAAATGGCCGCCGATCTTGCCCTGATCGCAGCCGAGGCGGCGCGGCTGTTCCCGCCGCGAGCCGGTCTTGGCCCGCCCGCCGTCATCGCCGTGTTCACCGGACCGGACTGCCCCAATTGCGCCCAAGCCCTGGCCGACCTGTCAGAGATCGCGGCGCGTCTGGGCCTTCGCACCAACGTGTTCGACGTGTCCGATCCCGATAACGCCGCGATGATGCAGCGCCTGGGCCTTGACCTGCTGCCCTCCTACGTCACGCCGCGCGGGATGTTCCGCGGAGCGATGCCCCCACTCGTGCTGGAGCGGGATCTGGCCAATTGAGCCTTACTCCGCAGGTTCGCTGACGGTCTCCGCCTCTTGCGCCGCCAGCTCCGCCGCCTTGCGCTCGACCTGCTCCACGATATGCTCGATCATCTGGTCGTTGGTCAGCTTGTGGCTCTGCTTGCCAGCGAGATAGACCATGCCGCTGCCCGCGCCGCCGCCGGTAAAGCCGACATCGGTCATCAGCGCCTCGCCCGGGCCATTCACCACGCAGCCGATAATCGACAGGCTCATCGGAGTCTTGATATGCTCCAGCCTTTTTTCGAGCGTCTCGACCGTCTTGATCACGTCGAACCCCTGCCGCGCGCAGGACGGGCAAGAGATGATGTTGACACCTCGGTGCCGCAGGCCCAGCGATTTCAGGATCTCGTAGCCGACCTTGACCTCCTCGACCGGATCGGCGGACAGGCTGACGCGGATCGTGTCGCCGATCCCCATCCACAGCAGATTGCCCAGCCCGATCGCCGACTTGATCGTGCCCGACGTCAGCCCCCCGGCCTCGGTGATCCCCAGATGGATCGGCGCGTCGGTGGCATCGGCCAATTGCTGATAGGCCGCCGCCGCCATGAAGACATCCGACGCCTTG
>CAYGRI010000637.1:0-1808 GCA_964352155.1 uncultured Maritimibacter sp. | reverse complement strand
TGCTGGATGAGATCGACAAGATGGGCCAGGATTTCCGGGGCGACCCGGCCTCGGCGATGCTGGAGGTGCTGGATCCGGAACAGAACGCGACCTTCACCGACCACTATCTTGAGGTGGAATACGACCTGTCGAACGTGATGTTCCTGACCACGGCGAACTCCTACAACATGCCCGGCCCGCTTCTGGACCGGATGGAGATCATCTCGCTGGCCGGCTACACCGAGGACGAAAAGGCAGAGATCGCCAAACAGCACCTGATCCGCAAACAGATCAAGAACCACGGGCTCAAGCAGGCCGAATTCTCGATGCAGGATGAGGCGTTGCAGGACATCATCCGCTACTACACGCGCGAGGCGGGGGTGCGGAACCTGGAACGGGAGATCGCCAAGATCTGCCGGAAAGCGGTGACCAAGCTGATCAAGAAAGAGTTCGAGACGGTGGAGATCACGCCGGACAACCTCGGCGATTACTTGGGCGTGAAGAAGTTCCGCTACGGGCTGGCGGAAAAGGAAGATCAGGTCGGGGTGGTCACCGGGCTCGCCTGGACCTCTGTCGGCGGCGATCTTCTGTCGATCGAGGCGCTGCGGCTGCCCGGCAAGGGCCGGATGAAGACCACAGGCAAGCTGGGCGATGTGATGAAGGAAAGCATCGACGCGGCGGCGTCCTATGTCCGGGCCATCGCGCCGTCAATCGGGGTCAAGCCACCCCGTTTTGACCGGATCGACATCCATGTTCACGTCCCCGAAGGGGCGACGCCAAAGGATGGCCCGTCAGCGGGGATCGCCATGGTCACCTCGATCGTGTCGGTTCTGACGCAGATCCCGGTGCGCAAGGACATCGCCATGACCGGCGAGGTGACCCTGCGCGGCCATGTTCTGCCCATAGGCGGGTTGAAGGAAAAGCTGCTGGCGGCTTTGCGTGGCGGCATCACCACGGTGCTGATTCCCAAGGAGAACGAGAAGGATCTGGCCGAGATCCCGGACAATGTGAAGGCCGGCCTGCGGATCATTCCCGTCGAATCGGTGAGTGAGGTGCTGGAACATGCCCTCGTGTCCAAGCCCGAGCCCGTTGAATGGGACGAGGCCGCCGAGGAAGAGGCCGCGGCGGCACGCGCGGCCCTCAACCCCGGCGCCGACGGAGCGGGCGCCCTGGCGCATTAGACCGCGCCGGAAAGACTGCGATAGGGGCGCCGTGTCTGGGCGCCCCTTTTTCGTTTCCGCGTGAGGCCCGGGCTGCATGTCATTCCCGGCAAACGACAAAACCGCCGCTGCGGATCCGCCAAGATGGATCATGGCGGGTCGCCTGCGCTCGGTGTAGGCTGTGCCTGACCATCCCAGAACAAGTTGCCATACTTCCATGACCGACAAGCCCCCGATCTCTAAGACCAATCCCGCGCAGGCCGGGCAGGCCAAACCCGCAGAAACGTCTGCCTCCAGCCCGCCCAAGGTGATGGGAAAGCGGGAATTGGTCGACCGGGTGGTAGCGGCCTCCGGGATCAAGAAACGCGCGGCGAAGCCGGTAATCGAGGCGCTCCTCAAGGAACTGGGGGACGGATTTTCGCGGGGGGAGACGTTGAATCTGCAACCCTTTGGCAAAGGCATTGTGAAAACTCTCAAGACTCTGGAAAACGCCGAGGTCATCGAAGTGCGCCTGCGCCGGTCAAAGCTGTTTCTTGCCTCTGCCGCGTCGGGTGAAGATGACGACGCGGACCCTCTTGCAGATACGGCGGAGGAACGCTAAAGGAGGGACCCGGCGGGTGATTAGCTCAGTGGTAGAGCGCTTCGTTCACATCGAAGATGTCAGGGGTT
>CAYGRI010000636.1:0-1808 GCA_964352155.1 uncultured Maritimibacter sp. | reverse complement strand
CTTGCCGCCCAGACGCGAGAATTTCTGCGGGTTGCGCAGGAATTCGACGATCTCTTCAAGCTCTTCCTTGGCCTCGTCGATGCCGGCGACATCGTCGAACGTCACCCGGCCGTGCTTTTCGGTCAGCAGCTTGGCGCGCGACTTGCCGAAGCCCATGGCCCCGCCACGTCCGCCGCCCTGCATGCGGTTCATGAAATAGATCCAGACACCGATCAGGATCAGGAAGGGAAGGAATGTCATAAGCACTGTCGTGAACCCCGACTGTTCCTGTGGCTTGGCGTTGACCTGAACACTGTTCTCGATCAACCGATCGGTGATGTCCGTTCCGTCTGGCCGAATCGTCACATAGTCCTGACCATCGCTGCCCCGGAACAGAACCCGTTCGCCATCCAAGGTGACACTGGAGACGTCCCCATTGTCAACGGCGTCGACAAAATCAGAGTAGCTGATCGTGCGGGACGACATGGTCGACTGGTTGTTGCTGAACACGTTGAAGAGGGCCAGGACCAGCAAGAACAGGACGACCCAGAATGCGATATTTCGCGCGTTACCCAAGGAGACACTCCTAACCGTTTTTTATCGGCGCCCAGTGCGCGTTGTCTCTAAGATAGACATGGTGAGAGCCAGATCAATCGCATAACCGTTAAAGGATGAATTCGTCGCCTTCCGGGCGGAAATGCGCCTTGTAGAGCGCATTTGATACGATTGTGGGCGCCGCGACGAGAAAATCGCCCTGCCAGACGCCGGGATCGGCCAGCAAAACAGCCCGCGGACGGCCGGTTTCGCGCCATTCGGGCAGCTGTAAGAGCCCGTTTTCGCCAATTGCACGGATTTCGCCATCCGGCAGGGCCGGGCCGGTGATCTGCCAGCGATTGTCCCAGAGCGCGCCGATCGGGGCGGTTGTGCGGGCCGCGGCGGCATATTCGCGGGCGACGCGAATTGTCGCACCACCGAGGATAATGCACCCGCCGAGGGTTGTGGTGCCGCCCGCGAGCGCGGTGTCGAGCGCGTCGGACAGCGCGGCGCGGCGGGGGGCGTAGTCAGCCCCGGTGACGTGGCGCAGGGCGCGGGCGAAGAGCCGCATCCGGGTTTCCGGGAGGGCGGCGGCAAGGGATTGGGCGGTGAGACAGAGATCGCCGGCCTGCCGTGTCGCGGCCTGTCTGGCGAGGCTGTCGGCGGCGGCCTCGAGCACCGCGCGGGCATCGGCCATCCGCGCGGCGGTGTCGGCAAGGCCCGTGGCCGTCACCCCGAGCGGTTCGAGGGCCGAGAGCGCGCGGCGGGCCTTGACCCGGTCGAAGCGGGGATCGTCGTTGGAGGGGTCGTCGGCCCAGCGGACGCCGCGGGTGGTGAGGTCGGCGCGCAAGGCCGTGCGGGAGACCGTGAGCAGCGGGCGGAGCCAGCGGAGGGGGCCGTCGGCGCGGACGGCCTGCATCGCCGAGAGACCGTCGACGCCGGAGCCGCGGGCGAGGCGCAGCAGGACCGTTTCCGCCTGGTCGTCCAGCGTGTGGCCAAGGGCGATGTCGGGGATGTCGGCGGCGCGGGCCCAGTCGCGGATCAGGGTCTGGCGGGCGCGGCGGGCCTGATCCTGCAGGTTTCCGGTGCCGTCCCAGCCCGTCCAGTCGAGCGTGCTGTGAGGCAGGCCTAGCGCGGCGGTGGCGGCGGCGACGGCCTGCGCCTCGGCTGTGGCTTCGGGGCGGAGGCCGTGGTTGACGGTGACGACATGCAGGGCGGTGACGCTGGCCCAGTCGGCCAGGAGGTGCAGAAGCGCCATGCTGTCGCCGCCGCCGGAGACGGCGACGCCCAGGCGC
>CAYGRI010000635.1:0-1810 GCA_964352155.1 uncultured Maritimibacter sp. | reverse complement strand
CGCTGGTTCTGTCGGTGGTGCTGTTCGTGGCGCTGCCGCTGGCGGCGGGCCTTTGGACCCGCAAGCGGCTTGCCAACGCCGCGCGGATCGAGGCGTTTCAGGCCCGGATCAAGCCCTGGTCCGTCGTCGGCCTTATCGCGACCGTGGTGATCCTGTTCGGCCTGCAGGGGCAGGTGATCCTCGACCGGCCGCAGGTGATCGCGCTGATCGCGGTGCCGATCCTGATCCAGTCCTACGGGATCTTCGCCCTGGCCTATGCCGCCGCCTATGTCTGGCGCGTGCCGCACCGGATCGCGGCGCCCTGCGCGCTGATCGGCACGTCGAACTTCTTTGAACTCGCGGTGGCGGTGGCGATCAGCCTGTTCGGTCTGAATTCGGGCGCGGCTCTGGCGACGGTCGTGGGCGTGCTGGTCGAGGTGCCGGTCATGCTGTCGCTGGTGGCGTTTGCCAATCGCACACGGCCCCGGTTTGGCTGACGTGACGGGAAAGACTGTCGGCAATCCCGGAAACATCGTTATGCTTGGGCCATGACGAAACCGCACCCCACGGCCCTTGGCCAGCATGCCCCGCGTTCGATCCTGCACCAGCGTGTCACGGCGGGGCAGGCGCGCCCCTGCGCCCGCGCCCGGAACCGGCCCCTTTTCTTTGCCCCTCCGCGGGCGGGAGCCTTGGCGCCAGGCATCCCGTTCCGGCCCTGGCTCCTGTCGTGACGCCATGAGTGACGCCGCATTGGCCGGGCGGGCGCGGCGTTGGCCTGTGATCTCTGCCCTTGGCGTGGTGATGATCTTCACCTGGGGCAGCACCTATTATCTGATGACGGTCCTGGCCGCCCCCATCGCGGCGGACACGGGGTGGAGCCTTGGGTCGGTCACCGGCGCGTTGTCGGCGGGGCTGCTGGTGGCGGGGCTGGTCTCTCCGGTCATCGGGCGGGCGATTGCACGCCATGGCGGGCGGCCGGTGCTGGCGGCGGGCTGCGCGCTGATCGCTGCGGGCCTGCTGGTAATCGCCGCCGCGGTGCATCTATGGGTGTTCTGGGCCGGGTGGCTGCTGCTGGGCTTTGGCATGGCCGCCGGGCTTTACGATCCGGCCTTCGCCTCGCTGGGGAGGCTATACGGGCGGGACGCGCGGAGCGCCATTACCACGCTAACGCTGTGGGGCGGCTTTGCAAGCACGGTCTGCTGGCCGCTTTCTACCCTGATGCTGGAGGCTTGGGGCTGGCGCGGCGTGGCGACGGCCTATGCCGTGCTGCATCTGCTGGGGACCCTGCCGCTGGTTCTGTGGGCCATTCCCGCCGCGCCAGGGCGCACCGAGGATACGTCACGCGACACGCCGGACGCATTGCGGCTGGCCGGGCGCGAGGCGATCATCTTTGGATTGATGTCGGCCATGCTGGTGTTCAACGGGCTGATCGTCGTGAACATCTCCATCTGGCTGTTCACCTTCCTGCAGGCGCAGGGGCTGACCCTTTCGGCGGCGGTGGCGTTGGGCGCGCTCATCGGTCCGGCGCAGGTCGGGGCGTGGGTGCTGGAGATGGCGGGCCGGGGGCGGCATCACCCGATCTGGACGATGGCGATCTCTACCCTTGCCATCGCATTCGGCATTCTGCTTCTTGCCGCCGATCTCGGCGTCCCGGGCGCGGCGCTTGTTCTCTATGGCGGCGGCAACGGCCTGTTCTCCATCGCGCGGGGGGCGCTGCCGCTCGCCGTCTTCGGGCCAGAGCGTTATCCCGCCCTGATGGGGCGCCTGGCCCGACCGTCGCTGATCGCGCAGGCGGTGGCGCCGCTGGTCGGGGCCTGGATCATCGCCGGAA
>CAYGRI010000634.1:0-1826 GCA_964352155.1 uncultured Maritimibacter sp. | reverse complement strand
GGACAAGACCGACGCCAACAAGGCAACGGTGCAGGCCTTTTGCGACACCGTGCTGATCGGTGCGGATCATGCCCGTGTCGCCGACTTCATTTCGACCAGCCGACATGACCAGCATAATCCGGCAGTGAAAGACGGGCTGGACGGGTTTGCTGCCTATCTGGGCGAACTGGCGGCGGCCGGTCAACCGATGCGCTACTGGAAGGTGCACAAGCTGATCGGTCAGGGCAATTTCGTGGTCACGCTGAGCCATGTGCAAATGGGTCAAAGCCATTTCTGCATCTTCGATCTGTTTCGCCTGCAAGACGGCAAGATCGTCGAACACTGGGACGTGCAGGAAAAAATCCTGCCTCCCGAACAGTGGAACAATCAGGGCAAATTCTGAACATCTCGGGGCATAGCCGCGTCTGATACGGGCCAGATCATCACCACCGGGATCACGATACATGGCGAAACCCGCGCGGAAGGGAAACCCCGCCGCCTTGAACGCCGCAAAACGCCCTGTTCACAGGCGTCGATCCGGGACGTCATCACTTCCCTCCTTGAAACCCATGTCTATCTTGAGACACAGCAAACCGACGAAACCACATAACAGATGTCCGATATCTCGGAACAGGCCTGTTTCCTGCACAGGTTCTGCCGCACCGACATGAAAACCCGACTTAAGATCGTGCGCCTGTGATAGCGTGTCAGCCATGAACCATCAGGAGAGACGATGACAGACCCCATGAATGTCGCACTGACCGGCGGGGCCACGGGTATCGGTGCCGCCGTCGCCGCCCGGCTGAAGGCGGACGGGCATCGCGTGACAGCCTTTGACATTTCCGAACCGCAGGCGAATGTGGACCACTGGATCAGAACCGACCTCAGCGATCCGGCCGCAATCCAGAACGCGATTGACGCCGCACAAGGGCCCTATGACGCGCTGATCAACAATGCCGGCCTGCCCCCGCGCGCTGGGTTGGAACAGGTCATTCTTCAGGTCAATTACTTCGGACTGAAGGCGTTTCAGGACGGGATGCTGGACAAGCTGGCCCCGGGCGGCGCAATCGTGAACACGGCCTCGCGGGCCGGAGCGCAATGGCGCGAAAACCTGGACGAGGTCAAGGCGCTGATGACGCTGGACCTGGCCGATCTGGCCGCGTTTGTCGCCACACGCCAGATCACACCGACGCGGGCCTATAACCTGTCCAAAGAAGCGGTGATCGTGATGACGATGGCCCAGACCGAACAGATGGTCGCGCGCAACCTGCGGGCCAACACGGTCAGCCCCGCCGCCGTCAGCACCGGTATCCTCAAGGATTTTGCCGCCGCCTTTGGCGACAAGATGGTTCAAAACGTCGCCCGGGCCGGGCGGCCCGGCCTGCCCGAGGAAATCGCCGAAGCGATCGTGTTCATGGCCTCCCCGGCCAGCGGCTGGATCAAGGGTCAGGACATCGTGCTGGACGGCGGCATGGGGGCCATGACGATGAGCGACGCGATGAGCCTGCCCCGGTGACCGCGCAGACCGAAACCGGGTTTCTGGCCCTGGCCCGTCAACGAAGCGTGGTGCTGCGCGCGGCGCGCATTGCATTGATTGTGGGCACCATTCTGGCGCTGATCAATCATGGTCACCGGCTGGTTTCCGGCAATGTCGACGGTGCCACGGTGGTGCGGATCGGGTTGACGTTTCTCGTGCCCTATTGCGTATCCACCTTTTCTTCGGTGCTGGCCATTCGCGAGCGGATTCAATCGGGCGCAGACAGGTCTTCATGACCCCGGCACGGTCCAGCGGCGCACCGATCCGCCGCACCGCCCACGCGCAAGCTATACTGGCGGTCCTCGTAGAT
>CAYGRI010000633.1:0-1829 GCA_964352155.1 uncultured Maritimibacter sp. | reverse complement strand
CGGCGCGGGGAACGGCTGCGGATGGGCTTCCCGCACGGGCACCGCAAGACCACGATGTACTGGGGCACGGTTCTGAGACAGCCCGTTGCGCCGGTCACGCCGCCATTTTCAACCCCGTGGCGGCTTCGGTTTCAAGGGCCTTCTGTTCGGCCCGGATCTGGTCTGGCGTCTTGTAGGCGTGCCGTTGGCGCATCCAGGAGGCGTTGTACTCTGCTGCGAAGGCCGCGAGGGCCTGCCTGAGCTCCTCGACAGTTGCGAAGTGTCGGACCCAGAGGAGCTGCTCCTTGAGAGTTCGGACGGCCCTCTCGGCTACCCCGTTGCCTTCGGGCTGCCGGACGAAGGACGGTGAGCTGACGATGCCGAAGCACCTGATCTCGTTCTGGAAGTCGTTCGACATGTAGTTCGATCCATGGTCGTGGCGCAGGATCAGGCCGAGGGCCGTGTCCGGGCCGACGCCGCCGAAGTGCCTGATGAGGCCCTGCCGGATCGGCTCCAGGGCCTCCCAGCGGCTTGCGCTCGATGACGCGTGCGTGCCGATGAACTCGCCCGAGCAATGGTCGATGGCGATGAAGACGTAGGCGCGCCCTTCCCGGGTGGTGACCGTCTGCGTCATGTCCGTACCCCAGACCTCGTCGACCCTGTCGGTGACGATCGTGCCGTCATGTGGATGGGCGTCCCGCTGGACGGGGCGTTGCGGAGCGAGAAGGTCGTTGGCCTTCATGATCCGCCGCACCCGCCGCGGGGCCGTACGCACGCCCCGCGCCCGCAGCCGCGCCCAGACCTTGCGGTAGCCCTCGCCAGAGAAGAGCGAGGCGTCGATCACCGCCTGGATGTGGATGAGGAGCTCGGCGTCGCTGCACGCCCCCCTCGGCCCACGCCGTCGTGGTGGCCGCGGCGCATTGGCGGCGCCGGCACTGTCGGCCGGGCCGCGATGACGGTACACCGCCGCCCGAGGCACGCCCCAGACTTCGCAGACGCGCGCCACCCCAAAGGACCGGCGGGTGGAGATCGAGTGCGTCCGGCTCATGTCCTCGACCTCCGCCGGGCCAAAGGGCGGCCGCCCTCCAGCTTGTCGATCTTCGCGTACAAAAGCTCATTGGCCATGGTGATCTCGCCCACCTTGGCCTGCAGTCGCGCGATCTCGTCATCGCGCGCATCGCGCTCGCGCTCCTTCAGGGCACTCTCCGCCGCCATCAGGGCCTTGTCGCACCATTCCACCAGTCGGTGAATCGGAACGTTCAGATCCCGCGAGACCGCCTCCTGGCTCTCACCGCGCATCAACCGTTGAACCGCCGCGAGCTTGCGCTTCGCCGAAAAGCGCCGGGGCGGCCCGGCCACGGCCCCGCCGTCGCCAGCGTGATGAGCGCGCGCCGACGGGGCCGTGCCCTCCGTCGCGCCCGAGGCCCCGGTGTTCTTGCTGTCCATGCTCTACTCCCCTTCCTCGAAGGAATAGCGCTCCAGACTGTCTCAAGAAACCGTGCCCCACCCCACCGCAAGACCACGACGCTGGTGGCCGGGTTGCGTAAGACGGGCATGGTCGCGCCGATGACGCTCGACGGACCGATCAACGGCGACTGGTTCAAAGCCGATGTCCGCCATGTCCTGGTTCCGACGCTACGGCCTGGCGACGTGGTTATCATGGACAACCTGTCAAGCCATAAGAGGACGTCGGTTCAGGAGATGATCGAAGCAGCGGGTGCCCGGCTCAAGTTCCTGCCGCCCTACAGCCCAGACTTCAACCCCATCGAAATGGCCTTTGCCAAGCCCAAGGCACGGCTGCGAAAAGCCGCGGCACGGACCGTCGATGGCCTCTGGAACGCCATCGGGCA
>CAYGRI010000632.1:0-1836 GCA_964352155.1 uncultured Maritimibacter sp. | reverse complement strand
CACCAGGGGCATCGGACGCATCGGACACCGCAGGAGAGATCGGCAGGGGCAGACCTAGCGGCTGCAACTCGATCCGGTCCGCGCCCAAAAGCGCTTTGCGGATCTCGAGCGAGGCCATCAGCGCCGCGGTAAATTCTGCCACGCAAGCCGGCGCCAACAATTCGGGCGCGTCATAGCCCGCGACCTCGCCCGGCGCATTCTGCCCGGCGGGGCAGCCGGGGATGATCGTGTCCGCGTCCATCACCACCCGCACCGTACAGACGCCCTCGACCGCCTTGGACCGGCCATTGACATAATCCCCCCCCACAGCGACCAGCACAACGATCCCGACCAGCGATACCACCAGACGCAACAGCCATCCCAGAACGGATCCGCGACGACGCTCTTCATATTCATCATCCCCCCGATAGCGGCTGCGTCCGACCCCCTGGGTATCGTCGCGGTAACTGGGGCGCCAATCCTTGTAGCGGCTATGCTCCCAGTTCTTGTCGCCTTTCGGCTGCTTTTTCCTAAACATGACCTACATCCGGAATATGCCGAAGCGGGTTTCGGGAATCGGCGCGTTCAGTGCCGCTCCGAGACTAAGCGACAACACCGCGCGCGTCTTGCGGGGATCGACCACCCCGTCGTCCCACAACCTGGCCGAGGCGTAAAGCGGATGGGATTGCCTCTCGAACATCTCAAGCGTCGGGCGTTTGAACGCCTCCTCTTCCGCCTCTGACCAACGGCCGCCGTTCCGTTCAATCGCGTCGCGCTTGACCGTTGCCAGCACCCCCGCCGCCTGCGGCCCGCCCATGACAGAGATGCGGGCATTCGGCCAGGTCCACATGAAGCGCGGCTGATAGGCCCGGCCCGACATGCCGTAATTACCCGCCCCGAAAGAGCCGCCGACCAGCATGGTGATTTTGGGCACCTCGGTGCAGGCGACGGCTGTCACCATCTTGGCGCCGTGGCGGGCGATGCCCTCGTTCTCGTACTTTTTGCCGACGATGAAGCCGGTGATGTTCTGCAAGAACACCAGCGGGATCCGCCGCTGCGAGCAGAGTTCGACGAAATGCGCCCCCTTGGCCGCGCTTTCGGAAAACAGCACACCGTTGTTGGCCACGATCCCCACCGGCAGGCCCATGACGTGGCCAAAGCCCGTCACCAGTGTCTCGCCGAAGCGGGCCTTGAACTCGTCAAACCGCGAGCCGTCGAGGATCCGCGCCAGCACCTCGCGGATGTCATAGGGCGTGCGCGGGTCGCGGGGCACCACGCCCAGGATGTCGTCGGGATCATAGGCCGGATCCTCGGGCGACTGGCGATCCGCCATGCCGGGCGCGGGCCCCAGGCTGGCCACGGCCTGCCGGGCGAGGGCCAGCGCATGGGCGTCATCCTCGGCCAGGTAATCGGCCACGCCGGACAGCCGGGTGTGCACATCGCCGCCGCCCAGTTCCTCGGCCGTCACAACCTCTCCGACCGCAGCTTTCACCAGCGGCGGTCCGGCCAGAAAGATCGTGCCCTGTTCCTTGACGATGATCGTCACATCCGACATCGCCGGCACATAGGCGCCCCCGGCGGTGCAGGAACCCATGACAACGGCGATCTGCGCGATGCCCTTGGCGCTCATCCGGGCCTGATTGTAAAAGATCCGGCCAAAGTGATCGCGGCCCGGAAAGACCTCGTCCTGGTTGGGCAGGTTGGCGCCGCCGGAATCCACTAGATAGACGCAGGGCAGATGGCATTCGGCGGCGATCTCCTGGGCGCGCAGGTGCTTCTTGACCGTCATCGGGTAATAGGTGCCGCCCTTCACGGTGGCGTCGTTGCACACCACCATCACGTCGCGGCCCATCACCC
>CAYGRI010000631.1:0-1836 GCA_964352155.1 uncultured Maritimibacter sp. | reverse complement strand
GCGCTGATGGACCAAGATTTTGACGACATTCCCGCAATTGCACTGGGCTGGCATCGCGCGGGTAAGGGGGCGGTGATCGCCACCGTGGTCCAGACCTGGGGCTCGGCGCCGCGGCCTGTGGGCGCCATGCTGGCTGTTTCGGGCGAGGGGGAACTGATGGGCTCGGTCTCGGGCGGCTGTGTCGAGGGGGCGGTGGTGGCCGAAGCCTTCGACCTGCTGGAAACCGGCGGCGCGAAGATCCTGGAGTTCGGCGTCAGCGATGACGAGGCTTTCGCCGTGGGCCTCGCCTGCGGCGGCACCATCCGTATCCTGGTAGAGCCGGTGGGCCGCCAGATCGCCGAAGACCTGCTGGACCAACTTGTCGCCGCCCGCGCCGACCGGCGCGCCGTCGCGCTGGTGACCGATACCGGCAACTGGACGCGGCACCTGGCCGCCAGCGACGCCTATCCCGACCGGTTCCGCGCCGACCGCTCCGGGTTCGAGGAAGACGGCCAGACCTTCGTCGCCATCCACAACCCACCGCTGCGCATGGCCGTGGTCGGCGCCGTCCATATCGCCCAGCCGCTGTTGCAGATGGCGCGGCTGGCGGGCTTTGACCCCGTGCTGATCGACCCGCGCGAGGCTTTCGCCTCCCAGGCGCGCTTTCCCGGCCAGACGATCCGGCACGACTGGCCGGACGAGGCGCTGACCGCCTTCGGCCTCGACGCCCGCACCGCCGTCGTCACCCTGACCCATGACCCCAAGATCGACGACCCCGCAATCATCACGGCGCTGAACTCCGATGTCTTCTATCTGGGCAGCCTCGGCTCCACCCGGACCCATGCGAAACGCGTGGCGCGGCTGGCAGAGGCCGGGTTTTCGCCGGCCCAGATCGCCCGCATCCACGCGCCTGTGGGGCTGGACATCGGCGCCAAGGCGCCCGCCGAAATCGCGCTGTCCATCATGGCCGAAATCACCCAGATTCTGCGGCGCGGCGCATGAAATTCGGCCCGGTCCCGCTGTCCCGGGCCGAGGGGACGATCCTGGCCCATTCCCTGCAACTGGGGCCCCAGCGCTTGCGCAAGGGCCGTCTGCTGGGCGCGGCGGATGTCGCGGCAATGCGGGCGGCGGGGCTGGACGAGGTGATCGTCGCCCAGCCCGGTCCCGGCGATCTGGGCGAGGATCCCGCCGCCGCCCTGGTCGCCGCCGCGCTGGTGCCCGACCCGGACGCGGTGCATCTGCGGCTGACACCCGCCTCCACCGGCCGGGTCAATGTCTATGCCACCGCACCAGGAGTGCTGGTTCTGGACGCCGCCCGGATCGCGGCGGCCAACAAGGTCGATCCGCTGATCACCATTGCCACGCTGCCGCCTTTCGCGCGCACCGGCGACCGGACGATGGTGGCCACCGTCAAGATCATCGCCTATGCCGTGGCCGAGGGCGCCGCCGGCCACGCCGCGCGGGAAGCCGCCGGGGCGATGCGGCTGGCCCCGGTCACCCTGCGCAGCGCCGCGCTCATCCAGACTGACATCGGCGCAGGCCCCGGCAAGGGCGAGGACGCCATGCAAGCCCGGCTCGAGGCGCTGGGCATGACGCTTGAGGCGGTCATCACCGTGCCGCACCGGACCGCCCCGCTGGCGCAGGCGGTGGCGGCGGCGCAGGCCGATCTGGTGCTGATCCTCACCGCCTCTGCCACCTCCGACCCCGGCGATGTCGCGCCCGAAGCGGTGCGCGCCGCCGGGGGCACGGTCACCCGTTTCGGAATGCCCGTCGATCCGGGCAACCTGCTGTTTCTGGGCCATCAGGCGGTGCTTTGGCTGCTGTCGGACAATGCCAGCTATGTCACCGGGGCCTTTC
>CAYGRI010000630.1:0-1838 GCA_964352155.1 uncultured Maritimibacter sp. | reverse complement strand
CGGTGGCGGATGTGCTGGAGGCGGTTGACGAGACGGTGAGCGCCATGCAGGCCGGGGCCGGGGCCTCGGGCGCGCTGTCGGGTACCAAGGCGCAGTCGCTGACCAACCGGCTGTGGGAGAACCTGTCGAGCCATGTCTATGTCTTCCTGCATCAGACGCGGCTGTCGGATGTGGTCGGCAATGGGCTGAGGCCGTGCCCGGCGGTGCCGACGTTGTTTGCGATTGTGGATGAGTGAGGTCGCCCTGGCGGGCGATGCCTTCGGCGAGAGTATTTTTAGCCAGAAGAAGCAGGTACCAGTGTGACCGACCGCGTTTATCTTGACTGGAATGCCACGACTCCGCTGCGGGCGGAGGCGCGCGCTGCGATGGTCGCGGCGTTGGATGCTTTTGGCAACCCGTCCTCGGTGCATGCCGAGGGGCGCGCCGCGAAAGCGGTGATCGAGCGGGCGCGGAGGCAGGTGGCGGCGGCCTTCGGGGCGGAGGGTGCGGATATCGTTTTTACCTCCGGCGCGACCGAGGCGGCGGCGCTTGCGCTGGCCGATGGCGGGTTCGTGGGCGCGGAGATCGAGCATGATGCTGTGGCGGCCTGGATTTTGGCCGAGCTGCCGGTGGGGCGCGATGGGGCGGTGTCGGTGGCGGCGCCGGAGCGGACGGCGTTGCAATTGGCCAATTCGGAGACCGGCGTTTTGCAGGATCTGCCCGAGGGGCTGGCTGTTTGCGATGCGACCCAGGCCTGGGGCAAGTTGCCGGTGGCGTTCAACTGGATGGGCTGCCGGGCGGCGCTGGCGTCTGCCCACAAGCTGGGCGGGCCCAAGGGCGTGGGCGCGCTGATTTGCAGGCGCGGCACCGATCTGTCGGCGCGGATCCGGGGCGGCGGTCAAGAGATGGGGCGGCGGTCGGGCACCGAGAACCTGGTGGGTATCGCTGGATTTGGCGCGGCGGCCGAGGCGGCGGCGCGGGATCTGGCGGCCGGGGTCTGGGACCGGGTCGAAAAACTTAGAAGGATTCTAGAAACAGGTATTGAGGCTGCCGCGCCTGAGGTTATCTTGCTAGGCAAGGATGCCGCGCGCCTGCCCAATACCGCCTGTTTTGCGGTGCCCGGCTGGAAGGGCGAGACGCAGGTGATGCAGATGGATCTGGCCGGAGTCGCGATTTCCGCCGGATCCGCCTGTTCCAGCGGCAAGGTGCGCGCCAGCCGGGTGCTGCGCGCCATGGGATATGACGACGCGGTGGCGTCCTCGGCCATCCGCGTGTCGTTGGGGCCGGACACCACCGAAGATCAGATCGGGCGTTTTGTCGACGCCTGGACCGCGCAATTTGCCAAGCGGCGCAGTCGCGCGGCGTGACGAAAGGAAGACGAGATGGCTGCTTTGGATACGACGGACGTGAAACACGAGCAGGTCAAGGATGGAGTCGATCAGGAAACGGTCGATGCCGTGCGGTCGATGGCGGGCAAGTACAAGCATGGCTGGAATACCGATATCGAGATGGAGTTCGCGCCCAAGGGCCTGAACGAAGATATCGTCCGGCTGATCTCTGGGAAGAATGGCGAGCCGGAGTGGATGCTGGACTGGCGTCTGGCCGCCTTCCGCCGCTGGCTGGAGATGGACGAGCCGGATTGGGCGATGATCAAGTATCCGCCGGTGGATTACCAGGATCAGTACTACTACGCCAAGCCCAAGAGCATGATGGAAAAGCCCAAGTCGCTTGATGACGTGGACCCCAAGCTGTTGGAAACCTACGCGAAACTGGGCATCCCGCTGAAAGAGCAGATGATCCTTGCCGGGGTCGAAGGGGCGGAGGCCGCGCCGGCAGAGGGGCGCAAGGTGGCCGTGGAT
>CAYGRI010000629.1:572-1855 GCA_964352155.1 uncultured Maritimibacter sp. | reverse complement strand
ACCCACCGCGGCCCCGAAAGATGGAGCTTGCGGCCGAAACGGGCGGTTGAATTTGGCGCCCGATCTGCTTGGCCGCGCCGAAACATGTCTTGTCGCCAGACGTTTGGATCCTGTCGCGCCCGATCCGGGTCGCGCAACCACGTGCCGGGCGGCGGCCGGGCTTGCGCAGCCCGGGACGGTTCGGTCCGGCATGTGAATGTGATCCGGCGCCACGCGCCTCAGCCGGTTTCCTTCAGGATCGACGGCTCGCGCCGGGCAGAGCAGTCCTGCTCGGGGCAGATCCGGCAATTCGTGCCGACGGTCAGGGCGCCATCCTCGGGGATGCGGGTTCGGTCCCCGGGCAGGATCAGCATCACCGCCTCGAACACCGGCGGCGCATCGAACCCGGCCACCCCGGTCGGTTGCGCCACCGCATAAGTCATGAACCGGCGCCGGTCCCGGCCCGCGACCTCGACCGCCGCGCGCACCGGGACCATGGGTCGGCTCAGCGCCTGATACAGCGGCCACAACGGGCAGGCCGCCCCGAAGCGGGGCAGCGGGAACCCGTCGACCGGCTTGCGAAAGGTCAGCGTGCCAGAGCCATCGCAGGTGACAAAGCCGATCCGCCCGGCATCGGGCGGCGTAGGCATGACCGCCAGCCGTCGCAGGACGCGCGCCATATCCACCTGAAATCGTGCCGCCAGTGCCGCCGGGTCCAGCCCCAGTTCCTCTGCCGCCGCCAGGAAGGGCGCCAGAGGCAGCGACCGCGCGTCGGATTGGTAGCGCGCCAGCCAGCTGGCCGCCAGATCCCGCCCCGCCTCGGTGGTCAGCACCTTGGCCTCGCGCACCAATTGCCCCGGCGCGGCGGGCAGCACCCGCTCCAGATCACGGACGTGGTAATCGCGCGCCTCCAGCCAGGATTCCAGCTCCTCCTGTGGGGTGCCGGTGCCCGGATGATCCTGACCCGTGTTCTCAAGATAGGCCACCAGCGCCTGACTTGTCTCTGCCAGGCGCTGACTGTCTTCGTGGATGTTGCGGTGAAACCGGTCGCGCCATTCCGCCGCGATCTCGCCCGGCTCCACCAGGATCGAGGCGGTGGCATTGATCGCGGTCACGGTGCTGAGCAATTCATGCAGCGAGGCGGCCAGTTCGGGGTCATGGGCGATGCGATCGTTCAGCCCCTCCAGCACCCGCTCCAGATAGGCGATCCGGCGCTGCTGAGCCGCCACCAGCGCGGCCCATCCCGGAAACCGGCCCGCGAAATCCTCTGCCGCGGCCTCTTCCGCCCCGGCCTCGGGCAGCGC
>CAYGRI010000629.1:0-562 GCA_964352155.1 uncultured Maritimibacter sp. | reverse complement strand
TCGACCAGCGCGGCAGGGTCGACATCCAGCGCGCGCGCGATGTCCGACAACAGCTTGCCAGCGATTCTGCGGCGGTTGTGCTCGATCAGGTTCAGATAGGCGGCAGAGATCCCGACATCGCGCGCCAAAGCCGCCTGCTTGAGGCCAAGCTGGACCCGGCGCTCGCGGATCCGGCTGCCGGTCAGACGCTGCGTCGCCATGCCGAACTCCCTTCTCTCAAGGACTTGCCGCATCGCGGCGAAAATAAATTTACAAGGCTCTACTCAAGGCTGTGTATTTCTTTACAGGTTTTTTCTTGTTTTCAAAGCTCTTGTTGCGAAATTTTCGTTCTGCCTCGATAACTGGCAACATCCTGTAAAGGGTCGGCGCAACCGAGAGGACGGGTGCGCCACAACGTTCACGTAACGGGAGGAACTCCATGTCGAAATCGAACCTCACCCGCCGCGGTATGCTGAGATCGGGCGCCGTAATGGGCGCCGGTCTGGCGATGCCCACGATCTTTACCGGCGCTGCCTGGTCGGCCGCCCATACCGGTTTCACCAACGCCCCGGGTGACAGCGAG
>CAYGRI010000628.1:0-1855 GCA_964352155.1 uncultured Maritimibacter sp. | reverse complement strand
GTTCAAGGCCTACCAGCCGGGCGGGCCCTCGGCCGGGCTGCTGCCCGCCTCCATCGCCGATGTGCCGCTGGATTTCGACACGTTGCAGCCGCTGGGCACCTTCATCGGCTCCGCCGCGGTGGTCGTGCTGTCCGATCACGACCGCGCCCGGGATGCGGCGCTGAACATGCTGCGGTTCTTCGAGGATGAAAGCTGCGGCCAGTGCACCCCCTGCCGCGTCGGCTGCGAAAAGGCGGTGAAACTGATGCAGGCGGAGACTTGGGATCAGGCGTTGCTGGAGGATCTGTGCCAGGTGATGGGCGATGCCTCGATCTGCGGGCTGGGGCAGGCGGCGCCGAACCCGATCCGGCTGACAATGAAACATTTCGCGGAGGAGATTTGATGAAACTCGGTGCGTTTTCGATCAGCCTTGCGGTGAAGGATCTGGCCGCCTCGGTCGCGTTCTATGAAAAACTGGGCTTTGTCGCGGCGGGCGGCGGCGAGGGCTGGATGATGATGCGGCAGGGCGACACGGTGCTGGGCCTGTTCCAGGGGATGTTCGAAAAGAACATGCTGACCTTCAATCCGGGCTGGACCCAGGGGGCCGAGAACCTCGACACCTTCACCGACATTCGCGCGCTGCAAAAGTCGCTGAAAGCCGCCGGGCTGACCCTGGATGCCGAAGCGGACGAGACCACCACTGGCCCGGCGAGCCTTATGCTCACCGATCCCGACGGCAATCCGATCCTGATCGACCAGCACCGGTAATGTGATGCGCTGGACCCTGCTTGCCCTCGCTGTTCTGACCACCCGCGCCGCCGCGCAGGGGCCGGACCATTGCGCCATCGCGCAGGTGCCACCCCCTGCGGCGCCGTTCGCGCTGGATCTGCCTGCGCCGACGATGGACCGGTTCTCGGTCGCGTTTCAGGTGGCGGTCACGCGGCTGGCTTGCGGCTGGGAGATTGCCGAGGATGAGCGGATCCTGACAACAGAACGCATCGCGGCGGGCTGCCCCGACGAGTCAGAGATCGCCGGCTATGTCCGGGGCGTGTTCGACGTCGACTTCTCGCCGCTGCAACGCTCCCTCTGGGACAGTTTTGACACCGACGCCGAGGTCGGTGCCTTTTGCGGGGCGCTGGAGCTTTGCGATACACTTGAGGACGGCGGGTTTTCCGCAGAATGCCTGGCCGCGGTCGCGGCGGGCTGGAACTAGGATCTGACTATGGCTGACGGCGCATCGCTGACCACCGTAACGTTCACCCTTGATGGCGAGCCTGTCACGGTCCCCGAAGGCACCACGATCTGGGAGGCCGCCCATGGCCGGGGTCTGGTGATCCCGCATCTGTGCCACAAACCGGCGCCGGGCTATCGCCCCGACGGCAATTGCCGCGCCTGTATGGTCGAGATCGAGGGCGAGCGCGTGCTGGCCGCCTCTTGCATCCGCGAAGCGTCCGACGGGATGGTGGTGCATTCCGCCTCGGACCGGGCCGAAAAGGCGCGGGGGATGGTGATGGAATTGCTGGTCACCGACCAGCCAGAGGCGGCGCATGACCGCTCGGCCCATTTCTGGGACATGGCAGAGCGGAACGAGGTGTCCGAAAGCCGCTTTCCCCGGATCGAGCCGGAGCGCATTCCGTTGCTGGATGACAGCCATATTGCCATGCGGGTCAATCTGGATGCCTGCATCCAGTGCAACCTGTGCGTCCGCGCTTGCCGCGAGGTTCAGGTGAATGATGTGATCGGCATGGCCGGGCGTGGCGCGGATGCGGAGATCGTGTTCGATTTCAACGACCCGATGGGCGAGTCCTCCTGCGTGGCCTGCGGCGAGTGCGTGCAGGCCTGCCCGACCGGCGCGCTGATGCCCGCCACGGTCCTG
>CAYGRI010000627.1:0-1860 GCA_964352155.1 uncultured Maritimibacter sp. | reverse complement strand
GGGTCAGGCGGGGCTAGACCTCCTCGATGCGGATGGCGACGGGGCTGCCCTCGACCACGCCGGTGGCGGCCATGCCGACCAGCGCCTGGTCCAGGGCCGCGCGGGTGCATTTGTGGGTCACGATCAGCACCGGCGCGGTGGTCTTGTCGTGCTGGTACTGGCGCATCCGGTCGATGGAAACGCCCGCCTCGCCCAAAGCCGTCGCCACCTTGGCCAGGGCGCCGGGCTTGTCGTGCAGCTCCATGCGCAGGTAAAACGCCGCGGGGGCTGTGGCCTTGGCGGGGACCGCCTTTTGCAGGCTGGAGGCCGCCTGACCGAAGGTCGGCACCCGGATGCCGCGGGCGATGTCGAGCACATCCGACATCACGGCGCTGGCCGTCGGCCCCTCGCCTGCGCCCGCGCCGCGCAGCACGATCTGGCCCACCGAGTCGCCTTCCAGCACGACCATATTGGTGGCCGCTTCCAACTGACCCAACGGGCTGGTGGCGGGCACCAGGCAGGGGGCCATGCGCTGTTCCAGGCCGCGCCCGGTCATCTGCGCCACCCCCAGCAGCTTGATCCGGTAGCCCATGTCGCGGGCCTGTTCGATGTCCTCGATCTCGATCCGCTCGATGCCCTCAAGCTCCATCGAGGCGAAGTCGACCTGGGTGCCATAGGCGACCGACGACAGCAGCGCCAGCTTGTGGCCCGCGTCGATCCCGCCGACGTCGAGGGTGGGATCCGCTTCGAGATAGCCCAGCGCGTTGGCCTCGGCGAAGACCTCTTCATAGCCAAGGCCCGCATGTTCCATCCGGGTCAGGATGTAGTTGCAGGTGCCGTTCATCACACCCATGACGCGCAGAACCTCGTTGCCCGCCAGCCCCTCTGTCAGGGCCTTGACGACGGGGATGCCGCCGGCCACGGCCGCCTCGAACCGCAGGACGCCGCCGGCGGCTTCGGCCGCCAGCGCCAGGGCCTGACCATGCAGGGCCAGCATCGCTTTGTTGGCGGTGATCACATCCTTGCCCGCGGCAATCGCGGCTTCGGTCGCGGCCTTGGCCGGGCCATCGGCGCCTCCCATCAATTCGACGAAGACATCCACATCGTCGCGGCGCGCCAGGGCGACGGGATCATCCTCCCAGGCATATTGGCTCAGCCGCACGCCCCGGTCCTTGTCGCGGGTTCGGGCCGAGACGGCGCTAATCTCGATGGGGCGGCCGGTGCGGGCGGTGAGGTGTTCGGCGCGGCGCTGGACGATCTTGACGACGCCGGTGCCGACGGTGCCAAGGCCCGCAATCCCGAGGCGCAGGGGGGTGGTCATTGCATAAGCTCCGTCGCTGATGGCTGTTCCGCAGGGTGGTTAGCCGGTCTGCGGGGCCGGTGCAACGCCGCGGATCATCCGCCGAGGCGGGTGAGGGTCGGGGCCAGGCGGAGCCGTGTCTGTTCGTCGATGGTGATCCCGCGCAACAACGCAGCGCGGGCCCGCAGGGCGGCGGCGCGGGCGCTCAGGGCCGGGCCTTCCAGGCCGGTGGTGCGCGCCAGGGCGCGGCGGCTGGTGATATCGGTGATCGGGACAAGGCTGGGGTAGGGGGCGCCATGGGCCTCGCGGGTGATCCTGTCGTCCAGATCCGGATAGCTTGTGCAACCGGCCAAGAGCGGCAGCAGGAACAGAAGGCTCCGGAGGAAAGGCATGGGCACCACATGTGGATAAGTTATGGCGGACAATACGGCACCGCCACCGATTCGCACAAGGAAGGCGTTTGGAGCGCCGGGGACCGGGCCGATCTCTGCCTGTGTGGCGTTGCGCGGCGCCGGCGCGGGAGGGGCTTTGGGGCCGGTTTTCGCCCATGGAAGCGCGCTGCGGGGGGATGGGCCTTGGAT
>CAYGRI010000626.1:0-1888 GCA_964352155.1 uncultured Maritimibacter sp. | reverse complement strand
AGCACGGCCGCAATGACATCGTCGCCATCGGGGACGCCCCCGGCCGCCACCACCAGCACCGCCCACCCGGCCAAACGCCCGCATGCCCGCGCCCAGATCGCCCCTAGGGCAAGCGCGACCAGCCCCCCGACGGCCACAGCGCGCAAAAAGCCCGGAACGTGGAAGGACACGGCGGTCAGGCTCCAGCCCAGACCGGCCAGCAGGATTAGACCAAAGAACAGATGCGCAAGGATGCGCAGAAATCGGGCCATATCAGGGTCCTTCCGGCAGGATCAGGGCAGGCTGACCATGGCCGGAATGGGCGCGCGGTGCAATCAGCCCCAATCCTGATCCGGATCGGGCAGCGGGATCGCATCGAGCAATTCGCGGGTATAGGCCGCCGTCGGCGCGTTGAACACATCCGCCGTGGGCGCAGTCTCGACAATCTCGCCGTGGTGCAGGACCAGCACCCGGTCGCACAGCCGCCGGATCACCGATAGGTCGTGGCTGATGAAGGCCAGCGTCAGCCCAAGCTCGCGCTTTAGCGTTTCAAGCAGGTTCAGCACCTGCGCCTGAGACGACACGTCGAGGCCGGAGACGATCTCATCCGCCAGAATGAATTCCGGCCGCAGGGCGATGGCGCGGGCGATGCCAACCCGCTGGCGCTGCCCCCCCGACAATTCCTGCGGATAGCGCCGGGCAAAGGCGGCCGGCAACCCCACCATGTCCAGCGTATCCGCCACAAGCCGATCCACATCCGTCCGCCCATGCAGACGCAACGGCGCACCGATCAACCGCCCCACGCGATGACGCGGGTTCAACGAGGACATCGGATCCTGAAAGATCATCTGCATCCGCGTCCGGTAGGGCGCCAGCCCGGGTTCACCCAGATGCGCAATATCTGCGCCGTCGAACAGGATCTGCCCCGCCGACGGCTCCAGCAGCCGGATCATCGCCCGGCCCAGCGTCGACTTGCCAGAGCCGGAGCCGCCGACGATCCCAAGCGTGGTGCCACGCGCAACCTCGAACGTCAGCCCTTTGAGGATGTGCACCTTTGGCGCGGGCCCAAACAGCCGCCGGGCCGACAGATCTGGCAGGGACAGGTGCAGATCTCGGATGTCATACAGCGCGCTCATCCCGCGGCCCTGTCCGCTGCGGCGATTTCGGCCTCCACCGCCGCGATCACTTCCGGAGGTACGGGGGTCAGGCTGCCCTCCGGGTCGGTGTATTTCGGGGTCGCAGCCAGCAGCGCGCGGGAATAGGCATGGCGCGGCCCGGCAAAGAACGACCGGATGTCGGTCTGTTCCAGGATCTTGCCCGCATAGAGCACGGACAGACTGCTGCAAACCTTGGACACCACCCCAAGGTCATGGGTCACAAACAGCAGCGCGGTGCCGTGGCGCGCCTGCATCCCGGCGATCAGCCGCAGGATCTGCTTTTGCACCGTCACATCCAGGGCGGTGGTGGGCTCATCCGCCACGATCAGCTTCGGTTCGGCGGCAAAAGCGGCGGCGATCAGGATCCGCTGCCGCATGCCGCCTGACAATTCATGCGGATAGAGCCGCAGGATGCGCGCAGGGTCAGGGATCTGCACCTCGCCCAGCAATTCCTCGGCGCGCGCGTTGGCGCGGGCTTTGTCCCAGCCCAGGATATGCACCAGCCGGTCAGTGATCTGTGGCCCGACCCGCCGCGACGGGTTCAGGGCCGTCAGCGGATCCTGCGGAATCAGTGCAACCGAGGCCCCGATCCGCCGCCGCCGGTCCCGCACCGACAGCGCGCCCAGATCCTCGCCCCCCAGCAGGATCTGCCCGCCCGTCACCTCCAGCGCGCGCGGCAACGTCCCCAGCACCGCCTTGCCGATCATGCTCTTGCCCGCGCCGCTTTCGCCCACCAGCCCGCGCACCTCGCC
>CAYGRI010000625.1:0-1915 GCA_964352155.1 uncultured Maritimibacter sp. | reverse complement strand
CCCGAAGACCCGCCCGCCGACCGCGCAAGTTCATAGGGATTGCGCGTCACCCCATGCACCGGATTGTAGCAATGAGAGCCCAGGCCCATCTCCGGCACATTGGTCTTGCCAATCACGATGGCCCCGGTCCCGCGCAACCGCTGCGCCAACACATCGTCCCCCCAGGGAACAAAGTCGCAAAATAGGGCAGAGCGATAGGAGGTCGCGATCCCCTCGGTCGCGACCAGATCCTTGACCGCAAACGGCAGCCAGTGCCGCCGGTCCCGGCCATCCACGCGCGCCGCCTCGGCCATCAGCACATCCGGATCCCGCAGCGAGACGATCGCATTGCCCCGCGGATTGACCGCAGCGATCCGCTCAAGCGCGGCCTGCATCACCTACCGCGCGCTGACCTGCCGCGATGTCAACCGCGCCGACAATTCAAGGGCCGAAACGTCCAGAACATCCGCCATCCGCCCCGCCCCAAGTACCAAGGCAACACCGAAGAGCCCCAGCGCGCCACCCTCTGTCCACCCAGCGTCCAGGGCCGCTGCTTCTTCTGGCTCAAAATACTCCCGCCGGAGGCTCCGGCCCCCGCCATAATCGCACCGCCAGAAACGACGCCCCAAAGGCGCGGCTTACTCCTCGGCGGCGGCCTCGGCCCGGCTTTTCCCGCTGACGTCAGAGGCCAGCGTCGCCGCCATGAACGCATCCAGATCGCCGTCCAGCACCCCTCCGGTATCCGAGGTTTCATGCCCCGTGCGCAGATCCTTCACCATCTGGTAGGGCTGCAGCACATAAGATCGGATCTGGTTGCCCCAGCCCGCATCGCCCTTGTTCTCATGCGCCTCGGTGATCGCCGCGTTCCGCTTTTCCAGCTCCATCTGATACAGGCGCGACTTCAGCGCCTTCATCGCAATGTCGCGGTTCTGGTGCTGGGATTTCTCGGAACTGGTCACGACGATCCCAGTGGGGATATGGGTGATCCGCACCGCCGAGTCGGTCGTGTTCACATGCTGACCGCCCGCCCCGGACGACCGATAGGTGTCCAGCCGGATGTCAGAGGGATTCACCTCGATCTCGATATTGTCGTCCACCACGGGATAGACCCAGACCGACGAAAACGACGTATGCCGCCGCGCCGAGGAATCGTAGGGCGAGATCCGGACCAGGCGATGCACCCCGCTTTCCGATTTCAGCCAGCCATAGGCATTGGGACCCGAAATCTTGTAGGCCGCCGACTTGATTCCCGCCTCTTCGCCCGCGCTTTCGGACTGAAGCTCGACCTTGTAGCCCTTCTTATCGGCCCAGCGGACATACATCCGCGCCAGCATCGCCGCCCAGTCACAGCTTTCGGTGCCGCCCGCACCCGAGTTGATCTCAAGGAACGTGTCGTTGCCGTCCGCCTCGCCGTTCAGCAACGCCTCCAGCTCTTTCTCCGCCGCCCGCTCGGCCAAGGATTTCAGACCGGCCTCGGCCTCGGCAATGATCTCCTGGTCGCCCTCGGCCTCGCCCATCCCGATCAGCTCGACATTGTCGTTCAGATCCCGCTCGATCCCGTGATAGGTCTCCATCGCGTCGACAAGGCTCTGCCGGTCGCGCATCAGCTTCTGCGCGCTCTCGGGATTGTCCCACAGCGTCGGGTCCTCGACCCGCGCGTTGAATTCCTCCAGACGATGCTGGGCCGTGTCGTAATCCATCCGCTGGCGCAACAGCGCCAGAGATTTGCGGATGGCTTCGACCGTTTGCTGTGTCTCGGCGCGCATGGCAGGGTTCCCAGTCTGGTGTCAGGCAGGACAGATAGCAATGCAGATCCATGGCAGCAAGCCCGCCCGCGCCTCCGACGCTCCGATTTGGCCAAACCCAAGGTCCAGATACGGGGATCGCAGCACACCCGTTTCAGGCACAGCCCATTTCAGCGGCACGCCCCCCAGTC
>CAYGRI010000624.1:0-1922 GCA_964352155.1 uncultured Maritimibacter sp. | reverse complement strand
GGCCCTTGTGCGTGAACAGCGCCGCCTCTTCGAACGAGACGCTGCCGACCCGCGATAAAGAGTAGCACTACAAGCACGACATCTCAATAAAAAAAATATCTTCGGAGCCAAGGGTGAAGGGCACCAGCGCCGGGCGCGGGGTCACGATGCCCAGACCAAAGCGCCGCGCGATGTCATAGGCCACGCCTGTGGCGCCCATCTTGGGTATCGACGGGCCGCCGGTGGCGATCACAAGCTGCGGCGCCGTCGCCCCCGCCACGCGGAACCGGCCGTCGGCATGGCCGATCTCGCCGATCTGGGTGCCCAGCCGGATCTCGACCCCACCGCGCCGGCATTCCTCCAGCAGCATCGCCAAGATCTGCCGCGCGGAGCCGTCGCAAAACAACTGCCCCAGGGTCTTTTCATGCCAGGCAATGCCGTGCCGCTCTACCAGCGCGAGGAAATCCCATTGCGTGTAGCGGCTGAGGGCGGATTTCACGAAATGCGGGTTCTCCGAGAGGAAGCACGCCGCCTCGGCGCCCATGTTGGTAAAATTGCAGCGCCCGCCGCCCGAGATCAGGATCTTCTTTCCGGCCTTCTCGGCATGGTCCAGCAACAGCACGCGCGCCCCGGCCTGGCCCGCCGTCGCCGCCGCCAAAAGGCCCGCGCCGCCGGCCCCAAGAATGATCGCGTCATACTCCATGGCCCGCCTCATACATCGAAGGAGCGCCCGGGAAAAGAACGGCCCCGCGCCGGTGGCGGAGGGTGTACCGGGGCCGCAACCGCCAGCACCGCCGCCAAAACCCACCGCGAACGCAGGACAAAGCGCGCAAGACCGGCCCGACGCGTGCAATTGCACCTTCCTTGCCCTATACATCGCGCATCGCAGAGGATAGAGGCGGGGTTCTGCCGGTGGGCACCGCAAGGGGCGCCCCAGCAGAGCTTTCGTAACAACAACAGATGTGCCGGTGATGAAACAGGCTCTTGCAGATGCGCTTGAAGCGCGTGGATATACCACCCTTACCCCGGTTCAGGAGGCTGTCAGCAACGCCGAGCTGACGGGGGCCGATATGCTGGTATCCGCGCAGACCGGGTCGGGCAAGACCATCGGCTTTGGCCTGGCCATCGCCCCCGGCCTGCTGGGCGAGGCGGAGGTGTTCGACCGCGCGGGTGCCCCGATGGCGCTGGTGATCGCGCCGACCCGCGAGCTGGCGTTGCAGGTGCGGCGCGAGCTTGGGTGGCTGTATGCCCATGCGGGGGCTGTCATCGCCTCGACCGTGGGGGGCATGGATATGCGCGACGAGCGCCGCGCGCTGGACCGGGGCGCGCATATCGTCGTGGCCACGCCGGGCCGGCTGCGCGACCATATCATGCGGGGATCCATGGACATGACCGCGCTGCGGGCCGTCGTTCTGGACGAGGCGGACGAGATGCTGGATCTGGGCTTTCGCGAGGATCTGGAGTTCATTCTCAGCGAGGCGCCCGCAGAGCGGCAGACTCTGATGTTCTCGGCCACGGTGCCCTCAGCCATCGCCAAGCTGGCGAAAAGCTATCAGAAAGACGCCCAGCGCATCGCCACGACAAGCGGCGCCAGCCAGCACGCCGATATCTCTTATCACGCAATGACGGTCTCTGCCCGCGACGGCGAGAATGCGATCATCAATGTACTGCGGTTCCACGAGGCGCCGAATGCGATCGTGTTCTGCAACACCCGTGCCATGGTGAACCGGCTGACGACCCGCCTGTCGAATCGCGGCTTTTCCGTCGTGGCGCTGTCGGGGGAGCTGTCGCAATCCGAGCGGACCCATGCGCTGCAGGCGATGCGCGACGGGCGCGCGCGGGTCTGTGTGGCGACCGATGTGGCCGCGCGGGGGATCGACCTGCCCAATCTGGATCTGGTGATCCATGCCGAGCTGCCCAGCAACCACGAAACGCTGTTGCAC
>CAYGRI010000623.1:0-1927 GCA_964352155.1 uncultured Maritimibacter sp. | reverse complement strand
CGCCCGCCCCCGGCGTGACAGGGATGTCAGCGGCGGGACTCATCTTGCGCGGTAGCGCTCATTTTGGCAGCGGATGACCGCGCGCCGGGACCCATTTGGTTGTGCGCACGCCCAGACCATAGCGCAGGATGGCCAAAGCGATCGCCACATGCCCCACCGTGAACAAAACCGCGGCCGAAGCGCCGGGGATCCGGCGCGCCGTGGGCGTTAGAACAGCCGCAAGGGCCACGCCGTAGACCGCTACTTGCCCCGCCAAAACCACCGCATAGAACAGGCCCTGCCCTGCCATCACCGCAGAAGACACCAGCAGCACCGGCAGCACAAAGGCCACCAGCCGCCGCAGCAGCTTGTGACAGATCAACTGCACCGCATAGATCCCGCTGCGCCCCGGGTTCATCAGCCCCGCATGATGCATCAGCCCGCGCCAGCCCCGCTCGGTCGAGCGGACGCGGCGCCCGAATTCCGCCGATGTGTCGTCCGACACCGCCTCGACCGCTTCCGCTCCCGGCGCAAAGGCCAGCCGCTGGCCCGCCGCCACCACCGCGACGGAAGTAACGAAATCGTCGGCCATGTCGCCCGGCACCGGCGGCACCAGCGACCGGCGCACCGCATACAGGGTGCCCTGGGCGGAGACGACGCCGCCGACCCGATCCTCGGCCCGCTTGAGCGCATTGTCATAGCGCCAGAACAGCCGTTCGGCGCGCGCCATCAGCCCGCCCCCAGCAGGGATTGCCAGTTGCCCCACAGAGCCGCCCACCTGGGGATCGGCAAAGGGAGCCAGCAGTTTCTCCAGCCCGCCGGGGCGGATCAGGCTGTTGGCATCGGAAAAGATCACCACCCGGTCCGGCGGGATTTCGGCCAGCCCCCGGTTCAGCGCCGCCGCCTTGCCCGCGTGACGCGGCAGTTCGATCACCGTCAGGCGCGGATCGCCCGCCGCGGCCGCCCGGGCCGCATCGGCGGTGCGGTCGTCCGACCCGTCCGAGACGACGATCACCCGCAAATCATGCGCGCCCGCGCCCTGCGACAGGACCGAAAGCAGCTTGGGTCCGATATCCGCCTCTTCATTGCGGGCCGCGATCAGCATGACCGCGCGCTGCGGCACTGGCGCCAGCCTGGGCCGCGCCGGACGCCGGGCGGCCAGCAGCATCCACACCAGCCCGTAGCCTCCAAGCGAAAACAGGACCAGACCCAGACTCAACCAAAACAGAACACTCATGAACGCGCCTCCGACGCTTGGGACAGCCAGGCGGCCTTGCAGCACAGCGCGACCAGGATCCAAAGATATTTGTTGTCTTCATTCGGCATGAACAGGCTGGCCACCAGAAACATCGCCAGCGCCACGCCAAAGGCGCGCGCGAACCGCGCCCCCTCGCCCAGCCCCGACCGCCCAGCGCCCAGCGCCAGACGCGCCGCGCCCAGCACTGCGGTCAGGAACAGCCCCAGCCCGATCAGCCCCATCTCCACCGCCACTTCCAGATAGCTGTTGTGCAGCTGGCGTGGCGCCAGCTCGCGCCCCGGGAACCAGCGAAACTCTGCCCCCGCATAAGTCGAAGGGAACACCCCCGGGCCAATCCCCGTCAACGGATGCTGTGCCCACAGTTCCAGCCCGATCAGGTTATAGCTCATCCGCCGCAGCAGCGTCCGGTCCGAGGTGTTGCCGCCGTCGAACAGCCCGCCCAGCGCGGCAAAGCGTTCCCAGATTGCATCGCCCACAAAGGGCAGCGCGGCCAGCCCGGCGCCAACCGCCAGAACGCAGGCCATGGGGAAACACCGGTGATGCCGGTTCTGCCAGCCCACGATCAGCACCCCGACGCCCAGTCCCAGCAAGGCGCTGCTAGGATACGTCTTCGTCAGTGATGTAATGTAGATCGCCCCCAGCAGCGCCCAGATCCAGGCGACGCCGGCGGTCAGGAAAGATCGACGGTCG
>CAYGRI010000622.1:0-2001 GCA_964352155.1 uncultured Maritimibacter sp. | reverse complement strand
ATCACACCGGGTTTGTCCTTGTACTAACGCGCGGGGGCGGGGGCGGGGCCGGGCCAGCGCGACGGGTCTTAGCGCTCCAGCGCGACGTTTTCGATAAACGCCTGGCGGATCTCGGTGTTGAACGGGTTGCCGGGCCAGATGGTCTGGAAGGCGCGCATCGCGTTCGGGACCAGTGCGTTGCTGTCATCGGCATCGGGGTGCATCGGAGCGGCGCCGAAGACCTCGTTGAACTTGGTCTGCGTCTCGGCCGAGCTGACCCAGTTCATGAACACCAGTGCCGCGGCCGGGTGCGGGGCGTTGGCGGGCACGATGTTGTAATTGCCACCGCCGTTCATGCCGAATTCGGGGATGTAGAAGGCGATGCGCTCGTCCACTTCGCCCTGGCCCTGCAGGTTGAACAGGTGATCTTCCCAGGCGGCGACGGCGGCGAATTCACGGTTCGACAGACGCACCAGGCTATCGGTGTTCGACGCGGTGATGACGTAGCCGTCGGTGTTGTCTAGGAACCAGTCCCATGCGGGCTGCATCGCGGCCATCTTTTCCGCGGTCACGGCACCGTCGAGGAAGTCTTCTTCGGCCAGATCGGTCACGTGGCGGGCCACGTTCTGGATGAAGGACGGGCCAGAGCCGCCGTTTTCATAGTTGAAGCCGAACTTGCCTGGGTTGGCGGCGAAATAGGCTTCGAAATCGGCGACGGTCTGGGGCGCGTCCTCGAAGGACAGAACCTCGGGGTCATAGGCGATGCCGGTCTGGTTGCCCCAATAGGCAAAGGCATAGCCCAAGCCGTCATAGCCGCCCAGCTCGGTGATCATCTTGGGACCGTTCGGCAGAACATCGGTCAGCGGGCCGACCAGCATCTCGGTGGGGTCGAACAGGTCGATCCGGTCGAGACCGATGGCCAGAACGTCGATGTCACCGGCATCGCGGCGCGCTTCGGCCAGGAACTTTTCGATATTGCCGTCATGGGTCCCCTCGGGGATGAGGACCTCGATGCCGTATTCGGCGGTGAAGGCCTCGGCCAGTTCGCGGTACTGGGGCTGGAAGTACCAGACGAACCAGGAAACTTCGCCTTCTTCCTTGGCCTGGGCGACGATGTCGTCCCAGGACATGGACAGCAGATCGGAATGGCCTTCGGCGACAGCGCCGGTGGCCAGGGCCGCGAGCGCGGCGGAGGCAAGCAGAGTGCGGAACATGGGGGTCTCTCCAGGTTGATATGCAGGCGGGCTGCGGGGGTCATCCCTTGACGCCGGACTGGGCGGGGTTTGCGGATTTGAGCAACCGCTCCAGACCCAGCATCAACAGGACATTGGGAACCACGAGCACGAGGCTGACGACCGCCGCGTTGGGGCGGACGAAATTGTACCCGAGGTAGGAATAGAGGATCGACGGGATGGTCACGAAATTCGGTGCGCCGACGATGAAGGCGATGGCGAACTCCTCGATCGACTGGATGAAGACGATGATCAGCGAAGCCAGAACGCCCGGGGCGAGGGCGGGCCAATAGGCCACCCGGAACCGTGCGAACGGCGAGGCGCCCAGCCCGCGCGCGGCGTCGATCAGGTCGGGCTGCACCTGTGCGAAGGCCACCGTCATGATCCGGATCGCATAGGGCAGGAACAGCACGCAATGGGCCAGCAGGATCGACAGGAACCGTGAATAGATCCCGAGGCTGAAGATCAGCGAGGAAAAGAAGATCGCCAGCACGAAGCCCGGCACCACCAGAGGCAGCAGCGTCAGCACCTGCGCCACGGACTTGCCGCGAAACTCGTAATTGGCGAAGCAATAGGCCGTAGGGGTGGCCAGGATCAGTGTGATGACGGCGGCGGTCGGGGCCAGCAGATAGGAATTGCGCAGGGCGTCGGGCAGGGCGGTCGTGGTCCAGACCTCGATCCAGCGGGTGATCGACAGGCTGGGGGGCAAGACGTCGGGATAGGTCCAGCCGGTCTCCGGGTCGACCAGCGACCAGATCACCGCCATCGCAAAGGGCACGATCAGCCAGAT
>CAYGRI010000621.1:0-2003 GCA_964352155.1 uncultured Maritimibacter sp. | reverse complement strand
TGGCGCGGCGTGGTGCGGGCCCGTTTCATGCCCCGCGCTCAGGTGACCGAAGCAGAAGTCGACCGCGCGCTCGCGTCTGGTGCCGGCAGTGCCGGGGCCGCCAGCACCGTGCGTGTCCTGCTGTCCGAGATCTTCCTTCCCGCCAACACCCCCGAGGCAGAGGCCCTGGCCCAGCAGCGGGCGGCCGAGATCACGCGCATGACCACCATCGCGGAATTTGCCGCCGCCGCGCGGCAGTATTCCGCCGCCCCCACCCGCAACAGTGGCGGGCGGCAGAACTGGATCGCCCTGTCCAAGCTGCCGGCGCCGATCCGGGCGCAGATCCTCGGGCTGGCACCGGGCCAGGTCACCGGTCCGATCCCGGTGACCAATGCCATCGCCCTGTTCCAGCTCCGCGCCATCGAGGAAACCGGCGCGCCGACCGAGAACACTGTGGCCATCGAATTCGCCCGTTACTTCCTGCCCGGCGGCCGCACCGAAAAGACCCTGGCCGAGGCGCGCAAGATCGCGGCCCGGGTCGACACCTGCGACGATCTTTATGGCATCGCCCAGGGCGAAGACCCGGGCCGTCTGCTGCGCGACACCCTGCCGGTGGAACAGATCGCCGGGGACATCGCGCTGGAACTGGCGCGGTTGGACGAGGGCGAAGTGTCCACCAACCTGGTCACCGGCGACGGCAAGGCGCTGGTCTTTCTGATGATGTGCGGCCGGACCCTGGCCCTGTCCGAAGAGGTCGACCGCGAGGCGGTGCGCCAGCAACTGATCAACCAGCGGCTCGCATCCTATGCCGACGGTTATCTCGCAGAGCTGAAGGCGGACGCCTACATCGTCTATCCATGAACCTGCCGATTGCTCTGACTGTCGGCGAACCGGCCGGCATCGGGCCAGAGATCACCGTTGCGGCCTGGCAGACCCTTCGCGGCGGCGGTCCGGTGTTCTTCTGGATCGGCGATCCTGCGCATCTGCCCCCCGGAACGCCGGTCGCGCGGATCGACGATGCGTCCCAGGCCGCCGCCGCCTTTGCCTCAGCGCTGCCGGTCCTGCCGCATCCCTTCGGCCCGCCGGTGACCCCCGGGCGCCCGCAAAGCGCCCATGCCCAGCCGGTGATCGACGTGATCGCCCGGGCGGTGGATCTGGCGCAGTCCGGCGCCGCCGCAGCCGTGTGCACCTGCCCGATCCACAAGGCCGCCCTGATCGACGGCGCGGGCTTTGCCTATCCGGGGCATACGGAGTATCTCGCGTCCCTCGCGGGGGTCGCGCATGTGGTGATGATGCTCGCCTCGGACGCGCTGCGAGTCGTGCCGGTGACGATCCACATCCCCTTGCAGGAGGTGCCAAAGGCGCTGACGGACGCGCTGCTGGAGACCACGCTGCGGATCACCCATGCGGCGCTGATCCGCGATTTCGGCCTGGCGCGCCCGCGTCTCGCCGTGGCGGGGCTGAACCCGCATGCGGGCGAAGGCGGCAAGATGGGCACAGAGGACGACGCTCTGATCGCCCCGGTGATCGCCCGGCTGGCCGGCGAAGGCCTGATGGTCACCGGCCCGCATCCCGCCGACACGCTGTTCCACACCGCCGCGCGCGCCCGCTACGATGCGGCGGTGGCGATGTATCACGACCAGGCGCTGATCCCGATCAAGACGCTGGATTTCGACCTTGGGGTCAATGTCACGCTCGGCCTGCCTTTCATCCGGACCTCGCCCGATCACGGCACCGCCTTCGACATCGCGGGCAAAGGGCTGGCGCGCCCCACAAGCCTGATCGAGGCGCTGCGTCTGGCCGACCGCATGTCTCGCGCCCGCAGCATGGCCGGGCCATGACGGTTTCCCGCCTCTGGCAAGGGAAAAACGCGTCTCCCGCCGGCCCCGACGCATCCGTTGCTCACAGGCGCGCGTCCGCCGCACCCGCAGCCCACAGGCGCGCGCCCGTCGGAGCCTGCCGGGCATGAGCGCGATCGACCGCCTGCCGCCCGAGGTGAGCTCGATCTCGGGGCCCACGCCGGT
>CAYGRI010000620.1:1134-2008 GCA_964352155.1 uncultured Maritimibacter sp. | reverse complement strand
CTGTAGGGTCCGGCGGGGCGCCGTCCGGTACGTCGCTGGGCGAGGTGGTGCAGGACACCACCATCGTTCCGCCCGACAAGCTGCCGATCAAGATCTCGGTCGACGATCTGATGACCGACATCTCCGCCGGCGCCCATGGCAAGGGGTTCGAGACGATCGCGCTGTTTCAGGGCTGCGAATTGTACAAGGACCGCGAGTTCTGCTCCTTCCATGCGGGCGACTGGAAGATGCGGGTGTTCTATCGCGGGCCGACGCCAGAGCGGTTGATGTACGCGCTGGAGGATCTGCAGGTGAACATGCCCGTGCTGCTCAAGGGCGACATGGTCGAGACCATGGGCAATATCGCGGCGATCGTGGTCCGGGGCGTGGTCCCCCGGCCGGGTGCCGATGCAGATGCCCAATTGCGGGCGACGCTTCAGGGCGATTGGCTGGACCAGGGCGACCGGCGCTGGGAGATGACGGTGCTTGGGTCGGAATTGTTCCTGCGTCTCGATGGCGAGTTCTCCACTTCCCGTTTCTTCCGCATCGCGAAGGAATGTGAAGGGTCGAGCGGGCAGGGACCGGTAATGATCCAGATCAATGGCGAGAACAACCGCCGCGCCTGCTACACGATCGACCGCGCGGATGCCACCACGCTGGAACTGACGGATGTGCGGCGTGGGCGGACTACGGTGTACCGGCGGCTGCGCTGATCTGACTGGGGTTGGCCCGACTGGGGTGTCCTGACTGGGGTGTCCTGACTGGGGCAAACCCGCGCGCGGTTTCGCGATATGCCCATGGGATCCTCGCTCAGATGGGCCAAGCCTGTGACATGGCCCCGCGCGGGTGCGTGAGCCCCCGCGCGGATAGCCCCCCCAGGTGGGGCAACCCCACC
>CAYGRI010000620.1:371-1124 GCA_964352155.1 uncultured Maritimibacter sp. | reverse complement strand
GTATTGCCCCTGGGGCGCCGCGCCCAGTGGGGCCACGCGTGGCAGCGGGCCCCGGGGGGGGGCGCCACCCCCCGCGCGGATCGCCACCGAAGGTGTCGAAACACCTCCGCCCCTTTGCGCGGCGGCCTTTAACCGAAACCCTTTCTTAACGTCTTGTCGCCCAACCTTCGCCAACCGCGCAGCGTCTCTCATTTGCGGCCCGGTTTTTGTTGATTGACTGATCAGTAAAAAACCGGCTACGGTCCTACCGCTTCTGCAAGGAGATGGGATTTTGCCGAAACTGGGAATGGAGCCGATCCGGCGCGCCGCGCTGGTGAAGGCCACGATAGACGAGATCGGGCGCGCCGGGTCTCTGGACGTGCCGGTCAGCCGGATCGCGCGGTCCGCCGGGGTGTCGACGGCGTTGGCGCATCACTATTTCGGCGCCAAGGAAGAGCTGTTTCTGGCCGCCATGCGCCACATCCTGGATCTGTTCGGAGTCGCGGCGCGCGACGGGCTGGCGCAGGCCCATACCCCCCGCGCGCGGCTCGAGGCGGTGATCCGCGCCGGCTTCGACGCCCAGCAATTCCGCGGTCAGGTCGTCGGCGCCTGGCTGAATTTCTATGTCGCCGCCCAGACCTCGTCCGAGGCGCAGCGGCTGCTGAACGTCTATCACCAGCGGCTGCGGTCGAACCTGATCCACGATCTGCGTCCGTTGGTTGGCGCGCGCGCCGCACTCGGTCCGGGGCGGATATAGTAGCCGTCGATCAGTGC
>CAYGRI010000620.1:0-361 GCA_964352155.1 uncultured Maritimibacter sp. | reverse complement strand
CGCGCGCCGCCGTTGTGGCAGACACCATCGCGGCACTGATCGACGGCTACTATATCCGCGCCGCACTCGGTCCGGGGCGGCCGGACCCGACGGTGGCGGCGGACCGGGTGGTCAAGATGGCCGACCTGATGATTGCGGAGGTCACATGACCGCCCCCAATATTCTGATCCTGATGGTCGACCAGCTGAACGGCACCCTGTTTCCCGACGGGCCGGCGGAATGGCTGCACACGCCGAACCTGTCGCGGCTGGCGATGGACTCTGTGCGCTTCGCCAATGCCTATACGGCCTCGCCGCTTTGCGCGCCGGGGCGGGCCTCTTTCATGTCGGGGCAATTGCCGTTCCGCACCGGGGTCTATGAC
>CAYGRI010000619.1:0-2013 GCA_964352155.1 uncultured Maritimibacter sp. | reverse complement strand
TGACCATCATGAACAGGGCGAAGATCACCGCCACCCCAAGCGGCAGCAGGGCCGGGGCGCCCACAAGGGCAAAGCTGGGCTGCACCACCAAAAGCGTTCCCGCAAACCCGATGCCGCAGGCGCCCAGCCGCCGGGGGCCCACCTCTTCATGCAGGACGAGATATCCCAGCAGCAGCATCACGAAGGGCATGACATAGGCGATGGCGATGGTCTCTGCCAGGGGCAGGAACCGCAGCGCGACGAACATCATCGCGATCCCCACCACATGCAGGCCGGTGCGCAGGGCGGTCAGCGCCAGGATCCGGGGCGGCAGCGACAGGCCGGTGCCAGAGCGCAGCGCCAAGGGCACCAGCACCGCCGCCTGAATCGCAAAGCGCGCGGTCACCAGCAACAGCAGCGGCACGCTGGCGCCCAGGATCTTTGCCATCGCATCGCCCAAGGGCGCAAGAAAGCAGAAACCGAGCATCAGCAGGATGCCAAGAAGGGGGCGATCAGCGTTCATCGGCGCAAGCTAGTCGGCGCGGCGGGGAAAGGAAATGCGCCGCGTGGCCCAAAGGGACGGCTTGGCGAAGGCGCGCCCCTGCGGTTAGGCTGCGCGGCATGAGCCAGCCCTTCGATCCCCAGGTGCTCTTGTCCGCGCCGCTGATGGCCAATCTGGCAACCGTCTGCGCGGACGGCCCGCGCAACGCGCCGGTCTGGTATATATGGGAGGAGGAGGCCCTGTGGATGCTGGCCGACAGCGGCGGATCCTCGACCCGCCGGCTGACCGACGATCCGTCTTGCGCGGTGGAAATTGTGCGGTTCGACAACGCGGCGGGGGTGTTGCTGCATCTGGGCCTGCGCGGACGGGCCGAGGTGCGGCCGATGGACCAGGCGCGGTTCCGCCGCCTTCTGGCGAAGTACCTCGGGCCGGACGAGGCCACCTGGAACCCCTGGTTCATCGAAAGGATCGCCCGGATCGACGACCCCGATGGCCGGATGGTCCGGCTGGCCCCCGACAGCATCTTTACCAACAATGTGAGCTATTTCCGGACCGGCCCCGCCTTGGCCTGGACGCCCGACAGCGCGGGCGACTGAGTGTCTGGTCGCCGGAATGACTGGTCGCCTGAGTGGCTGGTCGCCCGAGTGATCGGTCGCCGGAATGGCTGGGCATCTGAATGACCGATCGCCTGAATGACTGGGCATCTGGCTGGTTGGGTGCCCGACCACAGGCGTATCTGAACGATCCGGCACCGCCCTGTTCAGCAATTGGGCACATTCACGGCCAGTCCGCCAAGCGACGTCTCCTTGTATTTCTCGCTCATGTCGCGCCCGGTCTGGCGCATCGTCTCGATACAGGCATCCAGCGGGACTAGATGCGTGCCGTCGCCCCGCAGGCTCAGCGATGCGGCCGAGACGGCCTTGATCGCGCCCAGGCCGTTGCGCTCGATACAGGGCACCTGCACCAGACCGCGCACGGGGTCGCAGGTCATGCCCAGATGATGCTCCAGCGCGATCTCGGCGGCATTCTCCACCTGTTGCGCAGAGCCGCCCAGCACCGCGCATAGCCCGGCGGCCGCCATGGCACTGGCCGCGCCGACCTCTGCCTGGCAGCCGCATTCCGCTCCAGAGATCGAGGCATTGTGCTTGATCAGCCCGCCAATCGCCGCCGCTGTCAGCAGGAAATCCCCCAGTTTCGAGGGGGCCGCACTGGGCACATGGTCCAGCCAATAGCGGATCACGGCGGGCACCACCCCCGCCGCGCCATTGGTGGGGGCGGTCACGACTTGCCCCCCGGCGGCATTCTCTTCGTTCACCGCCATCGCATAGACCGACATCCAGTCGTTGATCGTGTGGGGCGGCGCCAGGTTCGTGCCCCGCTCCCCCAAAAGGGCCGCGTGGATCGCGCCCGCCCGCCGCTTGACGCCCAGACCGCCGGGCAGGATCCCGCCGCCCTCCAGCCCCCTGTCCATGCAGGCGCGCATCACCTCCCAGATCCGCCCCATCCCCGTGGCCAGGGTGCCCGGCCCGATG
>CAYGRI010000618.1:0-2015 GCA_964352155.1 uncultured Maritimibacter sp. | reverse complement strand
GAGCGTCTGCGGAAATGGGCCGAGGGGGATCGATGATCGGCCAGTTGAAGGCGGCGGTGGCGGCGATCGCGATCGCCGTTGCCGCCATTGTCGCGGCGTTCCTGCGGGGTGCGGCGAGAGGGCGCCGACAGAAGGAGAACGAGGCCAATGTCAAAACGCTGGAGGCTCTGGACACGGGTCGCAAGGCTGTACGGGATGGCCGCGGCGCTGGCGATCCTGCTGAGCGCCTGCGCCGAAACGATGGTCGCTGGTGAGGCTGGCTGCGCGTCCTATGCCGAGGCGCGCCTGTCTCGCCCGCCTGTGGAAACGATCGCCGAGGTTCCGCCGGGATGGGCGGGCTGGATCGCCGATCTCGATGATCGGATGACGGGGACCTGCCGATGAAATCCCTCTCCGCAGGGCTGCAGGCCCATCTCGACGAGGGCACGACGACACTCGCCTGGTGCTGGCGGATTACCCGATCCGACGGCGTCACCTTCGGCTTCACCGACCACGACCTCACTCTTAGCTTCGAAGGTACGGGGTTCGAGCCGGAAAGCGGGCTGACAGCCTCTGAGGTCCGGTCGGGATCCGACCTCTCGGTCGACGCACAGGATGCCGCGGGCGTCTTGTCATCCGACCGGATCACCGAGACCGACATCCTCGATGGCCGTTGGGACAATGCGGAGGTCGAGGTCTGGCGGGTGAACTGGGCCGACGCCAGCCAGCGCGTGCTGATGCGGCGCGGCGCCATCGGCCAGATCCGGCGCGGACGGCTGGCTTTCGTCGCAGAGGTCCGGTCGCTCGCCCATGTCCTCGGACAGACCGTCGGGCGGACCTTCCAGGCGACCTGTGACGCGGCACTCGGGGATGCGCGCTGCGGGGTCGATCTGGACGATCTGGCATTCAAGGGCAACGGCGCGGTCGTCGCCGCCTTGCGCGACCGCGCCTTCACCGCCTCCGGTCTGGGGGCGTTCGAGGCGGGCTGGTTCACCTACGGCACCGTCGAATGGACCGGTGGCGCCAATGTCGGACGAAGGGCGGAAATCCTGAGCCATGGCTATGCGAGCGGTGTCGCGACCCTTTCCCTTCTCGAGGCGCCGGTTCGGCCCTTCGCCGGAGGAGACGCGTTCATTGTCCGGGCAGGTTGCGACAAGCGCCTGGAAACCTGCGGCGCCAAGTTCGGCAATACGATCAACTTCCGCGGGTTTCCATCGATACCCGGGCAAGACGCGGTGCTGCGTTATGCGACGAGGGACGGCGGACATGAGGGGGCGGTTCTATGAACCCCGCCCATCCTGACCGGGTCATCGCCGCCGCCCGGTCCTGGCTTGGCACCCCGTACCACGATCAGGCCAGCATCAAGAGCGTCGGCTGCGACTGCCTCGGTCTGGCGCGAGGTGTCTGGCGCGAGGTCGTGGGACCAGAGCCGTTCCCGATCCCACCGTATAGCCGGGATCTTGGCGAGACCGGTCCGGCCGAAGTGCTGGCCGAAGGCGCGCGGTCCATGATGATCGAGGTGTCGCCTGCCGAGGCTGGTCCGGGCGCGCTGGTGCTGTTTCGTATGAGGCCGCGCGCCATTGCCAAACATGTCGGGATCCTGACCGGGGCCGGCAGCTTTATCCACGCCTACGAGCGTCTCGGCGTGATCGAGGAACCGCTCACGCAATCATGGCGGCGGCGGATCGCCTATGCCTTCCTGTTTCCAGATGAGGTCTGATCCGTGGCCACCCTCGTTCTCGGCGCGGCCGGCGCCGCCCTTGGCGGCAGCATCGGCGGCGCGATCCTCGGCGTCAGCGCCGCCACCATTGGCGGTTTTATCGGCTCCACCATTGGATCCTTGGTCGACAGCTGGATCGTGTCCTCCCTCGCGCCGAACCAGCGGATCGAAGGGGCGCGGCTGGATACGCTTCACATCACCTCGGCCATGGAAGGATCGGTCATCCCGCGCCTCTATGGCCGCATGCGCATGGGCGGCAACATCATCTGGGCTACCGATTTCCGCGAGGAGACGAAGACCACCACGCAGGGCGGCG
>CAYGRI010000617.1:0-2019 GCA_964352155.1 uncultured Maritimibacter sp. | reverse complement strand
CCCCTGCGGGCGCCCCCGCCGATCCCACACCAGGCGTGCCTGCCCGCCTGCCCCGCGCGCTGGCGCTGATCAGCCTGCTCACCGTGGCCGGGCTGGTGCTGCTGGTCGCCTATCTCATCGGGGCCCAGGCAGAATGACCCGCGCCATCGCCCCCAAAGGCACCTGCGTGCACGACAAGGATATAACCGGCCGCGTCGTCCAGTTTGCGGGCATCGGGCGCCACATCGGCGGCGGCCACGCCCAGCCCGTCGGTCACATAGCGCGCCAGGCCGAGCGCTTTCAGATCCTTGGCCGGAAACAGCTCCAGATGCTGGGGGTCCAGCGCCGGAACCCCCAGCAGCCCGGCGGCCTCCGCAATATCGGGTTTTGGCAGGTCCAGCGCAAAGAGACGCACCGTTTCGCGCTCTGCGGCGGCGATGTCGAACGGGTCGGTCATGCCGCCGACCTCCGCGCCAGGGCGCCGGCCGTGACCGGCCAAAGCCAGGGGCGACCCGGATTATGCATGGTCCGGCTCGCGCGCCGCGCGCAGGTTCCGCGCCAGAAGGTCCATCGCCGCCATCCGCACGGCCACCCCCATCTCGACCTGATCCTGAATGACCGAGCGGTTGATGTCGTCGGCCAGCGTCCCGTCAATCTCCACCCCCCGGTTCATTGGGCCGGGGTGCATCACGATGGCATCGGGTTTGGCGTAGGACAGCTTTTGGTCATCCAGCCCGTAAAGGTGATAATATTCCCGCTCTGACGGGATAAAGCCGCCGTCCATGCGTTCGCGTTGCAGGCGCAGCATCATCACCACATCCACGTCGCGCAGCCCTTCCTTCATGTCCTGAAAGACTTCGACACCGAAGTCGCCGATCCCCGCTGGCATCAGCGTCGGCGGCCCGATCAGACGCACCCGGTTCTCCATCTTGCCCAGCAGCAACAGGTTCGACCGGGCTACGCGGGAATGCGCGATGTCGCCACAGATCGCGATCGACAGCCGGTGCAGCCGCCCCTTGGCGCGGCGGATCGTCAGCGCGTCGAGCAGCGCCTGTGTCGGATGCTCATGCCGCCCGTCACCCGCGTTCAGCACCGCGCAATTCACCTTCTCCGCCAGCAGGTTCACCGCGCCGGAATGGGGATGGCGCACCACCAGCAGATCCGGATGCATCGCGTTCAGCGTCAGGGCGGTGTCGATCAGCGTCTCGCCCTTCTTGATAGAGGACGCCTGCATCGACATGTTCATGACATCGGCGCCCAGTCGCTTTCCCGCGATCTCGAATGACGACTGGGTGCGGGTGGAATTCTCGAAGAACATGTTGATCTGCGTCAGCCCGGCCAGCGCGTTGCCATGCTTTTCGGGAGCGCGGTTCAGGGCGACATAGGTCTCTGACAGGTCGAGAATCGCGCGGATCTCGTCGGGGTCGAGGGATGCGATCCCCAGCAGATGTTTCTGGCGGAATGACATGGGGGCCCCGGTTGATCCTGCGACGCTTATAAAAACTGTGCGGCGCCCCGGCAAGCGATGGCTAAGACGTCGCGGGGCCATTTACCTTGCGCCCTGGCGAGCCTAGCTTGCAGCGGATGGAGATGACAGCTTTGGATTATCACACGGCTCGGGCCCTGCTGGAATGGCAGGTCGATCTGGGCGTGACCGAAGCCATCGGCGAAGCGCCCGTCAACCGCTATGAAACGCCCAAGGTGGCCCCGCCCGCGGCGCGGGTGGCCCCGGCACCGCCTGCGGGCCCTCCGGGCGTGCCTCAGATTGCCGAGGAGGATCCGGTGGCCGAGGCGCGGGCCAGCGCCGCCGCCGTCTCGGATCTGGAGGGGTTGCGGGCCGCGATTGCGGCGTATTCCTTCTGCGAGCTGAAGCGGGGCGCGCGCAATACCGTCTTCGCCGACGGCAACCCGGCGGCGCGGGTGATGATCATCGGCGAGGCGCCCGGCCGTGACGAGGACCAGCAGGGCAAGCCCTTTGTCGGGCGGGCCGGGCAGTTGCTGGACCGGATGCTGGGCGCGGTAGGCCTGGCGCGCCAGAAC
>CAYGRI010000616.1:773-2026 GCA_964352155.1 uncultured Maritimibacter sp. | reverse complement strand
GTGGCCTGCGCCAGGGCTGTTCGACATGCGCGACCGAGAATGGCCGAAGCCCCGCACCCTCTGGCGTAAAGGTCTGCGCAACATAGGTCTGGTCGCTGACAGGCCGATTGGCGGGACCGATGCGCCAGTTCCACGGCAGCCCGAGATCTGCCTCGGCGATCGGCAGCGACGCGAGGCTGTCGTCGAGCATAACCACCCGCGAACCTGCTGGCGCCGGATTGCCCATCGCGCCTTCGGTGCCGCGCTGGCCGCGCAGCAGGCGTGTCAGGCGATAGCGGCCCGGTGCGATCAACTCGGCCGACCCTGCTTGCAGGATTTCCCAAGTGCCTTGGGCTGTTTCCACTGCCACCGCGTTCGCGCCGCCGAACAGGGACAGGTCCGTGACGCTTTCAAGCGTTCCAGAAGCCAGATCAACGACCAACGCAGTGCCGAGGTCGAACCGCGAGACTGGCCCCGGATACAGATCCGAGACCAGAGCGCCAATCCGGGCGCGGCTGCCGAAGCTGGTCAGCAGATCGAAGCCATCGGTCGCAGGGCTGCGGAACACGGCCATCTCCCCCGGCCAGGGCACGGCATGGGCCGCGACAAAGGGGCGATGCGCAGGCTGATCCTCAATGAGTTGCGGCAAGTCCATCAGCAGAACCTCCGGCGCGTTGAACACCACGGCCTGCGCCAGCGATGCGCGGCGCGGCGATCCGGGCCGCAGATCTTGGGCGTTACTGTCCTGACGCACGGCCTCAATTCCGCGCGTGTCCGTGTCCGCGATGGAAACAAGCCTAAGCTGTACCTGTCGCCCGTCATGCGCCAGTGTCACGACATCCGCCGGGTCGAGCGCCAGTCGCGAGGGTGGCAACTGAAAGGCCGCAGTTTCGCGTCCGGTCCAGGCCTCCATCAGCGCCCGGCGGCAGCGCCGTTCGGCCTCTTCCGGCGGAACCGCCATGGGAAAGCTCTCGGAGGCGATCCGGGTCGTGTCCACGGTGATCCGGCGTGCTTCGACGAGGGCGGCATCGTAGTCCCCATCCGCGCGCGCGACCTGCCATTTCAGCGCCTGAGGCAGTTCCGTTTCCTGTGCGCGGGTCAGTTCCAGAATGTCACCCTCGCGAGCCGCGACCAGATCGTCGTGGGTGACGCTGGCCACGGCCGAACGTCCGCACATGACAAACCGGATCACGCCCTCTGTCTCCACGGCATCGAACCCGAAATGCCGCGACAGCGTGGTGATCGGGGCGCTGGAAAGCCCGCGCGCCTCGATC
>CAYGRI010000616.1:0-763 GCA_964352155.1 uncultured Maritimibacter sp. | reverse complement strand
ATCGAAGGCTACGCGATCGAGGCGCGCGGGCTTTCCAGCGCCCCGATCGCGTAGCCTTCGATAGCGCCCCAGAGGCCCGAGACGTCGATCCGGGGCTCGGGCATCCCGGCCCGCAGGCACAGGTTTCGGACCAGCGCGGCCAGCGATACCGACCCCAACCGCCCGGTCAGCCAATGCCCCAGCCGCCAGTTCGCCCCGTCCGTCCAGACGTCCGTCAGCTCGGGAAAGAACGGATAGGGCCGCGCATCCCAGGTCCAGGCGGCGCATTCGGGGATGTGCACCATGCGCCCGCCATAAACGCCGGAGACCGGGTTGTTCGCTGGGTCGCCCCAGAACAGGTAGGTCGCCTCGAGATACGCGCGCTGGATCGCATCGTCCCGCCAGCCCCGCGAAAAATGCGGCATGAAACTCTCGGATGACTTCGGGTCGAAGGCCGCGTTCGGCTTGTTTGTGCCCCGGTCGATGGCCGGGCAGCCAAGCTCAGTGAAGCGGATCGGTTTCGACTGCGGGACCCATGCCGTCGGCGTCCCACTTTCCACCCCGCCGGGGCGGTCATAGTGGGCGTTCAACCACCAGTTTCGCAAATCCTTGGTCCGAAACACCCACGGCTTGCCATAGGCAGCGTCGGTGATCGGCGTGCGGACCTGCATTTCGCGATCGACTTCGGAGGCATAGACCCAGTCGAAGCCCACGCCACCCGCGATGTTCGCCTGCAAGTATGCCCGGTCATAGATCGCGGGCCACCCGTCCTGAGCATCGGCAT
>CAYGRI010000615.1:0-2031 GCA_964352155.1 uncultured Maritimibacter sp. | reverse complement strand
ACAGAGAACCACCCGGTGGCCGCCACCTATTTCAAGCAATTCGCCAAACGCGGCGGCGAGCTGATCGTGATCGACCCGCGCGGGCTGGCGCTGAAGCGGCATGCCAAGCACATGCTGCAATTCCGGCCCGGCACCGATGTGGCCCTGCTGAATGCGATCATGAACGTGATCGTCGAGGAAAAGCTGTATGACCGGCAGTATATCCAGGGCTTCACCGAAGGGTTTTTTGAATTCCGCGACCATATCCGCGCCTTCACGCCGGAACGCATGGCCGATCTGTGCGGTATCGACGCCGACACGATCCGCGCGGCGGCGCGCAGCTTTGCGGGTGCGCAGCGGGCGATGATCTTTTGGGGCATGGGCATCAGCCAGCATATCCACGGCACCGACAACGCGCGCTGCCTGATCAGCCTAGCCCTGCTGTGCGGGCAGGTGGGGCGGCCGGGCACCGGGCTGCATCCGCTGCGGGGACAGAACAATGTGCAGGGCGCTTCTGACGCGGGTCTGATCCCGCAGTTCATGCCCGATTACCAGTCGGTCGCGGATCCAGAGGTGCGCGACCTGTTCCGCCACATCTGGAAGGATGCCAAGATCGAGGAACAGCCCGGCCTGACCGTGGTCGAGATCATCGACGCCATGTACCGGGGCGAGATCAAGGGCATGTACATCCTGGGCGAGAACCCGGCGATGTCGGACCCGGATGTGGAACATGCCCGCAAGGCGCTGGCGCATCTGGATCACCTGGTGGTGCAGGACATCTTCCTGACCGAGACCGCGAATTTCGCCGATGTGATCCTGCCCTCCTCGGCCTTCCCGGAAAAGCGGGGCACGGTGACCAACACCAACCGTCAGGTGCAGATGGGCCGCAAGGCGCTGAACCCGCCAGGCGAGGCGCGCGAGGATTGGCAGATCATCGTCGATCTGGCCCGCGGCGTCGGTCTGGACTGGGATTACGACACGCCGCGCATGGTCTTCAACGAGATGAAGATGTCCATGCGCTCGCTTCATCACATCACGTGGAACCGGCTCGAGAATGAGGGCGCGGTGACCTATCCCTGCCTGTCCAACGAGGATCCGGGACAGGCCGTCGTCTTTGGCGATGGCTTCCCGCGGCGTGCGGGCCGGGCCAAGTTTACGCCCGCTCGGGTCACGCCCCCGGCCGAGAGCCCGGATGAGCGGTTTCCGATGATCCTGACAACCGGCCGCCAGCTGGAGCATTGGCATACCGGCTCCATGACCCGGCGGGCGAGCGTGCTCGACGCGATCGAGCCCGAGGCCAACTGCTCCATGCATCCCGCCACCCTGCGCCGTCTGGGCGTCAGCCCCGGTGGCACCGTGCGGCTCACCACCCGGCGGGGCAGCCTGTCCGTCATGGCCCGCGCCGATCGCGCGGTCTCTGAGGATATGGTGTTCCTGCCCTTCGCCTTTGTCGAAGCGGCCGCGAACATTCTGACCAATCCCGCCCTTGATCCGTTCGGCAAGATCCCGGAATTCAAATACGCCGCCGTCAGGGTGGAACGGGTGGACGACATCGCCGCCGAATAGCAGCATTCCCACAGGAAGGACCCGGCCCATGGGCTACAAATCCGATATCGAGATCGCGCGCGAAGCCAAGAAACAACCGATCCAGCAGATCGGCGATACGCTTGGCATTCCGGTCGAGCATCTGCTGCCTTATGGCCATGACAAGGCCAAGGTCAGTCAGGTCTTCATCAACTCGCTGCAGGGGCGGGCCGATGGCAAGCTGATCCTGGTCACTGCCATCAACCCGACCCCGGCGGGCGAGGGCAAGACGACCACGACCGTGGGGCTGGGCGACGGGCTCAACCGGATTGGCCGCAAGGCGGTGGTCTGTATCCGCGAGGCGTCCCTCGGGCCGAATTTCGGGATGAAGGGCGGCGCCGCGGGCGGCGGCTATGCCCAGGTTGTGCCGATGGAAGAGATGAACCTCCATTTCACTGGTGACTTCCACGCGATCACCTCGGCCCATTCGCTGCTGAGCGCGATGATCGACAACCACATCTACTGGGG
>CAYGRI010000614.1:0-2032 GCA_964352155.1 uncultured Maritimibacter sp. | reverse complement strand
GTTCGAGACGGACGCGAACGCCGAGATCCATGAAAACACCACCGGCCGCGAGATCATCGGCGATTTCGACGGCCAAGGGCTGGATTACTTCGTCACCGGCTATGGGACCGGCGGCACGCTCAGCGGCACGGCGCGGGTGTTGCGCAAAGAGCGCCCGGAGGTCAAGATCATCGCGACAGAGCCCGCCAATGCCGCCCTGATCGGGTCCGGCATCCCGCAGGAGCGGGACGGCAGGGACGTGGCCGCCGGGCACCCCGCGTTTTCGCCGCATCCGATCCAGGGCTGGACCCCGAATTTCATTCCCTACGTCCTGCAGGAAGCCATCGACGGCGGCTATTACGATGAGATGATCCCGGTCGAGGGCGCCGACGGCATCGCCTGGTCGAAACGTCTGGCGGCTGAAGAGGGGATCTTTACCGGCATTTCCGGCGGCTCGACCTTTGCCGTCGCGATGAAAGTGGCCGAGACCGCGCCGGAGGGCTCGGTGATCCTGTGCATGTTGCCGGACACCGGAGAGCGCTATCTGTCCACGCCCCTGTTCGACGGGATCGAGGAAGAAATGTCCGACGAGGAAGCGGCGATTTCCCAATCCACCCCCAGTGCGCAGATGGCGGCGGAATAGAGCGGGTCACGCCAAATCGAAGCCGCATGCCGGACCGAAGGGGCGGTGCTGTGCACGCCCGCAGTGGGCCGGCGTGCGGGCGCGTATCGCGTCCCTTGCCGGGCGGGACGGGGCTGTGCTTTGCGGGCCCTGCCTCGGTCCGCCACGTACAGGCACAGGTCGGATCTGGCGCATTCGCGTTCCATGCCGGACGGAACAGGCCCGTGCTTTGCCGGCCCTGCCTCGGTCTGGCATGTGCGGATCGGGCACGTCTCGTTCTGGGTCAGTCCCCGATCAGGTGATCATAGGCCTCTAACGCCTTGACGCCGTACATATAATCGGGGCCGCCGCCCATCAGGACCGCCACGCCGATCACCTCGGCGATGTCTTCGCGGCTGGCCCCGGCTTTGGACGCCGCCTGAACATGGAACCCGATGCAATCCACGCAGCGCTTTGAAATCCCGATGGCCAGCGCGATCAGCTCTTTCTCGCGCGTGGTCAGTGCACCGTCGGCCATCGTGGCGCGGTGCAGATCGGTGAAGCCCCGCGCTGCCGCCGCATGGGTCTTGCGAAACGCGGCCTGATTGGCCTTTGCCTCGTCCAGATGCTCTTCCCAGTCCATGTTGCCGATCCCGCCCTTTTGATGTCAGGGCGACCTTTGCGTCGATACCGCAAAGGCCGCCTTGCGCTGGATCAAGCGGGGGCGTCAGGCGAGCATGGCGACCGGGTTTTCCAGATTGTCCTTGATCGCCGCCAACAGCTCTGCCCCCAGCGCGCCGTCGATGACCCGGTGATCGACCGACAGCGTGACCGACATCACGGTGGCGATTCCCAATTCGCCCGAGGCCGTGACCACCGGCTTTTTGACACCGGCGCCGACGGCCAGGATGGCGCCATGGGGCGGGTTGATCACCGCGTCGAAATTGTCGATCCCGAACATCCCCAGATTGGAGATCGCAAAGGACCCGCCGACATATTCATGCGGCGCCAGCTTGCGATCGCGGGCGCGGGTGGCGAGGTCCTTCATCTCGGCCGACAGGGCCGACAGCGTCTTTTGATGGGCATCCTTGATCACCGGGGTGAACAGCCCGCCCTCGACCGCGACGGCGACCGCCACGTCAGAAGGGGTCAGCCGGATGATCCGATCCCCGGCCCAGACGGCATTGGCATCGGGGATCTGCTGCAGCGCATTGGCGCAGGCCTTGATGATGAAATCGTTGACCGACAGCTTCACCCCACGGCTTTCAAGCTGCTTGTTGAGCTGGCTGCGGAATTTCAGCAGATCGTCCAGGTGGATGTCGCGGCGCAGGTAGAAATGCGGGATGGTCTGCTTGGCCTCGGTCAGGCGCGCGGCGACGGTCCTGCGCATCCCGTCCAGCTTGACCTCTTCATAGGCGCGGCCCTCGTACATCTTCTTGACCGTCTCGGCCG
>CAYGRI010000613.1:0-2041 GCA_964352155.1 uncultured Maritimibacter sp. | reverse complement strand
GCCACCAGTTGCGTGCCGATGACGATATCCGCCCCGCCCGCCGCGATCTCTTCCACCATCGCCTTCAGCGCCCGGGCCGAACCGAACAGATCCGACGACAACACCGCGATCCGCGCCTCGGGAAACAGCGCCACCGCCTCTTCCTGCAACCGTTCCACCCCCGGCCCCACCGGCGCCAGCTTTCCCGCGACCTTGCAGGACGGGCAGACCTCGGGCAGCGGCTTGGTCTCGCCGCATTGATGGCAGACAAGGCGCTTGAGGAACCGATGCTCCACCATCCGCGCGTCGCATTGGTCACAACCGATCTGCTCGCCACAGGCCCGGCACACCGTCACCGGCGCATAGCCACGGCGGTTCAGGAACAGCAGCGATTGCTCGCCCGCCTCCAGCCGCGCCCGCACCGCCGCCTGCAAGGTCGGAGAGATCCAGCGATTGCCCGGCAGATCCTCGGCCCGCATGTCGATGGCACGCAGATCGGGCAGTTCCGCCGCGCCGAACCGCGAGGCCAGTTCCAGCCGGGCGTATTTGCCCGCCTCCACATTCGCCCAGCTTTCCAGGCTGGGCGTGGCAGAGGCCAGCACCACCTGCGCCGAACAGATAGAGGCACGCAGCACCGCCATGTCGCGGGCGTTGTACAGCACCCCGTCTTCCTGCTTGTAGGAGGTGTCGTGCTCTTCATCGATCACGATCAGCCCCAGATCCCGGAACGGCAGGAACAGTGCCGACCGCGCCCCCACAACCAGCTGCGCCCCGCCCTCGCCCACCATCTTCCAGGCCCGGCGCCGCTCTGTCATCGTGACGCCGGAGTGCCATTCCGCCGGCGCCGCGCCGAACCGCGCCTCGACCCGCTTGAGGAATTCCGCCGTCAGCGCGATCTCGGGGAGCAGCACCAAGGCCTGCCGCCCCCGCGTCAGGCATTCGGCCACCGCCTCCAGATAGACCTCTGTCTTGCCCGACCCGGTCACGCCCTTCAGCAGCGTTGTGCCGTAGGCGCCTGACGCAATCGCCGCCCGCAACCGCGCGGCCCCGGCGGCCTGATCGCCGGTCAGCGCCTTGCCGCCCAGCCCCGGATCCATCCGGGGATAGGGCAGATCCCGCGGGCTGGCCTCTTCGGCCACGGCGCCCTGTTTCACCAGCCCCTTGACGACCGACGACGTCACCCCCGCCGCCTCGGCCAATTCCGCGAGGGTGAACGACAGCCCGCCATAGTCGCGCAAAGCCTCCAGCACCCGGCGGCGCGCATCGGTCATCCGGTCCGGTTCCGCATGCCCCAGCCGGTAGATCTTGCGCATCGAGGGCGGGTCGCCCAGCCCTGGCGACCGCGTGGCCAGCCGCAGCATCGCGGGCATCGGCGTCAGCGTGTAATCGGCGGCCCGACCCAGAAAGCTGCGCATCTCATCGCGCATCGGGGCCACGTCCAGCACCCTGCTGACCGCGCGCACCTTGGCATAGTCGAAATCCCCGCGCCCCGGCCCCCAGACCACGCCGATCACCTTGCGCGGCCCCAGGGGCGCCTCGACGAAGGCGCCCAGAAAGCAGCCCCCCTCAGGCGCCTTGTAGTCCAGCAGCCGGTCCAGCGGTTGCGTCGTCAGCACCGCGACCAGGGCGCCCTCGGGGAAAAAGGACGCCTCCATCCCTCAGGCCGCAGTCCGCCGCAGCGTGGCCGTGGCGACCCCCATTGCGATCAGAGCGCCGCCGCCGCCCCGTGCCAGCCAGGCGATGACGGCGGGCCGCCCCACCAGATCGCGAAACTTCGCCGCCGCCAGCGCGACCGTGATCGCATTCAGCGCGGCCAGCGCCACAAAGGTCGCCACCAGGATCACGAATTGCCGCATCAGCGGCGCTGCGGGATCGACGAATTGCGGCACGAAGGCGATGAAGAAGGCGATGGATTTGGGGTTCAGCGCCGTGACGGTGAAAGCATGGCCAAAGAACCGCCGCTGCGCGCCCGTTTCGCCCCGCGGGCTGGGGCGCGCCGCGGGGCCCGCCGCCCGGCGGCGCCGGGCGGCCCGCGGCCCCCCGGCCCGCGCCCCGCCCGCGG
>CAYGRI010000612.1:0-2097 GCA_964352155.1 uncultured Maritimibacter sp. | reverse complement strand
GGCCCCCCTCGCCCCCCGGTCGAACCGCACGCGCGATCCCGAACCTCATGGCGCAATTATCGGACTGGCCGCCATTGCGGAGTCTTCCGGCGTGACCCCGGCGAATTCCGTCCCATGTTCGAACCAGGACCGCGGCGCCGGCGCGCCCCACAGGGTTTGACGCTGCGGGTCCTTGAGATCCCATTTTATCGGCTCCAGATCCGGATCGACCGTCTGGTAATCGGAACAATAGATCTCTATCCGATGCCCGTCCGGGTCGAGAATATACAGAAAGAACGCGTTCGAGATCCCGTGCCGCCCCGGCCCCCGCTCGATATTGCCCACATGGCCAGTCGTGGCCATCAGATCCAGCAGGTCGATGATGTTGAGCGGTGTCGGCACCCAGAAGGCAACGTGGTGCATCCGCGGCCCGCGCCCGTTGGTGAAGGCCATGTCATGCACCCCGCCCTTGCGATGCATCCAGGCCGCCCAAAGCTTCTTGCTTTCCTCGTCTTCGGTATATTCCGTCACCCGGAACCCGAAAGACGAATAGAACGCCACGCTGGCATCCACATCCGGCGTGTAGCAGTTGAAATGGTCGATCCGCAGCGGCTTGACGCCGCGATACAAGGAATATTGCTGGTGGATCGGCCGCAACCGGTCCATCTTGTGATAGAATTCCAGCGGGATCCCGATGTTGTCCGACGTCAGCAGCGTGCGCCCCTGATAGGGCCGCTCGATCCACTGCGTCGGACGGCCCGCGCCGCGAAAGAACGCCTCCGCCCGGTCCAGGTCGTCCTCGTCGAAGGTCTTGAAGCCCATCGCCTCGACCGTGCCCGGCGTGCCGGTCGTCTGAAGCACGATGCAATGATGCCCGCGCTCTTCCATCGCGCGCAGATAGACATGGCTGTCGCTTTCATCGGTGACCTGCAGGCCCAGGATCTCGCTGTAAAACGCCTTTGACGCGGCCAGATCCGACACGTTCAGATAGGTATGGCTCAGCCGGATGGTGTTGAAATCGGGGTAGAGGTTGGGGGCGGGAACAGGCATGGCAGGCTCCTAGCTTACCGGGAAAATGACATTGGTCTGGCCAGTGCCGGAACTGGGGAAATAGGGCGTGACCACTTCGCAGGGCGCAGCGTAGCTGTCCCAGCCCAGCGCCCCGTACAGCATCGCGGTGTCATGCATCGACCCTTCGCCGCAACAATGCTCGGCATAATCCGACAGCATCTTCAGAAAGGTCGCGTGATCGCCGCGCCGCCACATCTCCAGCACATGCAGATCCATCTGCCGGTTGAATTCGGAACTGATCGTGAATGTCCCGTTGTTGGCCGCATAATCGCGGTTCGCCCAGATCTTGTGCGACAAAGACCCCGAGGCCACCAGCAGCACCTTGCTGTCAGAGGCCTCGACCGCAGCGCGGATGGCGGCGCCCACGATGCGGCTTTCGTCATGGCCATGCACCGTGCACCAGGCCGCGACGGACACGACCTTCATCTCATGCTCCCGCGCCATGAACCGCATCGGCACCAACGAGCCATATTCCAGCTCCAGCGAATCCAGATGATGCGCCAGCGTATAGGCGCCGTTTTCGGTGGCGATCCGGGCGATGGCATCGCCCAGCGCGGGGTTGCCCGCGTAGGAATAGGGCATGTCCTGGATGAATTGCGGGAATTCGTTCGAGGTGAACAGCCCCTCGAACCGGGCATTGGCGTTGATGTGAAACCCCGCGTTGATCACCCAATGGGTGTCGCAGATCACCACCGTATCTGCGCCCAGCGCCTTGGCGCGCCGCGCGATCTCGGCATGGCCGTCAATCGCCGCCTGCCGCTTGCCCTTCACCGGCCCGTCCTGTTCCGACATCAGCATCGTCGGAACATGGGTCATCTTGGCCGCCAGTACGATCTCTCCCATCGTCCTCTCTCCCCCCTTTTCGGATCCCGCGTCAGGCGCCCAGTCGCGTGATCTTGTGTTGCCCCAGCGCAAAGCCGACGTGCTTTTGCTCCATGTAGAACTCAAAGCTCCAGTCACCGCCGTCGCGCCCGATACCGCTGGCCTTGACCCCGCCAAAGGGCGTCGGCAGGTGGCGCACGTTTTCCGAGTTCACCCAGATCATCC
>CAYGRI010000611.1:0-2099 GCA_964352155.1 uncultured Maritimibacter sp. | reverse complement strand
CGCCGCTGCCCGACGCGGATGGCGTCAGCTTTCTGGACGTGGCCCGGGATGCGGCGACGCCGTGGCTGAACCGGACCTTCTCGGAGTATTGCCACGGCAGTCGGTTTGGCTGGGGGCCGCAGGGGACCAGCCAGAACCGGATGCTGCGGTCAGGCCGCTATAAACTGTGCTATTACCATGGCCATCCGCCGCAATTGTTCGATCTGGAAGACGACCCGCTGGAACAGACCGACCTTGCTGCCAACCTGCGCCACGCCGCGGTGCTGCAAAGCCTGACAGAAGAAGTGCTGCGCGGCTGGGACCCGGTCTCGATCGAGCGGCGGATCGAAGCCTCGCTGCCCCCCACGGCGCTTTTGGCGGATTGGGCGGACCAGACGCAGCCCGCCAGCTGCTATATGTGGCAAATGCGGCCAGAACATAACCGACTGGACAGGGTGGAGTGACCCGCATGGCGCAGCCGCCCGACATCCTGATCCTGTATTCCGACCAGCACGCCGCGCGGATCGCGGGCCATGCCGGTGACACTGTGGTGCGGACCCCGCATCTGGATGCGCTGGCGGCGGGGGGAACGCGGTTCACCAATGCCTATTGCCCCTCGCCGATCTGCCTGCCGTCGCGGATGTCGTTCCTGACCGGCCGGTCGCCCGCGCGCCAGCAATGCTGGACCAACCGCGATATTCTGCCGTCGGGCGTGCCAACGTTTGCCCATGCCCTGGGCGCGGCGGGGTATCGCCCCTGGCTGGCCGGGCGCCTGCATTCCATCGGGCCCGACCAGACCAGAGGCTACACCCGCCGCGAGATCGGCGACCACAGCCCGAACTGGCTGGGCGGACAGGCCCACGATCTTGGCCCGCTCAACCGCGCCAACGACCCGTGGCGCGACAGCCTGACCGCCTCTGGCCCGGGCAATTCGGCCTATGAGACCTACGATACCGCCGTAACGGACGCCGCCGTGGATATGCTGCGCGAGGCCGGGCGGAAACGCCGCGCCGGCGATGCCACGCCGCTGGCGCTGACGGTGGGCTGGATTCTGCCGCACGCGCCCTATGTCTGCGCGCCAGAGCTCTTCGCCGCCTATGACGGCAAGGTCCCCGCGCCGACATTGCCGCCGCCGGACCCCGAGCATCCGCATTACCGCTGGTGGCGCGAGGATCGCGGCATCGTCGACGCGACGGCGGCAGAAATCCAGCGCGCGCGGACCGCCTATTACGGCTTGGTAGAGACGATGGACCGGCAGGTGGGTCAGGTCATGGCCGCGCTAACAGAGGCTGGCATGGCAGAGACCACGCTGGTGATCTATCTGTCAGACCATGGCGAGCATCTGGGCGAGCGGGGCCTGTGGTGGAAATCGACGCTGTATGACGACAGCGCGAAAGTGCCGTTGATCCTCAACGGCCCCGGTGTGGGGGCGGGCGCGACCTCTGACGCGGTTGTCAACCTGACGGATCTGACGGCGACTTTGCTGGATATGGCGCAGGCCCCGCCCTTGCCCGGGGCCGAGGGGCGCAGTTTCCGGGCGTTGCTGGCCGAGGGTTCGGCCCCCTGGGTAAACCGGACCTGGTCGGAATATGTCAACGACGGGGCCGCGCCCTGGTCCGGCGGGCGCGAGGTCATCCAGCGGATGATCCGCGACGGGCGCCACAAATACATCTACCACCACGGGCTGCCGGGGCAGCTGTTCGACCTGCTGGAGGATCCGCAAGAGACCCGCGATCTGGTCGGGGATCCGTCGCATCGGGCCATCGCCGCGCAATTGCGCGCCCGCGTGCTGGAAGGCTGGTCGCCCGACCAGATCTCTGACTCGCTCGCCGCCCGCCAGGATGAGCTGGGCCTGCTGGAGGCATGGGGCCGCGCGACCCGGCCCGACGATCTGCTGCGCTGGAACATGGCCGCCTCTGACAGTTGGCTGGCGCGGGACGGCGACCCGCGCTGACGCAGGACCTTTGCTTTGATCAACACGCCCAGATCGCCCCTTTCCAGGGCGGTGCTACGGCGCAAAGCGCGGCGTTGGGCCGGGCATCGGCGCGCTGACGCTGTTGCCCGGCCCGATCATCGCAATCCCCGCCACAAACAGAGGGCTCGGACCTACCGCCTCAGTC
>CAYGRI010000610.1:0-2104 GCA_964352155.1 uncultured Maritimibacter sp. | reverse complement strand
CCCCGCACAGAACCCGCCGAGTCTCCCGCTCCCCGCCAGGAATCTCACCGCCCCGACACTGCCGCGACCGAAACCGCCTCGCCCTACACCGCCGGGCCCGAAACTGACGAGCCCGATACAGCCCGGGCGGAAACCGGTTTGTTCAGGCGTTGTGGATCACGAAGTCCGCCGGGCGGCTTTGGGTGACAACCTGGCGGGCGTTGGGCAGGTCATTGCCTTCCATCTTGGTGCGGAAATCGTCGGGGGACAGGGCCTGCCAGCGGGCGGTCAGGCGGGCCTCGATCTCGGCCATGGGGACGTCGAGGAAAACGGTTGTGTCAAAGAGCGGCCTCATGTCGGACCAGGGCGGGGCGTCCAGCAGCAGGTAGTTGCCTTCGGCGATGATATGGCGGACGCAGGCCGGGATCAGCCGGGCCCCGGCGCGGGCGATCTCGATCTCGCGGTCGAAGACGGGGACAGCGATCTCGGGTTCGGTATTGGCGCGTAGGCGTTGCAGCATATGGGCGAAGCCGGCGACGTCGAACGTATGGGGGGCGCCCTTGCGGGGGCGCCAGCCGCGCGGGATCAGGAGCTGATCGTCGAAATGGTAGCCATCCATCGGCAGGATCGCCGCGCTGCCGGGGTCTTCGGCGTTCAGCCTCGCCACGAGGTCGTCGGCCACGGTGGATTTGCCGGCGCCGGGCGATCCGGCGATGGCGGTGATGTGGCGCGCTTGTGCCGCGCGTTGCCGGAGGATCGGCACCAGGGCGTCGAGGGGGATCGGTGTCGCGTTCATGCGGATAGTTTACCGCCTGTCAGGGGCGATTGGAATTGCCTATTCCCCCACGCGCCGCCCTGTTGAAGGGGGCCTTTGGCCGATCGGTGGCCGCGCCGCCACGGGCGGGCGTCAGGGTTTGGCCGGTCGGGATATTGCGGAAGTCCATGCCGTGGTGTCAGGGGGCGGGATCGTCGGTGCGCCGCGTTTTATGGGTCGCCCGGTCATCGCGTCGTCGCCCAGGGCGTGACGAGGAGATCAGGTTCTGGCGGGACAAGCTGGCCAAGCGGCGGGGCGCATCCGTCACGCGGATGTCGCGGCATCGCCCGCCCCGGTCCGGATCCGGACCAGGGCCGTGGCCACATCCGGCGCAGTGCGCGGGCGCCTCGGGACCGTATGGCGCCAACGCCGAAGCTATGATCAGGCGTGCGAAAAAACGCAGGATTTAACGTCTCGCCAATGAATTCGCCCAAGAATTGAGCGCACGGAGCATGGCGGCCCGATTCTTAAGCATTCAGCCCGGATAGCGCGATGCCAAGCGTTCATTTCCGACCAATCGCATACACATGGCGGCCTCGATCCGTAGAACTTCGGGCCGGGGGGCATCGAATCTGGCTGCGGCCTCCCGGAGGTGCGGCGTTGAGGCCCGATGCCTGAGGGAGAGGTGCCGCACGGGTGTAACTAAGGCTGCGATGGGCGATGTGCCGGGAAACGTTTGTTTCGTGCAACCGGTCGCCGGAGAACCGGCGCGATCCCAGCGGCATATTCTGAAGGGAAGACACAACATGTCGAAATTTACCAAGGCTCTGCTCGGCGCCACCGCCGCCATGGCCTTCGCCGCCCATGCCAACGCGCAAGACGTCGCCTGCCCGATCAAGGTCGGTGTCCTGCACTCGCTGTCCGGCACGATGGCGATCTCTGAAACCACGCTGAAAGACACGGTCGAAATGCTGGTCGCCACGCAGAACGCCGCTGGCGGTGTGCTGGGATGCGAACTGGAAGCCGTGGTCGTCGACCCGGCCTCTGACTGGCCGCTGTTCGCCGAAAAGGCGCGCGAATTGCTGACCGTGCACGAAGTCGACGTGATCTTCGGCAACTGGACCTCGGTGTCGCGCAAATCGGTGCTGCCGGTGATCGAAGAGCTGAACGGCCTGCTGTTCTACCCCGTGCAATACGAGGGCGAGGAAAGCTCCAAGAACGTGTTCTACACCGGCGCCGCGCCGAACCAGCAGGCGATCCCGGCCGTCGATTACTACCTCGAGGAACTGGGCGTCGAGAAATTCGCGCTGCTGGGCACCGACTATGTCTACCCGCGCACGACCAACAACATTCTTGAGAGCTACCTCAAGG
>CAYGRI010000609.1:0-2105 GCA_964352155.1 uncultured Maritimibacter sp. | reverse complement strand
TTCAACGCCAAGACGCAGGATCTGGAGCCCGGCGCACCGTGCCCGACCGTGATCACCTATTATCAGGACAAGTCCTTCACGATGGAAATCAAGACGCCGCCGGCGTCCTATTACCTCAAGAAGGCGGCGAACAAGAAATCCGGCGCCAAGCTGCCGGGCCGCGAGACGGTGGGTAGCGTCAGCGTCAAGCAGGTGCGCGAGATCGCCGAAGCGAAGATGAAGGATCTGAACGCCAATGATATCGAAGCGGCGATGAAGATCATCCTGGGGTCCGCCTCTTCGATGGGCATCGAGGTCAAGGGGTAATCCGATGGCAAAGTTTGGAAAACGCACTCGCGCCGCCCGCGAAGCCTTCGCAGGCAAGGAAGACCTGACCGCCGAGGCCGCCGTTTCGCTGGTCAAGACCAACGCCAGCGCCAAGTTCGACGAATCGGTCGAGATTGCGCTGAACCTGGGTGTAGATCCGCGCCATGCCGACCAGATGGTCCGTGGCACGGTCACGCTGCCCAGCGGCACCGGCAAAACCGTCCGCGTCGCTGTCTTCGCGCGGGGGCCCAAGGCCGAAGAAGCCACCGCCGCGGGCGCCGATATCGTGGGCGCCGAGGATCTGATGGAAACCATCCAGTCCGGCAAGATCGAGTTCGACCGTTGCATCGCGACGCCGGACATGATGCCGATCGTCGGCCGTCTGGGCAAGAACCTGATGCCGAACCCCAAGGTTGGTACGGTGACCATGGACGTCAAGGAAGCCGTTGCGGCGGCCAAGGGCGGTCAGGTTCAGTTCAAGGCGGAAAAGGCGGGCGTGGTCCATGCCGGGATCGGCAAGGTCTCGTTCTCCGAAGACCAGCTTTTGGCCAACCTGCGCGCCTTCGTCGATGCGGTGTCCAAAGCCAAGCCGACCGGCGCCAAGGGGACCTACATGAAAAAGGTCTCGATCAGCTCCAGCATGGGGCCGGGCGTCAGCGTCGCAGTGGACAGCGCCACCGGCAACGCCTGATCGCAGGACCGGACAGGTTAGAAGGGGCAGGCGCCGGGCCTGCCCCTTTTTTCATGCGTTGATGGGACGCGGGCGCAGGTACCAGTACCAGATCCGATAGGCCTCCAGCAAAGCCAGCGGGGCGAAATGCACCAGCGCGGCGGCCGGAGAGTTCCAGTTGTGCAGCGCGGCCCAATGCAGCAGCGTCAGCAGGGCGGCGGCATAGGTGAACCGTTGCAGCGTCTTCCACGCCGGGCCCATCAGCCGCTGGAAATAATCCATCGAGGTCACGGCCAGAGGGATGAAGATCGCAAAGGCCAGCCAGCCGGTCCAGATATAGGTTCTGGGCAGCTCGTCGATCACGGTCCCAAGGCTCGCCTTGTCCATGAGGTAAAAGACAGTGTGCAGGGCGGCATAGCCAAAGGCGGCAACGCCAAGGTAGCGCCGGTTCTGGCGCAGCCAGCGAACGACGGGGCGGCCCTTGAAGATCAAACACAATGGCGTGATCATCATCGTCAGGATCAGGATCCGCGCTGCCCATTCCCCGGTGGGATGGACAAGAATGTGAAGGATGCGCGCGTTGTCCGAGGTGGCGGCCTCGATGCTCCACATCAGCGGCGGCACAGAGAGCAGAGCCCATAACCAATAGGGCGTCAATCGTTCCAGCATGTCAGTCTCTTTTGTTTCAAGCGTTGGAGTCGTGGTACGTGCGGCCCCGGACTTTCCGTCGCACGTTCCGGGTTACGCGGCATTTTGATGGCGCGCCCACAGGCCGAAACCCCTGTCAAGAAGTTTTGTCGAAAGGGCTTCACATTCTGCTGGGAAGCGACTAGGTAAGCGGTCGTTCGGGTCCTCATCTGTGTGGTGGCGGCCCGATGATTCGTCCGAGACGGTGGGTGGCGTGCGCTGCGGCAAGCGCCATAATTCCTGCCCGAGACGGGAAGAGACCAGATTTCTTCGGGTGGCCCAAAGCTTCCCGGGGCGGATTGGCTGGACCCGTAAGGACCCGATTGCCGGGCATGTGCCTGGTAAAAAAGGAGCCGGAGGGTCGACAAGACCTTCCATACTTGGAGCGAAACTGTGGATAGAGCCCAGAAAGAGAAAGTGGTCGAGGAACTCGGCCAGATCT
>CAYGRI010000608.1:0-2110 GCA_964352155.1 uncultured Maritimibacter sp. | reverse complement strand
CCTGGATGTGGCACAAGAACCTGATCGACAGCCTGATCCCCATCGTCGATTGCGGGGTGCATTATGTCGACGTGATGTGCCAGTTGACCGGTGCGAAGCCGGTGCGCGTGCACGGGATCGGCGCCAGCCTTTGGGGCGAGGCGGAAAAGCAGAACTACGGCCATCTGCACGTGACTTTCGACGATGGCTCGGTGGGTTGGTACGAGGCGGGCTGGGGACCGATGATGTCCGAGACGGCGTTCTTCGTGAAGGACATCGTGGGGCCAAAGGGCAGTGTGTCACTGGTGCCGAACGAAGAGGCGCGCGGGGGCACGGACCTCTCGGACAGCGCCGACATCGACAAGCATACCAAGACCGATGCGATTCGCCTGCATCATGCGGCGGTGGGGGAGGACAAGCATTTCCTGAAGCCCGACGAGGTGTTTTCCATGGAAGACGAGCCGGGCCACCAGGAGTTGTGCGACCGCGAGCAGGCGTTCTTCCTGAAAGCGATCCGCGAGGATCTGGATCTGGGAGAGTCGATGGATGCGGCGGTGAATTCGCTTCGGATCGTTCTGGCCGCAGAACAAAGCATCGAAGAAGAGCGCGCAATCACGCTGGATTGAGCCATGGATTACATCGGCCTTCTGTCCAGGACGCCGGATGCGGTCATTCTGGCGCGTTCCGTGGCGGTTAAGGTCTGGGCGGGGCGGCTCGCAGATCCTGCCGCCCGCGTCCTGGACGGGCCGAGCCCGGTGGGTCACAGCCGCTATGACATGCCCCCCCACCCCCGGGGCCACGGGATCTCGGGGCCGCTGGAAAGGGCGCGCCGGCTTGCGCTGCCGGCGGTATTCGACCAAGACATGCCGTGGTCTTACCGGCGACCTTCGGAGGGTTAGAGTGACGGATATTTCGGTTTGGGCTTATCCCTGGGATCTGGCGGATATCGGACTGGACACGGCGCTGTCGCGGCTGTCGGCGCAGGGGGTCGACATGATCAGCCTTGCAACCTCCTACCACGCGGGCCGGTTTCTGCAGCCCGGCAACCCGCGCCGCCGGGTCTGGTTCCCGCAGGACGGCACAGTATACTACACCGTGGATCCAGAGCGCTGGGCGAACGCCGAGATCCGCCCGCTGCAAGCCGACATCGTCGCGGCAGAGGGGGACTATCTGGCGGATCTATGTGCAAGGCGCGATGCGGGCGGGCCGAAGGTGTCGTGCTGGACCGTCTGCCTGCACAACACCCGCCTGGGGATGGCGCATCCGGATCATGTGACCCGCACCGCCCATGGGGATCCGCATTACTACGCCCTTTGCCCCTCCAGCCCCGCCGCCCGCGCCTATGTCACGAGGCTGGCCGCAGAAATCTCGGAGCGCTACCGCCCGGACCGGATCGAGCTGGAAAGCCCCGATTTCCTGGGGTTCGATCACGGCTTTCACCACGAAAAGGATGGGCTTGGCCTGCTGCCCGAAGACAGCTTTCTGCTGGGCCTCTGTTTTTGTGACCATTGTCTAAGCCGCGCCACCGCCGCCGGGGTGAATGCGCAAGCCGCGCGTCAGGCGGTGGCTGACAGGCTGGACGGGGCCTTTGCGAGAGAGCTGCCGCAGCCCCAGTTCCCGGACTTTCCGGCCCGGGGGATCGCGGCCTTCGATGTCATCCCTGACCTGCACGCCTATCTCGTCTGGCGGCAAGAGCCCGTGACCTCCTTGATTGCCGAGATCCGGGCGGCCACGCATCCCGACACGGCTGTGCTGGCGATCGACTTTGATGGAAGCTGGTGGGGCGGAGTCGATCTGGGCGCGGTCGCGGCGGAATGCGATGGGGTGCTGTATTGCATCTACACGACCCCGGCGGACCGGATCGGGGCAGCGCTTGCTAGGGTGCGTAGGACCATCGGCCCGGACAAGCAGATCGTGGCGGGGTTTCAACTCTTCCACCCCGAAGTCGCGGATGCGGGCGATCTGCAGGCGCGGACCTCTGCCGCCCGGGCAGAGGCGGATGGCTACAATTTCTACAACCTCGGGCTGGTGCCGCCTGCGCGGCTGGGCTGGATCGGGGCGGCGGGCCTGCGGCAGGACTAGAGCGAGATGAGATTAGGTTGAAGCGTATCCGGCATTGGCGAGATAGTTT
>CAYGRI010000607.1:0-2115 GCA_964352155.1 uncultured Maritimibacter sp. | reverse complement strand
CTGTTGGCAAGAGCAGCATCAGGCCCTGTTCCGAGGCATGGGCCCCCGCGCGCTGCGGCAACAGGGCAGCCCCGGCCAAGAACGCTTTCGGGAATCGGTTTCGGCGGTTACGGTTCATTCCGGGACGATACGCGGTGGAGAGCGCCATGAAACCCCTTGCCTTGGTGGCAGCCTTGCTGGTGATCGGCGCCTCGGGCACCGTCTTTCTGGTGTCGCGCGCCGTCGGGCCGAATATCACTCTGGCCGATGCGCAGCTTTTGCCCATGGCGGGGGGGCACGCGCTGGTCGTGTCCATCGACAATCCCGGTGCGGCGGACCGGCTGGTCGAGGTCTCCACCTCGGGTGAGGGGCAGCTGATGGTTGTCGGTGCGCTGTTTTCCGAGGGTCTGGCGATTCCGGCGGGCGCCAAGCCCTCGCTGTCGGTGGATGGCGCGCATGGTATGTTGATGGCGCTGGGCGGTGAAACAGGCGAGGGGCGGCTGGTGCCGATCTCGCTGACGTTCGAGAAGGCCGGCACCGTCTCGACCCGCGCGCGCATCGTGGGCGGGATGCAGATGGACCACGGCGCCGACTACCCGGTGCCGCTGGGCGAGCCCGCGCCCCAGGTGGCGATCGGCGCCGTAGAGACACGGGACGGCTGGCAAGTCACCATCGTCGCCGAGAGTTTCACCTTCTCGCGCGAGGCGGTGGATACGGCCCACCAGCCCGGGGTGGGGCACGGGCATCTGTATCTCAACGGGTTGAAGCTGGGGCGGATCTATGGCCCCGACGTGACGCTGGGCGCCTTGCCCGCCGGAGACCACGAATTGCGGGTGACGCTCAATACCAACGATCACCAGACCTATGTCGTCGACGGGCTGCCGGTCACGGCGGCGATTCTGATCGGGTCGGATTGACAAGGGCGGCACCGGATTGCCTGATGCGCCCCGATAGAAACGCGTTGGGAACGGCGGGCAGGGTGATGACGGCAGAACAATCGGGGCGGGTCGTCGGGGTCGACGTCGGCGGGACCTTTACCGATCTGGTGCAGATCGACCAGACCACCGGCGCGGTGCGGCTGGCCAAAGTCTCTTCGACCCTCGGCAATCAGGCGCATGGGGTGATGGCTGCGCTCGCCGAGGCGGACAGCGATCTTGCGACGCTGGATCTGATTGTGCATGGAACCACCACCACGACCAACGCGGTGCTGGAACGCAAGCTGGCGCGCACCGGCCTGATCACCACCGCCGGGTTCCGCGACGTGCTGGAGCTGGGTCGCCGCACCCGCCCGCAAGCCTATGGGATGAAAGGCGTCTTTCGCCCGATCCTCCCCCGCGACCTGCGGCTGGACGTGCCCGAGCGCATCGATGCCGAAGGCCGCGTCGTCATCCCGCTGGACGAAGCCGCGGTGGCCGAGGCGGCGCGGCTGCTGCTGGAGATGGGCTGCGAATCCGTCGTCGTGCATTTCCTGCATGCCTATGCCAACCCGTCGCATGAATTGCGCTGTGCCGAGATCCTGCGAGGCCTCTGGCCCAACCGCTATATCACCCTGGGCCATGCGCTGTTGTCCGAAAGCCGCGAGTTTGAACGGGGCGTGACGGCGGCCGTCAATGCCTCGGTCCAGCCGCTGCTGGCGCGGTATATCGACACGTTGTCCGGCGCGTTGACCGAGGGGGGCTATCGCCGCGATTTGCTGGTGATGAACGGCAATGGCGGCATGGTCTCTGCTGCGCGGGTGGCAGAGGAGGCGGCCAAAACGGTGATGTCCGGCCCCGCCTCGGGCGTGATGGCGGCGGCCTATGCCGGACGCATGGCGTCGGTGCCGAACCTGATCACCTATGACATGGGCGGAACCTCGACCGATGTGGCGCTGATCCGGGGGGCGGAGCCGCAAGTCTCCAACGAGACAGAGATCGAATATGCCATGCCGATCCATGTGCCTATGGTCGATGTGCGCACCGTCGGCGCGGGCGGCGGATCCATCGCGCGGATCGATGCGGGCGGGCTGTTGCAGGTGGGCCCCGACAGCGCCGGGGCCGATCCCGGTCCGATCTGCTATGGGCGCGGCGGGCGGTTGCCGACCATCTCTGACGCGAATCTGCTGCTGGGGCGGCTCGACCCCGGGCGGATCAATGT
>CAYGRI010000606.1:0-2134 GCA_964352155.1 uncultured Maritimibacter sp. | reverse complement strand
ACTGGTTGACCTTGTGCTTTTCGCAGACCGCCCAGAAGCGGCCGGCATCGGGATATGTGGGCACGCCTTCGAACATCAGCGTGGTGGCGCCATTCGCCAGCGGCCCGTAGACGATGTAGGAATGGCCGGTGACCCAGCCCACATCGGCCGAGCACCAGAACACGTCGCCGTCGTGATAGTCGAACGTATATTGGTGGGTCATCGAGGCATAGACGATGTAGCCGCCCGTGGTATGGACCACGCCCTTGGGTTTGCCGGTTGAGCCGGAGGTGTAGAGGATAAACAAGGGATCCTCGGCGCCCACGGGTTCGGGCGCGCTTTCGGCGGAGGCTTCGGCCATCAGCGCCTTGACATCCAGGTCGCGCCCCTCGGTCCAGGTGGTCTGGTCCCCGGTATGCTTGACCACCAGGCATTTCACCCGGTCCTTGCAATGCAGCAGCGCGGCGTCGGTGTTGGATTTCAGCGCGGTGCGCCGCCCGCCCCGGGGCGCGGTGTCGGATGTGATGACCGCCTTGGCGTCGCAATCGTTGATCCGGTTGGCCAGCGCATCGGGCGAGAAGCCGGCGAAGACGATGGAATGGATCGCGCCGATCCGGGCGCAGGCGAGCATCGCATAGGCTGCCTCGGGGATCATCGGAAGGTAGATGATCACGCGGTCGCCCTTGCCGATCCCCGTGTCCTTCAACACATTGGCCATCCGGCAGACGTTTTCATGCAGCGCGCGGTAGGTGATGTGCTGCGCCGGGTCGGCCGGGTTGTCCGGCTCGAAAATGATCGCGGTCTGGTCGGCTCGGGTTGCCAGATGCCGGTCGATGCAATTGGCCGCGACGTTCAGCGTGCCATCCTCGAACCACTTGATCGAGACCGAACCGAAGTCGAAATTCGTATCCTTGACCTTGGTATAGGGCGTGATCCAGTCGATCCGCTTGCCATGCTCGCCCCAGAAGGCATCGGGGTCGGCAATCGAGGCCGCGTACATCTCTGCATAGGTCTCGGGGCCGACATGGGCGTTGGCGATGAACGCGTCGCTTGGTTTGTAGACGTTTTCGGATTTGTCCAGCATTGGGTCCTCCATCCCTTTTGCACCCGTCGCCCCGTCGAGGGCACAGGGTGCTTGTCTGTCAGGGCGTCCGGGCAGTGGGGCCGGGCGTCAGATTGCCAGGTATTCGGCGCGCAGCGCCTCGTTGTCGAGCACATCCTGCGCCGTGCCGTCGAACACCACAGTGCCGGTATCAAGGATCACGGCCCGGTCTGCAAGCATCAGCGCACGGATCGCGTTCTGTTCCACGATCACCGTTGTGATGCCCTGCTCCTTGATGATGTTCAGCGTCTTTTCGATCTCGTCGACGATGACGGGGGCCAGACCTTCGTAGGGTTCGTCCAGCAGCAGCACCTTGATGTCCCGGGCCAGCGCGCGGGCGATGGCGAGCATCTGCTGTTCGCCGCCCGACAGCGTCACGCCCTCCTGTTTGCGGCGTTCGCCAAGGCGCGGGAACAATTCATAGATCCGGTCCAGCGACCAGCCGATGGGCGGTGCGATCTGCGCCAGTTGAAGGTTCTCTTCGACCGTCAGGCCGGGGATGATGCGCCGGTCTTCGGGCACAAGCTGAATCCCCAGCGTCGACGCCTCGTAGCTTTTCATGCTGTGCAGCGGCTGGTGATCCAGCCAGATCTCGCCATGGGTCAGCTCTGGATCGTCCAGCCGGGCAATCGTGCGCAGGGTTGAGGTCTTGCCCGCCCCGTTGCGGCCCAGAAGCGCCAGGATCTCGCCCTCGTGGACGTTGAACGACACGCCCTGCACGATGTAGCTTTCGCCGTAATAGGCGTGCATGTCCCAGACCGAGAAATAGGCCGGCGCCGTCGACGCTTTGTTGCCGTGGCGCGAAAAGTCGGGCCGTTCCCGCTTGGTCAGCTGGTCCTCTGTCATGGTCATGTCAGTTTGCCTCTCCCAGATACGCTTCGCGGACTTTCGGGTGACCCTTGATGTTGTCGGGCGTGTCCTCGACCAGGGGCGTGCCCTGGGCCAGAACCGTGATCCGCTGGGCGAGCGAGAAGACGACGTGCATGTCGTGCTCGATGATCGCCATGGTGATGTCACGCTTGTCGTGGATCTCGTTGAGCAGGGCGATGGTGT
>CAYGRI010000605.1:0-2135 GCA_964352155.1 uncultured Maritimibacter sp. | reverse complement strand
CTGCCCTGGTTCGCCGAAGCCTGGCGCCTGCCCGCCGAAGACGTGATGGACATCCGGTCGCACGCGGGCGGCGCGGTCAAGGTGGCTGTCCCCCGGCTGAACCGGATCGCGAATTTCGACGATCTGGACCCGCTGGCGGCCGAGCCTGGCGTGACGGTAGAAATCGTGCCCCCCGGCACCCCCCTGCCCGGCGATGCCGCGCTGGTCCTGATCCCCGGCTCCAAATCCACCATCGCCGATCTGCAGGATTTCCGCGCCCAGGGCTGGGACATTGACCTGGCCGCCCATGTGCGGCGCGGCGGGCATGTGCTAGGCCTGTGCGGCGGCTATCAGATGCTGGGCCGCGAGATCGCGGACCCCGAGGGGCTGGAGGGTCGGCCCGGACGCTGGCCCGGTCTGGGGCTGCTGGATGTCACCACGGTGATGCAGCGCGAAAAGCACCTCGCCCGGGTCGACGCCCGCCACCTGGCCAGCGGCGCCGACGTCAGCGGCTACGAGATCCACCTGGGCCGCACCGAGGGGCCGGACACCGACAGGGCCTGGCTCGCGCTTGGCCCTCGGCTTGAGGGCGCCGCCAGCCGCGACGGGCGGGTGCGCGGCTGCTATCTCCACGGTCTGTTTGCCTCCGATGCCTTCCGCGCGGGCTATCTGCGCGAGATCGGCGCGGAGCCGGCCGTCTCTGGTTATGACGACGGCGTTGAGGCGACACTGGACGCCCTTGCCGCCCATATGGAGCATTGGCTGGACGTAGAGGCCCTCCTGGCACTGGCGCAGCCTGTGAGGCCTCTGCCCGCCCCTGCGCAGGCTGGCTGACTGACATCCCCCGCAGGTCTCCGGCTAATGTCGTGGCAAAGCGATGTCACCTGCCGGACTGAACGGACCTGCGCCCTACAACCCTGCCTCGGTCCGGTATGTGGGGTTGCAACACTCTATGCAATGCACGCCCCGGCAGCCACCTGGGGCCGCCGCCCCTCCGTATCCCGGCCGCCGCTTCAAGCCCCGGCCGTCACTCCATGTCCCGAAGGGCGAGGGCGCGCTCGATCTCGCGCCGGACAAGACGGCGCACGTTGCGGGTGATCCTCTCGCCCAGCACCCCCTGCAATTCCTCGCGCACAAGCTTGGCGACCAACTCTCGCAGGGCTTCCTCGTCAAACAGCCCCTCGTCCTCGGCGTAGAGGTCGAAGCTGTCGTCATCCGGCGCATCCGCCGCTGGCGCGTCCACGCCATCGGGCAATGTCACGGCCGCCGCCAAAGGCTTTTGCGGCACGTCCCCAGCCGTTGGTGTGGCCGCCCTGGCGTCATCAGCCGGGTCCCGCGGCGCGACCTCTGTCACATTGGGGGGGGCAGCGTTTCCATCCGCAATTGTTTCTGCTGACGTCTGCTCCTGCGGAATGTCGTCGGACGGGCGCGCACTAACCGCCGGATCCGGGGCCGCAAGATCGTCCGGGACCTGCGGGTCCACGTCGGCGTGTTCCTCTGGCACAGCCATATCTTGCGCCGCGCCCGCCTCTTCCGCTGGAACGCTGGCCTCCCCGTCGGTCAGAACCGAGGCGGTGCCGCCCGACATGTCCGGCAACATCGCGCCCCGGAGCGCGTCATCCGTCGTGTCCGCGTCGTCCGTGGTCTCCGCAGCGTCCGTGGTTTCCACTGTGCCCGTGGTTTCCACTGTGCCCGTGGTTTCCACTGTGCTTGCGGCCTCCGTTGCGCCGGTGGTCTCCGCAGCGTCCGTGGTCTCCGTTGCACCGGAGACTTCCGTGGTGTCCGAGCCGGGCGCGGCTTCGGACAGGTCACCGTCAGCCGAACTGTCCGTTGCGAGTGTCAAAGTCTCCGCCGGTATGTCGATCCTCGACGCGGGCTGTGCGGTGTTCGCCGCATCCTGCGCCATGCGTTCAGCCAGGGTGGCAAAGGCATCCGCGCCACCTGAACCGACGGACTTCTTCTCCGGGGCCGGAATGTGGCTGGCCTCGCCCTCCGCCTTGGCGGCACCCACCGAGAGGGTCGATGCCGCAGCCGTATCTTCGGTCGACGGGTCCTCGGGCTGGGTGGCCGACATGTCTTCCGCCGGGGCGATGCCCGACGGGTCCGAGGCCACAGCGCTGTCTTCAAAGGCGGGAGCCGCGCCACCTCCTACATTT
>CAYGRI010000604.1:0-2156 GCA_964352155.1 uncultured Maritimibacter sp. | reverse complement strand
GGTCACCCTGTACGATTACTGGGGCAACTGGGTCACCGTTTACGAGTGCTACTAACAGCACCCGCAAGTCAACCGCAGCACAACGTTCCACACCACAGCACCAAACTGACATCCAAGCACATCCACCGGAGGCACTGATCATGTTCAAACAATTGACCCTCGCACTCGGCCTGTCGCTCGTCGCAGCCATCCCTGTCGCAGCCCAAAACCAAATGTGGGGCACCGTCGGCAACTGGGAGATCGCCATCGACCCCGAGATCGACAACGGGTGCTACGCCATCACGTCTTGGAATGGCGGCACCTCGATGCGGATCGGGCGCAACCCGCAAAGCCAGAACTTCTACTTCCTGATTGGCAACGAGTCGTGGTCGTCGCTGCGCCCCGATGCCAGCTATGACGTCCAGATCGAGTTCGGCAATTATCCCACCTGGGACGTGACCGCCGTCGGCTTTCAGTTCGATCAGGGTCGGTCGGTCTTTCTGCATGCCCAGTCCACCCAGATGGACTTTATCGATGAGTTTCAGGCCGCGCCCAATATGCGCATTCTCTTCGACGGGGCCGAGATCGACAATCTTAAGCTGACCGACTCCAGAAGCGCCTGGAACGAGGTCGAGCGGTGCCAGAAAGAGATGACCCAACAGCCGCCAAGCACCGATCCCTTCAACGCCAGCGGCGGCAGAAAGTCCGATCCCTTCGCCACTGGCGGCGATGGCAAGAAGTCTTCGGCCAGAAACAGCTAAGCAAAACGGCGCGGCCCCGGCAGCCATGGGGCCGCGCCCACAGGACCCTCTCACCCAGTTCAGCCGGACCGCGCATCCGCTTGGACGAGTCGCAGCGGTGCCCGCGCTATCGTTGAAATGCACCATGCGGGCGGACCGCGCGGAGGGTCGGAACGAGGTCCGCCGCGCGACTGTCTCATGTCCACCGCGGTGGACATCTGCCGGCCAGAGATACCCGGAGCCACCAATGGGAACCGCCCCAGGCGCGTCTTGGACTCACCGCGTTGACCCGTTGCGAAGCATGCTGCCAAGAGCGCCGCTGGTGACAAGACGTCCACCGCGGTGGACACGGGACAGCCCGCGCGTGGGTTTCAGACAAGCGCTTGATAGATCCGACTTCAACAACACGGCCCCGGAGAGTCCGCCCGTCGATCCTGTGGACGCACGGGCAAACGGAAATGCTGGACGCAAGCACCGTTTCCCTCTCGCCAGGGATTAAGACCCGGACCCGCGCTCCTTCCGCCATTGTTCATAGAGCTGCAAAAGCGTGGCTTCCGCGCGCGCTTCGAGCCATTGGCTGAACTCTGGATTGTCCTGTCTGGCGACCTTGATGGCGACCGCTTTGTCATCGACCGTCAGCGTTCCCAAAGACCCGCCGGTCCTATCCCTGACAACCGTCACCTGGCTGCGATTGCCCGGCTTCTTGTCACCCCGCGCCCTGGTCGAGCATGCCGCGAAGACCGCCTGGAACCTTTCGGAGCTGGGCGTGTCGGCGGGCAGGGCGGCGAGGGTCTCTTTGGCGATGCCCCCCAAATCGACCTTCACAGACAAGGCCGCCAGATCCCCCCATTGCCGCCGTCCGACGCCATGGGCGGGCCCGATGAGATGAACAAGCCCTTCTGGCAGCTGCTCTATGACGACCCTGTGGTTGGATACGCCCTGCCGGGTCAGACCCAGAGCATCCTGAATGACACCGGGCTTGTAGCCGGCCATTTGCATTTCCTTGATGAACAGGGACTTCTCGATGAAGGACGGATCAAGCCGCAGGTTGTTCTCCTGGCCCTGGGCGATCAGGGATGCGTCGTCATCCAAGGTGCGAACGATGGCCTTGACCGTCCCGCCAACCCGGCGGATCGCAGCAAGCCTGCGGCGGCCATAGATGATGCGGTATCTGTCCGGCTGGGCCGCGGGGCGGACCATGATTGGCACTTGTTGGCCATGCTTGGCGATGCTCTGTGCCAGCTCCTCGATACCGGCATCCTCCAGCACCAACCGGTCCCGCAGCCCATCGGTGTCAATCTGTGCTGGATCGATGTCGCGGATCGAATTGGCCGTGATCTCGCGCAGGGACTCGCGCAAACCGCCGACCGAGCCCGGCAGCTTTGCCGCCTTTGCCGGAGTGGCGGCAGGGGCGGGGGTGGCGGCAGCGGTGGGGAC
>CAYGRI010000603.1:0-2157 GCA_964352155.1 uncultured Maritimibacter sp. | reverse complement strand
GCGCCGGTGTTCGGGTCGAACATGCAATGGGCGGCCGTCAGGACAAGGTCGGGGGCGATCAGCGATCCGGTGCAAAAGCTGACCGAGCCGAAGTTCAGCCGCCCCACCGCCTGCCAGCCCCGGCTGTCGTCGCCGGTCAGAAGGGTTCGAAGTTCGGTGCCGGCTTTGCCGTCGCTTGCCCAGACCACCAGAAGGATCAGAAAGATCAGACCGCGTTTCATTGTCACTCCCCTCGCTCGTTCACCAAGGGGTAGCGGCGCGGCGGGGCCGCTTTAGGGTTCGATTGGGGTTAATCCGGGGACAATGATGGCGGTTTCGGGCCGCCCGTTGCCCAATCGAGCAATTCCGCCGTATGCACCACCGGCACACCCGTGGCGCTGCCGATCTGCATCATGCAGCCGATGTTTCCCGCCGCGATCACGTCGGGGTTCTTGGCCTCCAGCGTGCGAACCTTGCGTGTTTTAAGCTGTTTGGAGATGTCGGGCTGCATCAGGTTATAAGTCCCGGCAGAGCCGCAGCACAGATGCGCATCCGCCGGTTCCACCACGTCGAACCCGGCTTTCTTAAGCAACATCTTTGGGGCAGAGGTCACTTTCTGGCCATGTTGCAGCGAGCAGGCCGAGTGATAGGCGACTTTCAGGCCCCGCGCGGCGCCCTCGGGCAGGTCGAGCTTGGACAGCAGCTCGGTCACATCCAACGCCAGCCCCGACACGCGGGCGGCGTCGGCGGCCAGCGGGTCGTCCTGGAACATATAGCCATAGTCCTTGACGGTGGTTCCGCAGCCCGATGTGTTGATCACGATGGCATCCAGCCCCGCTCCGCGATCCTCGGCCATCCATGCGGCGATGTTCCGGGCCGCCGCGGCGTGGCTTTCGTCTTCGCGCCCCATGTGATGGACCAGAGCACCACAACAGCCCATGCCGCGCGCCACGACCACCTCGCAGCCCAGCCGGGTCAGCAGGCGGATCGTGGCGTCGTTGATATCGGTGTTCAGCGCCTTTTGCGCGCAGCCCGTCATCAGGGCGACGCGCATCTTGCGTTCGCCCTTGGCCGGGAACACCTGCGGGTCGTCGTTACGGCTGACAGGCGGGATCACCTTTGGCGCCATCTCCAGCATCGCGCGCAGGCGGGGATCGGGCATCAGCCGCCGGAAGGGCCGCCCGATCTTGGCCGCCAGCAGCGCCACACGGAACCGACCGGGATAGGGCAGCACCCGCGACAGCACCCAGCGCAGCGCGCGTTCCATCGGGGGCCGCGTGTAGGTCTTTTCGATATGCGCCCGCGCCTGATCCACCAGATGCATGTAGTGCACGCCAGAGGGACAGGTCGTCATGCAAGCGAGGCAGGACAGGCAGCGGTCGATATGCTTGACCGTCTTGGGATCCGCCGGGCGGTCCTTTTCCAGCATGTCCTTGATCAGGTAGATCCGCCCGCGCGGGCTGTCGAGTTCATCGCCCAGCACCTGATAGGTGGGACAGGTCGCGGTGCAAAAGCCGCAATGCACACAAGATCGCAGGATCTTGTTGGCCCGTGCGATGGCGGGAACCTCTAGCTGCGCGTCGGTGAAATTCGTCTGCATGGTCCGTCCTTCAGGCCAGATACATCAGGGCCGCGCCCAGCGTCGCCGCCAGCCCAAGCGACACCGCAAAGAACACCGCGCGCGCGGGCCACAGGCTGGCAAAGCGCCCCAGAAACAAGTGGTAGCCCATGCCCCCAAGCGTCGCGGCCATCAGCCCGACCCCGGCCGCCAGCAGCACAGGGCTTGTCAGCAGCGCCGGTTGCGGGGCCGGTTGCAGGCCAGGGTTGGCGGCATTGGCCGCGAACAGCAGAAATGCCGCCAGCACGATCCCGACCTGCCCCAACATGCCGCCAATCCGCCGGTTCGGGATCGCGACCAGCGCCGCGAACACCGCCAGCGACAGCACCGCCACAGCCGCGACCACCGGCATCATGACGCGGCCATTTCGGGCTGCGGGGCCATCAGGCCAGGGTTGAGGATGCCCTTCGGATCGAATTTCACCCGCAGCCCGGCCGAGATCGCGGCCAATGGCGCCGGTTCGGGCGGAAAGACGGGAATGCGGGCGCGGGTCGCCTCCGTCGCGCGGATCAGCGTGGCGTGGCCGCCCAGCCGGTCCACCGCGCCCGCATTCCCGTCTT
>CAYGRI010000602.1:0-2159 GCA_964352155.1 uncultured Maritimibacter sp. | reverse complement strand
GGAAGCGCTTCAGCGTCGCCTCGTGCCCCTCGACCAAGGCCACGACGATGTCGCCATTGTCGGCCGCGGCCGTCTCTCGGATCACGACGATGTCGCCGTCGTTGATCCCGGCGTCGATCATCGAATCCCCGCGCACCTCCAGCGCATAGTGATGCGCGCGGTCTGTAACCATCCCGCCGGGGACAGAGACCTGACGCTCGGCATGGGAAATCGCCTCGATCGGGACACCGGCGGCGATCCGACCCATCAGCGGCAGCACCTGGGCGCCACCGACGTCCAGCGGCACCGCGCCCGCCGGACGGCTGGGCCGGCTGCCTTCGATCACGCGAGGGGTAAAGCTCTGCCTGGTGTCAAGGTTATCGGGCAATTTCACAATCTCCAGCGCGCGGGCGCGATGGGCGAGGCGGCGGATAAAGCCCCGCTCCTCCAGCGCGGTGATCAGCCGGTGGATGCCCGACTTGGATCGCAGGTTCAGCGCATCCTTCATCTCGTCGAACGAGGGGGGCACCCCGTCCCGCTGCATCCGCTTGTTGATAAAGTCCAGCAGTTCCATCTGCTTCTTGGTGAGCATCGTCGCACCCTCTCTGCCAGGCGCCGGTTTCATCCGGCCTCGCGTTCAAGGAATGTTCTACCCTCGTTCCCGTTATGTGTCAACACGCAGGTGGGCTAAAGCAGAAGGACGTCGACCTCTTCCCCGGTTTTGCGGGCGGGGTCGCCCACGGGGCGGACCAGCAGGGAATCGGCCTCAGCCAGCACCGACATCAACGAGGAATCCTGCCGATCGAAGGGCGCCACCCCCGCCTCGGAGATCCGGGCGCGCATATAGTGTTCGCGCGGTCCGTTCGGGCCGATGCCGCAGGCCAGCGGCATCCGCTGCCGCGGGGCGGGCGCCTGACCCAGCCCCAACATCGCGCGGATCATCGGCAGGATGAAGACCTGGCCGCAAACCATAGAAGACACGGGGTTTCCTGGCAGGCCGATCATGGCCGCAGTGCCCAAGCGCCCGGCGATCAGAGGTTTGCCCGGCCGCATCGCGATCTTGTAGAAGGCCCGTTCCATCCCAAGGTCTTCGGCCACGGCGGCGACCAGATCATGATCGCCGACGGAAGCGCCACCGATGGTCACGACCAGATCGGCACCCTCTGCCAAAGAGAACGCGGTTGTCAGCGAGGCGATGTTGTCACGGGCGATGGGAAGCAGCCGGGCCTCGGCGCCCGCCGCCTCGATCATGGCGCGCAGGCCGAAGGAATTGGACGCGATGATCTGGTCCGCGCGGGGCGTTTCGCCTGGCATCACCAGCTCGTCTCCGGTGGCGATTACAGCCACGACGGGGCGGCGGCGGACCGTTACCTGCGCCGCATTCATCGCGGCCAGAAGCGTCAGGTCTTGCGGGCGCAACCGCCTGGGGGCGGCGACCACGGCACCCGCGGCAAAATCGCCCCCCGCCGGGCGGATGTAAATCCCGGTGTCCAGGTTTGCCCGCAGGGTGATCGTGTCGCCGCTCCGGTCCACATCTTCCTGGATCACCACGCGGCCGGCGCCTTCGGGAAGCGGCGCGCCGGTGAAGATCCGCACGGCCTGTCCCGGCCGCAGCGAGCCGGTGAAGCCGGCGCCGGCGGCAGAGGTTCCGATCACCTCGAAAGCCGCACCCGGAGCGACCTCCGCTGCCGTGACGGCATATCCGTCCATCGCCGAGGCAGGGAACGGTGGCTGGTTACGCCCGGCGACCACGTCCTCGGCGAGAATCCGGCCAGCGGCGTCGGCGAGCGCGACTATCTCTTTTTCAACAATCCGGGTCAGGGCGAAGACCTGGGTGAGCGCCTCTGCAACCGTTATCATGTCGCCTCGAAACGCCCGGTTTTCCCGCCATCTTTCAGGATCAGGCGGATGTCGGTGATGACCATTGTCTTCTCGGCGGCCTTGACCATATCGTACACCGTCAGGCAGGCTGTGGTGACGGCGGTCAGCGCCTCCATCTCGACCCCGGTCTGTCCGGTGGTCTTCACCGTCGCCTCCACCCGCAGGCCGGGCAAATCCGGATCAGGCGCGACATCGACAGAGACTTTCGTGACCGGCAGGGGGTGACACAGCGGGATCAGATCGGCGGTTTTCTTGGCGCCCATGATCCCGGCCAGCCGCGCAACCCCGGCAACGTCGCC
>CAYGRI010000601.1:0-2171 GCA_964352155.1 uncultured Maritimibacter sp. | reverse complement strand
CGATCCTGGGCGGGCCGGGCCAAGAGGGGCAGCTCGGCGGGTTCTCTCTGATCTGGCCACTGGCCTTGATCGGCGCGCTGGCGGCGGCGGCCGGGCTGGCCTGGGTGGTGGGGCGGCTGACCCTGCGCTTGCGGCATGATTACCTCGCAATCGCGACCTTCGGCGTGGCCGTTGCCTTTGAGAATACGATGCGCAATGCCGAATGGCTGTCGGGCGGGGCCAAGGGGCTGCGCGGGTTCGAGCGTCCGCTGCAGGATGTTCTGGGCGCCGGGCTGACCTATAACGCGCTTTATCTGGCGGTGGTGCTGGGGCTGCTGGGGCTGGTCTATCTGTTCCTGGAACATCTGGTGCGCTCGCCCTTCGGGCGCCTGCTGCGGGCGATCCGCGAGGACGAGACCGCCGCGCAATCGCTGGGCAAGTCCCCGGCGCGCATCCGGTTGACGGCCTTTGTCGCCGGTTCGGTGATCATGGGGCTGGCGGGGGGGCTCTATGCCACCTTCTATGCCTTCGTCAGCCCTCAGGATGTGCTGCCGATCCTGACCTTTCAGATCTGGGCGATGCTGATCGTTGGCGGCGCCGGGAACAACCGGGGCGCGATTCTGGGGGCGTTCTTGATCTGGGGCGCCTGGACGGCCAGCGGCTGGGCGCTGTCGCGCTTTGCTCCGGTCGAGTATCAGATCTACACCGGATCGGTGCAATATGTGCTGATCGGGTTCGTGATCGTCGGCATGTTGCTGTGGCGGCCCCAGGGGCTGTTTCCGGAACGTCTTGTCGTGTCGCAATCCGGGCAGAGCACGCCCGCAACCATCTCATGAACAGGGAGAAACAGAAAATGACCTCGATGAAGAATACGGCGGCGCTTGGCCTTGCGCTGGGGCTGTCTGCACTGAGCGGCGCGGCGGCGGCGCAGGAATGTACCGTGACGATTGGCGCGGTGCTGCCGACCTCGGTTGATTGGGGCCGCCCGATCGCCGAGACGGCACAATGGGTCGTGGAGCAGGTGAACGAGGCTGGCGGCGTGCACGATTGCCAGGTCGAGATAGTGCTGCGCGACAGCCAGGTCGATCCCAAGGTCGGCGTGGACGCGGCCAAGGCGCTGGTGGACCTGCAAGGTGTCAAGGTGCTGCTGGGCGCGGTGTCGTCCGGTGTGACGCTGCCGATCCTGACCTCGGTCACGGTGCCGGCGGGGGTGATGCAGATGTCGTGCTGTTCGTCCTCGACCGCGTTCACCGCGCTGGCCGAAGAGGGCAAGCTGGACGGGCTGTGGTTCCGGACCTTTGCCACCACGGGTGTGCAGGCGGCGGTGGGCGCCAAGGTGGCGCGGGACCAGGGCTTTGAGACGGTCGCGATCCTTTACAAGAACGACGATTGGGGGCAGGATCTGGCCAAGTTGATCGCCGCCGATTTCGCGGCGCTGGGTATTGAGGTGACGGATTCCATCGCCATCAACGATGGCCAGCCGTCCTACCGGGCCGAGGTGGCCTCTGCGCTGGGGAACCGCCCGGATGCACTGTATCTGGCTCTGTATCCGAACGAGGGCACGGCGGCTGTGCGCGAATGGCTGTCGCTGGGCGGAACTCGGAACATGATTATGGCGAATTCGCTGAAATCCGAGGAATTCCGCGAGAATGTGGGGATGGAATACCTGGGCTCGGCCTGGGGCACCGACACCGCCTCGCCGCGCGGGGAGAGTTCAACGGCCTTTGTGGATGCCTATACGGCGCATTTCGACGGGCCGCCGAACGGGCCGGGGCTGGCCAACAGCTATGACGCGGCGATGATCGCCTTGCTGGCGATGCAGGCCGCCGGTCCGGACGCGACGGGGGCAGAGATCGCCGCCGCGGTGGCGCGGGTCACCGATCCGGCCGGAACACCGGTGACCGCGGATACCGCGGGTTTTGCCAGCGCCAAGGAGATCCTGGCGGCCGGTGGAACGGTTCTGTATGAGGGCGCGACCGGCAATGTGCGGTTTGATGCGAATGGCGATGTTTCGGCGCCCGCCGTGGTTTGGATGTTCGGCGAGGGCGGGATCGATGAGGTCGAGTACCTGTCGTTGACCGAGGTGGATGCCTTTATGGAAGCGTTGAAGTGATGCTTTTGGATCGGATCGCCTCTGGCGATCCGATCCGGGGGGGGGGGGGGGGGGGGGGGGGGGGGGGGGGGGGGGGGGG
>CAYGRI010000600.1:0-2176 GCA_964352155.1 uncultured Maritimibacter sp. | reverse complement strand
ATCCAGGACCCAGCCGATCCGGGCCCCACCCGCGCGCGGGCCGGGCCCGGATCAACCCAGCCACCCTGCGCCAGCGCACAGACAAACATCTCGCCAAGGCCCGGAAATGGGCCTAGATCACGTCCATGATGCGCATCTTTCCCCTTGGCGACGCCGCCACCCTGCCCCTGTGGCAACGCCCCATCAGCCTGCTGCTGCTCATGGCCTTCGCTATGCCCATCGCCTTTGCGACCTGGAACGCCCTGCTGAACAATTTCGTGGTCGAGGCCGCCGGGTTCACCGGGGTCGAGATCGGCTGGCTGCACACCGTGCGCGAAATCCCTGGCTTCTTCGCCATCGGCGTGATCGCGATCATCATCTTCATGCGCGAGCAAATCCTGGGCCTCGTCTCCCTCCTGCTGCTCGGGGTCGCCACCGCCATCACCGCCTGGTTTCCAACCCTGGGCGGGCTGCTGACGGTGACGATGCTCAGCTCCATCGGGTTCCATTACTTCGAGACGGTCAATCAATCCCTGCAATTGCAATGGATCGACCGCAAACGGGCGCCCCAAGTGCTGGGCTGGATCGTCGGCGCGGGCTCGGCCGCCTCGCTGATCGCCTATGCGCTGCTGGTGGTGACATGGAAAGCCTTCGACCTGTCCTACAATCTGGTGTATATGGTGTCGGGCGGGATCACCGCAGCCATCGCGATCTTTTGCTTTTTCGCCTATCCGCAGTTCGAGGCACCCCACCCCCAGATCAAGAAGATGGTTCTGCGCCGCCGCTACTGGCTGTATTACGCCCTGCAATTCATGTCCGGCGCCCGGCGGCAGATCTTCGTCGTCTTCGCGGCCTTCATGATGGTCGAACGGTTCGGCTTTGAGGTGCATGAGGTCACGGCCCTCTTCCTAATCAACTTCGCCGCCAACATGGTCTTCGCCCCGCTGATGGGTCGGGCCGTGGCCTATTGGGGCGAACGCCGCGCCCTGGTGTTCGAATATACCGGGCTGGTCCTGATCTTCCTCGCCTATGGCGGGATCTACTTCTTCAGCTGGGGCGTCGTTCTGGCGGCCACATTATACGTGCTGGACCACATCTTCTTTGCCCTCGCCTTCGCGTTGAAGACCTATTTCCAGAAGATCGCGGATCCCGGCGACATCGCCCCCACCGCGGCGGTGGCCTTCACGATCAACCACATCGCGGCGGTCTTCCTGCCAGCCCTGCTGGGGTATCTTTGGGTCACATCTCCGGCATCGGTGTTCATCCTGGCCGCCTGTATGGCCAGCGCCTCGCTGGCTCTGGCGCTGATGATCCCGCGCCACCCCGAACCCGGCAACGAAACCGTGTTCAGCCGCCTGGTCGCGGCGCCGGCGGAGTGATCCTCAGGGGTTTCAGCCGCCGCGTGGCTTGATTACCGGTCTGCGCCCATGTCGCGGTACGACCGGCGGGCCCAGCCCTGACCCGGCGCAACGCCCGCTCCAAAGCGGGCGGGGGCGCTGTTTCGCGGTGGCACCCGCCGTTGAGCTGCCCTTGAATTCGCAGCGCAAAGGGCGACATTAACCCGGTACCCATAGTGGAGGCTCAGATGTTCCTGTTGAAGCGAAAGAAGGCCGAAATGGTCACGGCGGCGGAGGCTCTGCCCGGGCGTGGCAACCCGATCCCGACAGCGGAGACCCATTTCGTGTTCGACCGTCCGATGAAGGCCCCTGTGCCGGACGGGATGGAAGAAGCGGTCGTCGGCATGGGCTGCTTTTGGGGCGTGGAGCGGATGTTCTGGAAAGAGCCGGGCGTCTGGCTGACCGCGGCGGGCTATGCCGCGGGCCATACGCCGCACCCGACCTATGAGGAAGTGTGCAGCGGCAAGACCGGCCACAACGAGGTGGTGCGCGTGGTCTACGATCCGAAGGTCGTCCGCTTTGAGCGGCTTTTGCAGGTCTTTTGGGAAGGGCATGATCCGACGCAGGGCATGCGCCAGGGCAATGACATCGGCACCCAGTATCGCTCGGGGATCTACACCTTCACCGACGCCCAGCGGGCGGCGGCGGAGCAGTCGCGGTCGGAGTTCGCAACTCGGCTGGAGGCTGCCGGATACGGTGCGATCACCACAGAGATCCTCGCGGCGCCCGCCTTCTTTTTCGCCGAGGCGTATCACCAGCAGTATCTGGCGAAAAATCCCGGCGGGTATTGTGGGCTGGGG
>CAYGRI010000599.1:0-2181 GCA_964352155.1 uncultured Maritimibacter sp. | reverse complement strand
CCTAGCTCGGCAGGCCAGACACAGGGGGTATTGGCGGGGCTTTGGTGTAACGATCTCGGCCAGCCGCGCTCAAAGACGGGACCAGCCGCCCCGGTCAGGGGCGCTGGGTCGCGCCGGTGTCCACCGGGAACACGCCCCCCGTCATCCCAGCGGAAGCATCTGACGCCAGAAAATGCGCGACATTCGCCACGTCCTCTGCCGTGGCGATCCGCCCCAAAGGCGAGTCGGCGGCCAGGGCCCCCAGCGCCTCCGCTGGCGCGACGTTGCCCTGTTCGTGACGGATCGCCATACGGCCCAGCAGGGCCTCCGTCGCGATGGGACCGGGGGCAAGGGCGTTCACTCTTGTGCCCGCGCGCCCCATATCCAGCGCCGCCGCGCGCATCACCCCCACCACCGCATGTTTCGACGCGGAATAGAGCACCTGATCGGGATGCGCCCGAAACCCGTTGATCGAGGCCATCACGACCGCCGATCCCCGCCCCGACGCTGCCAAGGCCCCGGCCATGCCGCCCAAAGTCGCCGCCACGCCCCAGACGTTGATCGCCATCACCCGCTGCCATTCGACAGGGTCCAGATCCGCCATACGGCGCCAGGGCGGCACCACCCCCGCATTCGCGACCACGATGTCCACGGCGCCCAGCGCATCGGCCAGCTCCCGCATCTGCGCCTTGGCCGAGCGGTCCCCAAGGTCGCAGGCCACCGCCCGCCAATCCGCCGGAACCTCCGCCACCGCGCTGTTCAGATCGACAATCGTCAGCGCGGCCCCCGCCGCCGCCAGCCGGTCGGCAATCGCCCGGCCAAGCCCCCGCGCCCCGCCGGTCACGACCGCTTTACGCCCCTTCAGATCCTGTGCGACTGTCATGTTGCGCGACTCCTGTTGACGGGCTAGGTCTTACCCGCACGCGCACTTTTGTTCGCGATGTGAACACTTGCAAGCGAAAGGTCCTGCATTGGCGCAAGACACGGCATTCGAGGTGGTGATCCTGGGGGCAGGCTTTATCGGGCTGTCCTTTGCCGCCGCCTTTTCCGATGCGGGCGCTACCGTCACCCTGGTGGACCCCGACGCGCCGCGCCGCGCCGCCGCGCCCGACGGGATCGACGCCCAGAAAGACGCGATGGCGACCGCCGGTCTGACCCGGGGCGCCGAGGGGCCTGTCGACGTCACCGACGCGGCCGGCATCGCGCTGGAGCGGGCCGCGCTGGTGCTGGAATGCGGGCCGGAGGATCTGCAGATCAAGCAGGCGATCTTTGCCGATCTGCTGGCGAAGGCCGGGCCGGAATGCCTGTTGGCCACCGCCTCTTCCGCCATCCAGATGTCGCGGATCCTGCCCGACGCGGCGGCCCAAGCGCGGTGCTTTGTGGCCCATCCGGTCAACCCGCCCGCGATCCTGCGCCTGATCGAACTCTGCCCCGCCCCCGGAACCACGCCCCGGACGATGGAGCGTGCCGCCGCCGTCTTTGGCGATCTCGGCTTTACCTCGGTCGTGCTGGGCCACGAGATCGAGGGCTTCGTGATGAACCGCCTGCAGGGCGCTGTCCTGCGCGAGGCCTATCGGCTGGTGGACGAAGGCGTGACCGACGTCGCCGGGGTGGACAATGTGATGCGCCTTGCCCTCGGCCCCCGCTGGGCGCTGTCGGGACCGTTCGAGACGGCGGAGCTCAACACCCCCGGCGGGATCCGCGCCCATGCGGCCCGGATGGGCCTGGCCTACAAACGCATGGGCGAGGCGCGCGGCGAAACGGTGGACTGGTCGGCTGCGCTGATCGACCGCGTGGCGACCGAGCGGCGCGCCCTATGTTGCGAAGAAGAACTGCCCCGCCGGGCCCGCTGGCGCGCCCGCGCCGTGGCCCGGCTGGTGGCGCTGCGAGATCAATTGATGACAGGATCCAATGACTGACAGCACGTTTTCGTTCGATGGCCACCCGCTTGGATTTCGCCCCGGCCAATCCATTGCGGCGGCGCTGACAGAGGCCGGGCACCGCGCCTTTCGCCAGACAGCGGCAGAGGCCCGCCGGGGGATCTTTTGCGGCATGGGCGTCTGTCAGGATTGCCTTGTCACCGTCGACGGCGTGCCCAACCTGCGCGCCTGCATGACCCCCGCCGCGGCCGGTTTGTCCGTCCAGACCCAACCCGCCTTTGCGAAGCTGGAGAGCGCCGCCGACGTCCCGCCCGCCCCCGAG
>CAYGRI010000598.1:0-2181 GCA_964352155.1 uncultured Maritimibacter sp. | reverse complement strand
ACGCTACGAGGGGCGGGGGGTGCTGCTGGTCCGTGTTGGGGATGGCCATGCCTTTCGCACCGCGCCGGACCTGGGGTTCCTGATGCAAAAGGAAACGGTCGAGACGCGCAAATTGTCCCGCGCCGCGATCGAGACCCTAGCGATCATCGCCTATCACCAGCCCTGCACCCGCGCCGAGATCGAAGAGATCCGCGGCGTCTCCGTCTCTCGCGGGACGGTCGACCAGTTGCTGGAACTGGAATGGATAAAATTCGGAAGAAGAAAGAATACCCCTGGCCGCCCGGTCACGTATGTTGTCACGGATATCTTCCTCGATCATTTCGGGCTGGAGAATGCGCGCGATCTGCCGGGGCTGAAGGAATTGCGCTCTGCCGGGCTGCTGGAAAGCCGCCCTGCCTTTGGCCCGCTCACCGGCAGCGATGTTGTGGACGAGGAGGACGACGCCCCTGATCCCGCGGATCAGGGCGATATGTTCGAGTGACACGGCACGGGCGGAGACGGGGATGGGAATAGATCGACTGGTCAACATGATCGCCAGGCAGGTCATTGCGCGGCTGGTGCGGCGCGGCGTCGATGCGGGCATGGATCGGCTGGCGCGCGGTACCGGCGGTGGCAGGGCTGGCGCTGGCGCAGCCGGTGGCGAAGCGGCGGGCAGTAACTGGGTTGGCCGCGATGGGGCGGGCGACGCGGCTCAGGCCGGGCAGGGCCGCGAAACCGCCAAACGCGGGCGGAAAGCGATGCGTTTGAGTCGGAACTATCGAAAATTCTAACCTTTAAGTAACGCCTCTGCGCTATTGAGCCATTGTCCCGGTCGTTTGTCCGGGCAGAACGCCAAATAATCTTGCGTGCAACGAACGTTCTCTGGATCGGCCGTTCACGGCGGATTTGGAAAGTGAACCGTTTCGGGGGCAGCGCTGACCGAGTTGGCCCAGAAAGGGGAGCGCACATGCCGAAACCGACTCACATCCCAGCTATTCTCCCCAGCCTGCCCCTGGGGGATACGGGGCGCCTCAATTTCTCTTGGGTCAGACCGGTACATCGCGCAAGGATCCTGCTGGCCTTTGCCGCGGGCACCCTTTGCGTGCTGTCCTTGTGGGGCGTGTACAGCCCTCAACACGTGTTCCTGTCCATGGCAGGGGAGCGCCCGGGAACGCATCCGCTGACCGCGATTTGTGGGCTGTTGCTGGCGCTGGGGTTGGCGAGTTTCCGTCCCAACCGTCAGATGGTCCGCGCGTTTCGGCTGACTGTGTGGCTGGCGCTGTGCCTGGCGCTGCTGCGCCTGGTGGAATTCGTTGCGCTGCCCGGGGCGCCCGCGTCCATGGCACTGCTCCCAGCCAGCTTTGAGACTCACTCCGGGATCTCGACCGGCGTGAACACGGCGCTGACAATCCTGGCCTTGGCGTTTTCGCTTCTGGTCGGCCGCATCGCACCCTATGGCGCCCTGGCTTTGGTCGCGCTGGCACTGTTTCTGCCCTCTGTCAGCCTGCTTGGCTACCTCTGCGGGATCAAGATGCTGCATGGCGCCATGTCACCGGTCACCGCGGTCATCTATCTGTTCCTGGCCATCGCGTCCGCCTGTCTCTTTGCGAAGAAACGGGCCTTTCGCATCCTCTTGCGCGGGGATGTGCTGGGGCGGCTGGCCCGACGGCAGATCCTGCTGTCCAACCTGTTCTTCATCGGATGCGGCTATGTCTTCGTTCAGATGGAGGCGAGAGTCGACCTTCCCGGAACCGCGATCATCGTGATGCTGGCGACCTGGTTCGTGACCGGCATGGTGATCATTTCGACCCAGTACTACGACATGGATGACCGGCTGCGCCGCAAGCGGGAGCGGGATCTTCTGGCGGAAACGTTGACTGATTCGCTCACCGGGGTGGCAAACCGGCGCGCGGCCTATCTAACCGGGCATGCTGCCTTCGATGCGGCCTTGCAGGAGAACACGCAACTGTCTGTTCTTGTGATCGATCTCGATAATTTCAAGGCCGTCAACGACACCTATGGGCATGCCGCGGGGGACGCGGTGCTGCGCGAGACGGCGGGTATGATGGCCGCCCGCCTGCGCCGTTCGGACATTCTGGCCCGGTGGGGCGGGGAGGAGTTTCTGGTTTTGCTTCCGGGCGCCGGGTCCGCCGATGCTACGGCGGTCGCAGAAGAGTTGCGAGAGTTGGTCGAGGGCGGGGT
>CAYGRI010000597.1:0-2182 GCA_964352155.1 uncultured Maritimibacter sp. | reverse complement strand
CTTCCGCGGCAGCGACCTCTTCCGCCGGGGTCTCGATTTTTTCGGGCGCGTTCTCGGTCTCGGGCGCTGGCGCGGAAGTGCCCGCCGAGGACGCCCCCGCCGAGGAAGCGGCCGTCACCCCGGCCGTCGCCACCGTCGATCCGGCGCTTGTGTCCGAGGGAGAATCGGTTTTTCGCAAGTGCAAGACCTGCCACCAGGTTGGCGAGGGGGCCAAGAACCGCACCGGCCCGGTGCTCAACGGAATCGTCGGGCGGCCTGCGGGCGAGGTCGACGGCTTTCGCTATTCCAGCGCGCTGCAGGGCGCGGCCTCTGACGGACTTGTGTGGGATGCCGAGTCTCTGGCCGCTTTCCTTGCAGACCCTCGTGGGTATATGAGGGGAACCAAGATGTCTTTCGCTGGACTAAGGGACGAGGCGGACGTGAAGGCTGTGATCGCCTATATGGGAACCTTCGCAGAATGATGTGGAGGGGTGCATGTCTGGCGGCAGGGCTTGCCGCGCTGGCGCAGGGCGCGGCGGCTCAGGGTGACGTGGTTCTGGGCGAGGTGGGGGGCGATCCCGAATACGGGGCGTACCTAGCCTCGGAATGCACCAGCTGCCACCGCGCGGACGGCGCGGTCGAGGGGATCCCCGCGATCGTCCACTGGTATGAGCCGGATTTCGTCGACGCGATGAACGCGTACAAGTCCGGCGGCCGGGCTCATCCGGTGATGAATATGATCGCCGCGCGCCTGGGCGACGAAGAGATCGCGGCCCTAGCCGCGTATTTTGCGACCCTGCCATAACAGGGCGCTCCATGTTTTTTGGGAGGAACACATGGGTTTTGACAGACGGAGATTTCTGACCGGATCGGCGGCCACGGCGGTGATTGCGGCACCGATGGTACAGGCCGCCTCACACGGGACACCGAAGGTCGTGGTGATCGGCGGCGGGGCGGGCGGCGCAACAGCAGCGCGCTACATCGCGCGCGACAGCGACGGTGCCATTGATGTCACGCTGATCGAGCCGTCGCGGGCCTATTACACCTGCTTCTTCTCCAACCTCTATATCGGCGGCTTTCGCGAGCTTTCCAGCCTGGCGCATAGCTATGGCACGCTGGCCAGTTCCTACGGCATCAATGTCGTGCATGACTGGGCCGTGGGGGTGGATCGCGACACTCGGACCGTGACCCTGGCGAGCGGAGCCACGCTGCCCTACGACAAGCTGATCCTGTCGCCGGGCATCGATTTCGTCGACGGCTCTGTTCCGGGCTGGGATCTGTCGTCGCAAAACGCCATGCCCCATGCCTACAAGGGCGGATCGCAGGCGGAATTGCTCAAGGCGCAGGTGCTCGCGATGCCAGAGGGGGGGACCTATGCCATGGTCGCCCCGCCCAACCCCTACCGCTGCCCGCCGGGCCCGTATGAGCGGATCTCGATGGTCGCCCATGTGCTGTCGCAGACCAACCCGACCGCCAAGATCCTGATCGCCGACCCCAAGCCGGGCTTTTCCAAACAGGCGCTGTTCGAGGAAGGCTGGCAGGCGCATTACGGCGGGATGATCACCCGGATCGGGCCGGATTTCGGGGCGGACAACACCTCTGTCGATCCGGTGGCGATGACGGTGGATATCGACGGCGATGTGAACAAGGTCGATGTCTGCAACGTCATCCCCGCGCAAAAGGCCGGTCGGATCGCAGAGATCGCGGGCGTGACAGAGGGCAATTGGGCGCCGGTCAACCCCATCGACATGTCCTCGGTCGTGGATCCGGATGTGTATGTGCTGGGGGATGCGGCCCAGCAGGGCGACATGCCGAAATCGGGGTATTCGGCGAACAGCCAGGCCAAGGTCTGCGCCAATGCGGTGCGCGGCGCCCTGACCGGCAGCCGGGTGTTTCCGGCGCGCTATGCCAATACCTGCTGGTCGCTGATCGCCGCCGATGACGGGGTAAAGGTCGGTGCCGCCTATGAACCGGGCGAGGGCAAGATCGCGTCGACCTCCAGCTTCATCAGCCAGACGGGCGAAGACGCCTCTGTGCGCCAGGCGACCTATGAGGAATCGCTGGGCTGGTATGCGGGGATCACGGCGGATATGTTCGGGTAAGACAGCCGGCGCCTGCGGTCCGGGGGCGCTGGACCGGATCGGGGCGGGCGTGGCGCCTGCCCCCGCCCGACGCATCACCGGGGGCAGGGTCGGGCGGTGCC
>CAYGRI010000596.1:0-2188 GCA_964352155.1 uncultured Maritimibacter sp. | reverse complement strand
CGATGATCAGCGTCTCGTCCGAGGCGCGGGCATCGGCCATGGCCGCGATCTTGCCCGCCATCTCGCCCGTCCCGATCAGCGACTTGTCGGCCAGATGCCCGCAGCGCTTGGGAAAGGTCTGATCCTCGACCTGCAGCGCATCGGCGCCCGCCCGCTCGAACAGCCGCATCGTCCGCTGGGCGTTCAGCGCGTTGCCAAAGGCGGTGTCGGCATCGATGATCACCGGCAGATCGACCCGGTCGCGCACCAGGCTCATGGTATCGGCCATTTCGGTGACAGAGGTCAGCCCGATGTCCGGCCGCCCCAGCCGGGTATAGGCCACGGCGGCGCCGGACAAATACAGCGCCTCGAACCCCGCCTCGGCGGCGATGGCGGCGGTCAGCGCGTCATAGATGCCGGGCGCCACGACGATGTCCGACCGCGTCAGGCGAGTCTTGAGGCTCATCCCAACGCCTCCAGCATCGCCGCGCAGGTCACGACGGGAGAGATCGAGCCCAGCGAGATCAGCGTTGCCGCGTGCACCTCGTCCTTGAAGGCCGCGCAGCCGTCGGACAGCAGGATGGTGTGGATGTTGCGCAGATGCGCGTCGCGGACGGTGCTGGCGACGCCACCATTGGTGACGATCCCGCCAACGATCAGCGTGTCGATGTCCAAAGCCCGCAGGATGTATTCCAGCCGAGTCTGGTAGAAGGCGGAATAGGCCACCTTTTCAACGGTGTAATCGGCGGGCGCCAGATCCTCCACCAGCGCGTGACCGAAGGCGCCGGGGGCAAAGTCGCCCTTGCCCAGGAAGGGGCGGAGCTGCTTCAGATGCGGCGCGATCAGCGGCTCGCCCCCCGGCCCCGGCACCAGCGTAAACTGGGCGCTGATATAGGTGCCGCCCCGCGCCCGCAGCGCCTCGGCCAGCGGTTTGATCCGCACGGGCAGCGCCGCGATGGCGGGGGCGCCCTGCCCCGCGCGGCCATAGGCGCCCTTTGGATGCAGAAAGTCGTTCTGCAGGTCGATGGTCAGCAGCGCCGTGCGCGCCGGATCGATTCCGTCCATGTCAGCCCTCGCCCTGTGTGATGATGGTATTGCCATAGGCATCGACCCGCCCTGTCAGGCCCGGGTCGATCAGCACCGTTGTATCCGGCTGCACCAGAATCGCGGGTCCCGCGACCTGGGCCCCCACGGGCAGCGACAGACGGTCGTAGATCGCGGTGTCATGCCATTGATCGCCAAAATGCACCGGGCGCGTTCCGGTCCGCGCCGCGTCGAGGTCGCCGCCCCTAGGCGCCAACGTCGACAAGTCGAACTTGGGCCGCCGCCCGATCACCGCGCTGCGCAGGTTCATCACCCGCCGCGTGCCCGCCGTCAGCAACCGACCATAGGTCGCCTGATAGGCGGCATCGAAAGCCGCCTCGATCTGGGCAATCGTTGGCGCCTGCACCGTGCCACCCGTCACCGTGACGGCCAAAGGCACGGCCACCGTATGGGTCTGCCCGACATAGGCCATGTCCAGTTCGAACACCGTTTCGCGCGCCTCGAACCGGGATTTCGCGGCATCCAGCAGGGCTATTCCCTCGTCCACATGCCGCTGCATGACCGCGCAGAGATCACCGGGGTCGAGCGCCGCCGTCAGCGCGTTTATCGTCTGCACAAAGTCCTGCCGCATGTCGGCGATCACACAGCCCATGGCGCTGGTCACCCCGGGGTAGCGCGGCACGATGGCCTGTCCGATCCCCACATCGCGCAGCATCGCCCCGGTGTGCAGCGCACCGCCCCCGCCGAAGGGCATGAAAGCAAAACGCTTGGGGTCAAAGCCCCGCTCGATGCTGACCAACCGGATCGCGCCGGCCATGCGGGAATTGGCGACACGCAGGATCGCCTCTGCCGCCGCCTCGGTGCCCAGGCCCAGCGGCTGGCCCACATGCGCGTCGATCGCTGCGCGGGCCGCCTCCACATCCAGCCGCTCCAGCTTGCCGCCGATGGGGCTGTCGGGGTCGATCCGCCCCAGCACCACATTGGCATCGGTCACCGTGGGCCGCGTGTTGCCCTGACCATAGGCCACCGGCCCCGGCGAGGACCCCGCGCTTTCCGGCCCGATGTTCAGCAACCCGCCCTTGTCGACCCAGGCGATAGAGCCGCCGCCCGCGCCAATCGTCGTGATCTCGATCACGGTCTGTGATACACCGCTCCGCGCCCCCCG
>CAYGRI010000595.1:0-2207 GCA_964352155.1 uncultured Maritimibacter sp. | reverse complement strand
TGTATTTCATCCCTTTTGCGCAACTTCGTTTGGGGGGACCAGATGGCCACCATCTGGGGGGGGTATTTGGGGGGGATCATGGCCGGGGCCTTTCTGTCTTTCTGGGCGCGCGGGGGCGTCTTAGACTGCGCGTGCCGGGGCAGCAAGCAGGAGCGGCAGGAACGCATGGCCAACGCGCCGAACTTGGGCGATTTCGCGGGCGGTTGGCAGCTTGACCGCCAGATCGTCGACCGGATGCAGGATCAGACGCTGATGTTCGAAGGGCAGGCGACGCTTGTCCCGGAGGCCGAGGGGCTGACCTATGCCGAGACGGGCCTGCTGCGGATCCCGGGACAGCCGCCGATCCGCGCCGACCGGCGGTATCTGTGGCGGCCCGGGACCGAGGGGATCGCCGTCTGGTTCGAGGATGGCCGCCCGTTCCATGCGATCGGGCCCGGATTGCAGCCCATGGCGCATCACGATTGCGCGCCCGACCGCTATGACGTTCGCTATGATTTCCGCGCCTGGCCGCGGTGGGAGGCGATCTGGACCGTCACCGGGCCGCGCAAGGATTACACGATGCACAGCGTCTTTGCCCGGCCGGACGCTTTATGAGGCACGCTCGCGGTAATGCTGCAGTACGAACAGCCGGATCGCCGAGGCCAGGCCGATGTCCATACCGCGCGCCGCGTCGATCTCGGCGGCCAGAGCGTTCAGGGGGCGACCGCGCAGGGCGGCGATCTCGCGGAACGCCTCCCAGAACTCCAGCTCCAGCGAGACGCTGGTGCGATGCCCGCGCAGGGTCAGGGAATGCTTGACCGGGCGGCCCGTCATTCCCTGGGATCCTCATCGCGCCTGTGCTGATCCAGCGCGCGCCGCGCTTTGTCGGCGGCGGCCTTGGCTTGTGCCTTCTGCGCCTTTGTCAGGCCGAAAGTCACCGCGTTGTCATCGGCTTGTGCGCGCTTTTGAACCTTTTTTCGAGCTTTGCGCGCTTGATTCAGATTGATCGGTTTCGATACCATGCCGCCGTCCCGCATTTGCTGGTCGCGATGCCCCACGCGTCGGAGCGCGATTATAGGCGCGTCTGGCGCCTTTGGCCACAATCGCGCTGTGCGGAGCCGCCGGGGGTGCTATCTTTGAACGGACTGGTGCAGAGAGCCGACTTACCAGAACCGGGTGACTGGGCGCCGCGTTCCAGCGGTGCGGCCCGCGGGATCGGCTCCCGGCGTTGCCAGCGGATGAAAAGAGAGACCTGTATGTTACTGAAATCAATGTTACTTTCCCTGGTGCTTCTACCCTCTGCCGCGCTGGCGGAATGGCGCTATGACGTGGGTGGAATCGCTGTGGGCGAGGGCCTGGGCGGCGTGTCGTTCCGGGTCGAATGCGGCAATGGCGGCCTCCCGGCCTTTTTCGTCGACGATATGGCGCCGCGCGGGCCGGACGAAACGCTGGTGCTCCAATTCGACGGAAGGGGAGGGACGCTGCTGGGCGCCGCCTGCCAAGGCAACACCTGTATGCTGGATTTCGACGAGATGGCGGAGGCCTCGGCCGTGCTGGAGGGGTTGCGCAGCGCCTGGCTGCTGCGGATCGGCCTTTATCGAGGCGGGTATGTGACCGAAGTGCCGCTGACCTATGCCGGTTTCACGCTGAACGAGCTGGCGGCCCAGGGCTGCGACATGAGGTGACGCGCCGCCCCGGGCCGGAACCGGTTACGGATCTGATCGGTGATCTGATCGGGGATCAGTCTTTGGGGCCGATCATCTGCTCGGGGCGCACGACCTTGTCGAAGGTCTCGCCATCCACAAAGCCCAGCGCGATGGCTTCGTCGCGCAGATTGGTGCCGTTCTTGTGGGCGGTCTTGGCGACCTTGGTGGCGTTGTCGTAGCCGATCGTCGGGGCCAGCGCAGTGACCAGCATCAGCGATTCCTTCATCAGCTTTTCGATCCGGGCCTCATTGGCCTGGATCCCGACCACCATGTTGTCTGTGAAGGCGGATGCGCTGTCGCCCAGAAGCTGCATGGATTGCAACACGTTATACGACATCATCGGGTTGTAGACGTTCAGCTCGAAATGGCCTTGGCTGCCCGCCATGCCCACGGCGGCGTCGTTGCCCATCACATGCACACAGACCATCGTCAGCGCCTCGGCCTGGGTCGGGTTCACCTTGCCGGGCATGATCGAGGAGCCCGGCTCGTTCTCCGGCAGGATCAGTTCGCCCAGGCCCGACC
>CAYGRI010000594.1:0-2221 GCA_964352155.1 uncultured Maritimibacter sp. | reverse complement strand
AACAGTTAGTGTCGTCAACACACATTTTTGGATTTCCCGAGAAAATCCGACAAGCATATGATCTGAAAATAAAAAATTACCTCCACCTCAGGCTCACCTGTCAGGCACCTGCCCCGTGGCCCCCCGAATCGAGGGATCCGCAAGGCCAAGCTGCCAGCCTCTCATGCTCCGGCGCGCGGGCCTGAAAGGCGCGATTGCGGGAAACCTCCGCCGCCCCGCCCTTGCCCCGGGGACAGGGCGGGGGGCCACTTGCGATCCACAGCCGGCACCATATCCAGCACCGGTGAGAGGCGGGGGGGTCACACGGCCATCTTGTAGGGCATGTCCATTTCGCCCGGCACCGGTTCCGAACGCTCTGTCCCCGGAAGCGTGGCAGAGATCGGGGCGGGGATCGTATGGGCAACCCCCCGATAGCGCAGGGGCATATCCTGCCGCCGGGGCGCAATGGCCAAGGCGAGACCGTCATGCCGGACCCCGCGATAGACGAGATCCTGCGCCATGGCCGGGCGCGCGCCGGTTGCGCCGCTATGGGCGATGCCGCGGTAGATAAGCTGAGCGGTGAGCGTAACTGTCATGGGTCTGTTCCTTGTCCTGGTTGGCTGCGAGGACGTCCTGTCCTGCTGATGACCCATGAGTAGGAAAGATCGGTCCCCCGCGCTGTGAACCGGATCACAGGTCGCCAAGGCCACAGGACCAGCACGGGACCACCACGAGACCACCACGAGACCGGGGCCGGCCAGCGACCGGAACAGCCGCGACGGATCCTTACCGGCCGTCCCCGCCAAACCGACGCGCGGCCCCCCGCGATCCTTTCTGTGCGGGCAGCGGTGGGCAGGCGGGCGCCTCCCCCAACCCGGCGGCAGTGCGCGCCCATATGCCCCCGCCAGGACAGACCGCAACGCAACAATCGCTTTGAGAAACGCCAGTCTCTCGCCTATCATGAGACCGGCATTCCAGAAGGATGAGACCGCTTGTTGACGATGTGGGGGACCGCGACTTTCCCAAGGGTAAGATCCTTCGCCCAGGGCCATGCATGAGTGTCAGGACCGTCACCTCCGGGCAGGCCTTCCGCCTGATCGAACAGGAGTGGAAAGCGCTGCACCACGCCGCACGGGGCGGGCCGTTTTCAACCTATGAATGGATCCTGAGCTGGATCGAGGTCTATGGGGCCGACGATGCCGACCTGAGGATCGTTACGGCCTGGAACGACGGGACGCTGATCGCCGCCGTTCCGCTTGCGATACGCCGCGCAAGGCCCTCGCCGCGTCTGGGCTATGCGCCCCCGACCTGGACCATGCTCTGTGCCGACCGGGCCGGGTTTCATGACATGCTGATGCGGCCCGGCGAAACCGGGGCCATGACCGCGATCTTCGAGGCTCTGCACCGGCAGGACGGCCCCGCCTTTGCCGATCTGACCCCGGTGCGGCCGTCAGAGGGCTTTGCGGCGTTTCTGGCCGCCGCCCGCGCGGCAGGCTGCTGGGTCTACCAGCGGGACGAGATCCGGACCGTGATCTCGGATCTGGACGGCGGCTGGGAGGCCTATCTTGGCCGCCGTTCCGCGCGCACCCGCAAACAGATCCGCGCCCTGGAACGCCGCATCGCCAGAGACGGCGGCACGGTTCTGGCGGCGGCGACGGACAGCCCCGAAGACCTGCGGATCCTGGAACAGGCGCTCGATGTCTCGGCCCGGTCCTGGAAGGCGCAGAACGGCACCGACATCGGCTCTGATCCGCGGAACCGGGAATTCTTTCGCAAGGCCTATGCCCGCTTTGCCCAATCGGGCGCGATGAAGGTCCATGTTCTGATCTATGACGGCAAACCCGTCAGCAGCGAGATCAGCCTCCACCTGGGCGGCACGGCCTACGGGCTTGTGATCGATTATGACGCCGCCTATGCGCATCTGTCCGTGGGCAGGTTCATTTCCGATGAAGGCATGCGCCGCGCCGTGGCGGCCGGGGCCCGGACCTATGACGCCTTGCGCGCGACGCATTTCACCACCTCTTTCGGAGAGACCTTCGACTCCTACCAACGGGTTCGGATTGCCGTCCGGCCAACCCTTGCGCGCGGGATCGTGCAGGCCGAGGCATCGCTGCGGTTTCTGCGGCGCAAGATCCGCGGGGTCCGGCGCAAGGTCTCCGGGCGCCGGCGGGCGCAGAAGACGGCTTGAGCCGCGGCGCCCCCGCCCGGGGTCATGCCCCTGACTTTGCCGAACGGCCCGGGC
>CAYGRI010000593.1:0-2222 GCA_964352155.1 uncultured Maritimibacter sp. | reverse complement strand
CGCGCAAGGGGCGGCGGTCGCTGGGATCGGCGCTCGGCGGGGCGGTATTCGCGGGGACAAACCGCGTGACCGCAGCGCTTTGTCCCGTTGCCGCAGCAAGGCCCTGCTAAGCGCAAACTGAAACCATCATTTGGACACTTTGTTATTGTTTCTGATCTAGGCATTGGACCCTGCATTGTTTGCAGTTTTGGACACAAAATGGCGAATAGAACGATATGGCAGTAGCACGACAGATAGAAGGACCGCTCGCCCGGGATGGGCTGATCAACACGCTGCAACGCGGTGACAAGCTGCTGTACGGGCAGTACGAGATTGACCGCCACCTCAATTCCGGCGGGTTCGGAATCACTTATCTGGCGCATGACAGTCTCGACCGGAAAGTGGTCATCAAGGAATGCTTTCCCGGCGCGATGTGTATGCGGGACGGAGTGGGTGTCAGAGCCCGGTCGCGGGCGCTGCAAAAGGATTTTGAACAGGTCGTGCGGCATTTCGGCCTGGAAGCGCGCCGGATGTCGACCCTCGACCATCCGAACATCGTCGGCGTGCATCAGGTGTTCGAAGATCATGGCACCGCCTATATGGCGCTCGATTTCGTCGAAGGGCGCGACCTGATGGACGTGATCGAGGAGGATTACTCCAGTCTCCAGCCCGACGACATCAAGGACATGCTTTTGAAGCTGCTGGAGGCGATCCAGTACGTGCATGACAACGATGTGCTTCACCGCGACATCTCGCCCGACAACATCCTGATCGACGCGTCCGGCGATCCGGTGCTGATCGATTTCGGCGCCGCGCGCGAGGTTGCGACGCATGCAAGCCGGGCGCTGTCGGCGCTTCATATCGTGAAGGACGGCTATTCCCCGCAGGAATTCTACCTGGCCAACAACGTGCAGTCGCCGTCCAGCGATCTGTATTCCCTAGGGGCCACGTTCTATCATGTGATCACGGGCCGCGCGCCGCCGAACAGTCAGCTCCGACTGGCCGCCCTGGCGGCGGATGAGCCCGATCCCTATGTTCCGATCCCGCCCCGCACCGTCGGCTATGACCACTTCTTTCTGGGGGCGATCGACAAGGCCTTGTCGGTGTTCCCCAAGGACCGGCTGCAAAGCGCGGTGGAATGGATCGAACAGATCGACCAGGCGCGCCGTCAGCGCGCGATGCGCGAGCGGGCGCGCCATGACCAGTCGCTGGACATGGCGATCCGCGAGCTGACGCTGGCAACCAACAAAGAGCTTGAGGCGGCCCAAAGTCTGGCGCCTCCGCCGGACGCGCCCGCGCCGGCGGTGCAGCGGCCGGCCCCCGCGAGGGCGGCCAACCGCCGCTGGGACGATGAGCACTGGGACGACGAGGCCTGGGCGCCGGAAGAGGAGGGCGGCGACAGCGGCGACGGCTCGGGCTGGGCCGACCTGGAGGCGTATCAGGACCCGCCAGATCGACGGCGATCGCTTTGGTTCAGCCTGGTACTGCTGCCACTCTACCCGCTGCGACTGCTGTTGCGCCGTGGGGCGCAGCGAAACGAATAGGTGTTGGAGACAGATCATGCGGTTTCTCAAGGGCAGACGCGCACGCAAGGTGCAACATGAGGCAGAGCAGGATTCGGGGCCGGATTCGGGGTTGGCGCGGGCGAGTTCGCGGCGCAGATCTGACCTTTGGGACGATGACTCGAACAGCCTGAGCGGCGACATGATCGATCGTCTGGCCGAGGATCTGGACCCTGTCTACGACAGCCCCGAAGTACACACGCCCGGTCCGATCTCCAAATCGCTGAACCGTGAAAGCGTCAAGATCTGGGACCTCTTCAAGGAGGAGGAGGCAGAGCCCCCGCGGCGGACCATTCCGCCCGAAGCGGTCGCGCCGGCCCGCGCGGCCAGGGCGCCCGTGCCCGACAGGCGCATGGCCTCCCCCGCCGGAGCCCCGGCTGAGGGAGCCGCGCCGGTTTCCCCGCCTGCCGCGGCTCCGGCACGGGCCGCGCGGGTCGAGAACGGCGATGTCCCGCCCGAGCCCACGCAGAACGATCTGGCCCGCGAGGCGCTGCAAACCATACGGGACCGGGCGATGGGCCTTGGCGGCGGCGAGCCGTCGGCGCCGGTGGCCAGCCCGGGCGGGCGCGCCAAGACGCGTATCCTGGGGTTCGCGGGCGGCGACGCGCTCAGCACGGATCTGTTCGCCCAATCCGGCAAGGCGCCGGTTGCGGCGCCCAGCTTCTTTCCGGTCGGCTGGCT
>CAYGRI010000592.1:0-2249 GCA_964352155.1 uncultured Maritimibacter sp. | reverse complement strand
GTCCCTGTACACTGACCGGCTGGTCAAGGACGGCCTGATCCCCGAGGGCGAGATCGAGGATATGAAGGCGGCGTTCCAGTCCCGCCTGAACGAGGAATTCGAGGCCGGCAAGGAATACCGTCCGAACAAGGCCGACTGGCTGGATGGCCGCTGGTCGCATTTGGACCGCGAGGGCGAGAAGTACCAGCGCGGCAAGACCGCCATCGACGAGACGACCCTGAGAGAGATCGGCAGCGCCCTATGCTCTGTCCCCGACGGGTTCCCCGCGCACAAGACGGTCACCCGGATCCTCGACGCCAAGGCAGAGATGTTCCGGAGCGGCAAGGGCTTTGACTGGGCCACTGCCGAGGCGCTGGCCTTCGGCTCGCTACTGACCGAAGGCTATCCGGTGCGGCTGGCGGGTCAGGATTCCGCCCGCGGGACCTTCAGCCAGCGGCATTCGGCCCTGATCAATCAGGATACCGAGGAACGCTATTACCCGCTCAACAACATCCGCGCGGGGCAGGCCCAATATGATGTCATCGACTCGATGCTGTCGGAATACGCGGTGCTGGGCTTTGAGTACGGCTATTCGCTCGCCGAACCCAACGCGCTGGTGATGTGGGAGGCGCAGTTCGGCGACTTTGCCAACGGCGCCCAGATCATGTTCGACCAGTTCATTTCGTCGGGCGAACGCAAATGGCTGCGGATGTCCGGCCTGGTGATGCTGCTGCCCCACGGGTTCGAGGGTCAGGGGCCGGAACATTCCTCGGCCCGGCTGGAACGCTTCCTGCAGATGTGCGCCGAAGACAACTGGATCGTCGCCAATTGCACGACTCCGGCGAACTACTTTCACATCCTGCGCCGCCAGCTGCACCGGTCCTATCGCAAGCCGCTGGTGATGATGACGCCGAAATCGCTGCTGCGGCACAAGCTGTGCATCTCGGACGCCGAGGATTTCACCAGCGGCTCGTCCTTCCACCGCGTGTTGTGGGACGATGCCCAGAAGGGAAACTCCGATCTGACGCTGGCCCCCGACGACCAGATCCGCCGCGTGGTGCTGTGTTCGGGCAAGGTCTATTTCGACCTGCTGGAACGCCGCGACGAGGAGGCGTTGAAAGACGTCTACCTGATGCGCCTGGAACAATTCTATCCGTTCCCCGCGCTCAGCCTCGTTAAGGAGCTGGAGCGGTTCAAACAGGCAGAGGTCATCTGGTGCCAGGAAGAGCCCAAGAACCAGGGCGGCTGGACCTTTGTCGAACCCAATATCGAATGGGTGCTGACGCGGATCGGCTCCAAACACAGCCGCCCGGTCTATACCGGCCGCGCCGCGTCCGCCTCGCCGGCGACAGGGCTGGCATCGCAACACAAGGCACAACAAAAGGCGCTGGTCGAAGCCGCGCTTGGAATTGAAGGGTAAGCAAGACCATGAGCACCGAAGTCCGCGTCCCCACTTTGGGCGAAAGCGTCACCGAGGCCACCGTGGCGACCTGGTTCAAGAAGCCGGGCGAAGCCGTGGCGGTCGATGAAATGCTCTGCGAACTGGAGACTGACAAGGTCACCGTCGAAGTGCCCTCGCCCGCCGCCGGTACTCTGGGCGACATCATCGCCGCCGAGGGCGAGACGGTCGGCGTCGATGCCCTGCTGGCCACCATCGCAGACGGGGCCGAAGCCCCCCCACCGGCTCCGGCGGCGAAACCGGCCGCCAGCGCGGCCCCAGCGGCATCGGGCGGCGGCGCCAGCATCGACGTCATGGTGCCGACGCTGGGCGAAAGCGTGACCGAGGCCACTGTGGCGACCTGGTTCAAGAAGGCCGGCGACAGCGTGACCCAGGACGAGATGCTGTGCGAGCTTGAAACCGACAAAGTTTCCGTCGAAGTGCCCGCCCCCGCGACCGGCGTGCTGGCTGAAATCCTCAAGGCCGAAGGCGACACGGTCGAAGCTGGCGGCAAGCTTGCCGTCATGATGTCGGGCGCGGGTGAAATCGCAGCGTCCGCGAAGACAGCAGACGCCCCCGCCCCCGCGTCACAGACCGGCTCCGGCAAGGACGTCGAAAACGCGCCCTCCGCCAACAAGCTGATGGCGGAAAAGGGCCTGTCCCCGGATCAGATCACCGGCACCGGACGCGACGGGCGGATCATGAAGGAAGACGTGCAGAACGCCGCCGCGCAACCCGCGCCCCCGGCGCCCGCGCCCGCGCCCGCGGCCAAGACCCCGCCCCGTGCCCCAGTCACGGCCGAAGACGCCTCGCGCGAGGAACGGGTCCGCAT
>CAYGRI010000591.1:0-2266 GCA_964352155.1 uncultured Maritimibacter sp. | reverse complement strand
ACGCGGCCCGGGGTCGTGTCTTCCAGGCGCAGCAGCCACAGGGCGGTGGTGGACTTGCCTGAGCCGGATTCGCCCACGATGCCAAGGGTTTCGCCCGCCTTGACGGTAAAGTTGTGGCCATTGACGGGAAAGAAGCTGTCGGCCTTGGTGGCGATTTCGACGGTCAGGTCACGGACGTCGAGCAGGGGGGTGTCTGTCATCTCAGATTTGCCTCTGGCGGGGGTCAAGCTTGTCGCGCAACCAGTCGCCCAGCATGTTGGCCGACAGAACGGTCAGCAGGATCGCAAGGCCGGGAAAGAACGAAATCCACCAATCCGTGGCGATGAAATCGCGGCCATCCGACACCAGCAGCCCCCAGGTGGGGGTGGGCCGGGGAATGCCGATGCCCAGAAAGCTCAGGCTCGCGTCCAGCATGATGGCTATGCCGACCTGCAGGGTGGCCAGCACGACGATGGTATTGGTGACATTGGGCAGGATGTGGCGCAACAGGATGCGGAAGTGGGACGAGCCCGCCACCTGCGCCCGCGCCACGAAATCGCTTTTACGCAGCAACAGCACCTCGGCCCGGACCTGGCGCGCGAAATAGGCCCAAAGCGCAAAGCCCACAACGATGACGACCGACAGAAAGCTCGCCCCCAACGCGGCGGCCAGCGCCAGCGCCAGCAGCATCGCGGGCAGTGCCAGCGAGATGTCGACCAGCCGCATCACCAGCCCGTCGAACCAGCCCCGGACATAGCCCGCGATCAGGCCCAGCGTCGTGCCCACGACGACCCCGACGGCGATGCCGATCATCGAGACGGCCAGCACATACCAGGCGCCATGCAGGATGCGGCTGAAGATATCGCGGCCCAGGCGGTCGGTGCCCAGGGGAAATTCCCAGGTTCCGCCAAAGAAGACGGGCGGTTGCAGGCGCGACCGCAGGTTCGGGACATAGGGGTCGTGGGGCGCGATGAATTCTGCAAAGAAGGCCGGGATAATGAACACGACCAGCAGCACCGTGATCGGCACCAATGGCAGCTCTCGGGCGCGGCGCCACAGCGTGGCGGGGCGGGACTTGACAGAGGTTTCAACCATGCCGGACTCTCGGGTCAATGATGACATACAACAGATCGACGAAGAGGTTCGAGAGCATATAGATCACGGCATAGGCCACGATCACCGCCTGAACGACCGGAAAATCGCGGCCCCGGATCGCCTCGATCGCGACCCAGCCCATGCCGGGCCAGGAATAGACTGTCTCGATCACCACCGATCCGGTCAGGATCGAGGCCGCGAGAATCCCGAAATAGGTCAGCGGCACCACGGCGGCATTGCGCAGCGCGTGTTTCCAGATCACCTTCCATTCCGACACGCCCTTGACCCGGGCGAGCTTGATGTATTCGGCGTCCAGCACTTCGAGCATCGCCGACCGGGTCAGCCGGGCCAGGGCCGAGATCTGGAACCAGGCGATGGCGATGGCGGGCAGCACCGCATGGGCCAGCGTGCCCATCCCCGAGGTGGGAAACCAGCCTAGCCAGACAGAGAACACCCAGATCAGGATGATGCCCAGCCAGAAATTCGGCATCGACTGGCCCAGCAGGGCAAACATCTGCGCGCCGCCGTCGATGGGCGACCCTTTGTAGACCGCCGCGGCAATGCCCAGCGGCAGCGCGATCACGACGCTGATCAGAATCGCCAGACCGCCCAGCTGCAGGGTGGCGGGCATCCGGTCCAGCACAAAGCCCATGGCATCCTCGCCCTGCCATTTCAGCGAGGTGCCGAAATCGCCCTGCACCGCATTGCCCAGAAACGTCAGATATTGCTGCCACAAGGGCCGGTCCAGCCCCCAGTCGCGGATGAACGTGTCGATCTGTTCCTGGGTGGCGTCATCGGGCAGCAGCGCATCCACCGGGCTGCCCGACAGATGCGACAGCAGGAACACGATGATCGTGATGATCAACAACGCGAACAGGCTGGAAGCGATCCTGAGGGCGAGAAAGCGAAACACGATGGGAAACCCCTGCTGAAAAAAGGGCAGAGCCGCGGCGCGCGGCTCTGCCCGATGGGTGTGCCTGACCTTACTTAAGGTCGATCAGGTGGAAATGGCTCAGCCCCGAAGAGGTGGCGCCGGGGAAGGTCCAGCCCTCGATCAGGTCGGAGTTGACGACCACAGAGGCCGGCACCGTCGCCATCGGCAGATGCGCGTAGCTGTCGAAGATGCGGGTGAACATCTCTGCCAGCATCTCGTTACGCTTGTCGGGGTCGGTTTCTTCGGTCAGCGCGGCGC
>CAYGRI010000590.1:0-2276 GCA_964352155.1 uncultured Maritimibacter sp. | reverse complement strand
GGCGGGGGTGGCGCTGTTGCAGACCCATCAGCCCGAGCATGCGGTGATCCGGGCGATCCTGTCGGGGGATGAAGAGAGCTTTTGGCGGTCGGAGGCGGCGGAACGCAAGGCGGCGGGGGTGCCGCCCTACGGGCGGATGGCGGGGATCGTGCTGTCGTCGCCGGATGTGCAGCAGGTGTTCGATCTGGGCGGGGTGCTGGCGCGGCAGGACGGGCCGTTGCGGCAGATCGGGGCGCAGGTGTACGGCCCGGCGCCAGCGCCGATAGCGCGGATCCGGGGGCGGCACCGGGTGCGCCTGCTGGTCAAGGCCACCAAGGGAGCGCCGTTGCAGGCAGCGCTGGCCGCCTGGGTTGGGCAGGTCCGGCTGCCGGCGAATCTGCGGCTGGCGATCGATATCGATCCGCAGAGCTTCTATTGAGGTCGAGTCCCGGCGGCGTTGTCGCGGGTGTTGGGCGGTGCGCCTGCGGCGCGCTCTTTCTGGCATCGCGGCGGGAGGGGGGACGCTGTCCCCCCGCGCGCGCGGCGCGCCCCCCCTGGAGTATTTTCGGCCAGAAGAAGGGGCTATTCGGCGGCCCTGGAATTGGCTTGCTGCGGTGCCCAGGCCCGTTGCGTCGGGACGAAGAGAGTCAGGGTGTCGCCAAGTGACAGGGTGCCGGGGCATTCGACCCAGGCGGTGAGGCCGCGCCGGTTGGCGGCGGCGGCTTTGAAGCCTTTGCCGTGGCCCGGGAACTCTGCCTCGATCTCCTGACCCGGAAACTTGCAGGAGGCGTTCTCAAGATCCACCGTGAGCGTGGCGCCGGAGGGGGCTTGCAGGCGTGAGGCGGGCGGGATGTGGGTGAAATCGGGGATCCCTGCGACCACCATCGAGGCACCGAGCAGGCTGGGGTCCAGGTGATCGAGCCGCAGCTCGGCGGCGATCAGGGCAAGTTCCTCGGCCGAGAGGATCGAGAGCTGGCGGGTGTTGCGGATCTCTGTCCCCTTGGGGTGCAGCATCTTGACGCGGGTGCAGCTGGGGCGGGTGAGGCCGCCGTGGGTCTCACCCTCCAATCCGGCGAAGCTGGCCTGGGTGCTGTTCACGGCCCGGGCGCGCAGGCTGGCCTTGCGGTCGGCGACATGGCCGAGCCAGGTGATCGTTGCGGTGAAGTCGGATTTGGTCAGGGCGTCCATTGCTCGGTCCTTGCGGCGGGTCTTGTGCCCAATCTGGCAAGGCGGTCGGGGGGATGCAACGTGTGCCTGGAAAAGCCCCCCCCCGCAGGAGGGTGCGGGGGGGCGGATGTCAGGTCGGTTCCGGTTCCATGCCGCCGTCTTTCGGCTTTGGCTTGGTTTTCGGGATCGCCGTGATACTGGCACCACCGCCCTGATCGGGGGCGTCGTCGTCATCGTCGTCGCGGTTCAGGGCCTGGCCGGCGATGACCTTGCCGATCTCGTCCCCGGTGAGGGTTTCGTATTCCAGCAGGCCCTGGGCCAGACGCTCCCAATCCTCTTTGCGTTCGGTCAGGATCCGGCGCGCCGTCTCGTAGCCCTCGTCGATGAATTCCTTCACCTTGCTGTCGATCTTCTTCTGCATCTCTTCGGAATGCGAGGCGCCGCCGTTGTAATTGCCCAGGAAGCTTTGTTGTTCATTGGCATAATCGACCATGCCCAGTTCTTCGGCGAAGCCGTATTGCGTGACCATCGCGCGCGACATCTGGGTCGCCATCTTGATGTCTTGCGCTGCGCCGGAGGTCACGTTTTCTTTGCCGAACTTCAGCTCTTCGGCGACGCGGCCGCCCATGGCCATCGCGATGCGGGAGGTGAACCAGGTGTAGCTGGCCGAGATCCGGTCGCGTTCCGGCAAGGACAGCACCAGCCCAAGGGCCCGGCCGCGCGGAATGATCGTCGCCTTGTGGATCGGATCGTGTTCCGGGACGTTCAGGCCGACGATGGCATGGCCCGCTTCATGATAAGCGGTCAGCTTTTTCTCGTCATCCGACATGACCATGGAGCGGCGTTCGGCGCCCATCATCACCCGGTCCTTGGCGTTCTCGAAATCGCTCATCGTAACAAAGCGCCGGCCCACGCGGGCGGCGGTCAGCGCCGCCTCGTTCACCAGGTTGGCGAGGTCGGCGCCCGAAAAGCCGGGGGTCCCGCGGGCGATGATCCGCAGGTCCACGTCGGGGCCCAGGGGAACCTTGCGGGCATGGACACCGAGGATCTTTTCACGGCCCCGGATGTCGGGGTTCGGCACCTGGACCTGACGGTCAAACCGGCCCGGACGCAGCAGCGCCGGGTCCAGC
>CAYGRI010000589.1:0-2278 GCA_964352155.1 uncultured Maritimibacter sp. | reverse complement strand
GCGCTTCCAATCCACGAGGCGACGGGGCTCGACTATGCCAGCAAGACGCCCGGCGCGATGCATGCCTGCGGCCATGACGGCCATACCGCGATGCTGCTGGGGGCGGCGAAATATCTGGCAGAGACGCGGAATTTCGACGGCACGGCAGTGATCATCTTTCAGCCCGCCGAAGAGGGAGGCGGCGGTGGCCGCGAGATGTGCGAAGACGGCATGATGGACCGCTGGGACATCGACGAGGTCTACGGGTTGCACAATTGGCCGGGCATGGCGTTGGGAAGCTTCGCGATCCGTCCGGGCCCGTTCTTTGCCGCCACCGACACGTTCGAGATCGTGATCGAGGGCAAGGGCGGCCATGCGGCCAAACCGCATGAGACGGTGGATGCGACGGTCATGGCCAGCCATCTGGTGCTGGCGCTGCAAACCATCGTCAGCCGCAACGTCAACCCTGTGGAACAGGCGGTGGTCTCTGTCACCTCGTTCGAGACCTCGTCCAAGGCCTACAACGTGATCCCCCAAAGCGTGACGATGCGCGGCACGGTGCGCACGCTGGATGAGGCGGTGCGCGATCTGGTCGCGGAACGGTTGCCGCATATCGCCCGGACCACGGCAGAGATGTTCGGCGGCACGGCGGATATCACCTATCTGCGCGGCTACCCGGTGATGGAAAACGCCGAGGTCGAAACCGAATATGCCGCCGCCGTCGCGCGCGACATTGCCGGAGAATGCGGCGACGCGCCACTGGTCATGGGGGGCGAGGATTTCGCATATATGCTGAACGAGCGTCCGGGGGCCTATATTCTGGTCGGCAATGGCGACACCGCGCCGGTGCATCACCCGGAATACAATTTCAACGACGAGGTGATCCCCGTCGGCTGTTCCTGGCTGGCCGGCATGGTCGAGGCGCGGCTGCCCGCCGCCTGACGGACCCGGTACGCGTTGTCCGGGCGCTGCCTCTGGCGCCCGGTCCCGGGCTGCGCTATCGGGCGGTATGACACCAGCGACCGTCGTCTGCATCAAATGGGGCACCCTGTTCGGGCCGGAATACGTCAACCGGCTCTATTCCGGTGTGCGGCGCCAACTGGCGCGGCCGATCCGGTTCTTCTGCATGACCGAACATGCGGGCGGGCTGCATCCGGACATTGCCGTGCTGCCCCTGCCCACGGAACCCTTCCACGACGCCATGACGGCGGCGCTTGCGGTGGCGAATCGGCAGGGCGCGATGCGGAAAGTCTCGCTGTTCCGCCCCGGCCTGCTGCCGGACGGGCCTGTGCTTGGCTTTGATCTGGACGTGGTGATCACCGGTCCATTGGACGAGATCCTGACCCACGCCCCCAACAAGGTCGCGATGCGCCGCGACTGGGTCGAGGCGCGGCGCGGGCGGCCCACCGGCCATGGGTCGGTGTTTCGCTACGATCCCGCCTTGCACCCCTGGCTATTCGACCGGATCGCGGCGGATCCGGCGGCCGAGGTCGCAAAGGCGCGGGGCAGCGAACAGCGCTATACCTCGACCCTGGCGCAGGAACAGGACGCCTTCGCCTATCTGCCCGACGATCAGGTGGTCAGCTTCAAACACGATTGCCTTGGCCTGCCGCCTGTCAACTACCTGCGTGCCCCGCGCCTTCCGGCCAACGCGCGGGTCGTCTGCTTTCACGGTCGGCCCAAGATGCCCGAAGCGGTGACGGGTTATCGGGGATCGCTGCTGCGCTGGTCGCGCCCCTGTGCCTGGCTGCAAGAGCACTGGATCGACCGCGCCCGCGCCGATCTGGGCGCCGATTGGGCCTGAGGCGCCCTCAGCGTTTTCATTGAATTCTGATTGTTTCACGGGCGCTTGCGGAGCGCCTTCCCAAGGCCGGGGCGCGCACCTGCGCCGGAAAGTACGCCGATTGGGCCTGAGGCGGCCGCTGCTTTTTGATTGGGACCCGAAAGCAATGACGACGCTTGCGGCGGCCAGCTCCCAAGCCCGGGCCGTGCGCCTGCGGCGATCTTGGTGCCGTCCGGGCCTGTCGCGGCCCCGGTTTTCTTCCGGCATCCACACCTGGCTGGACGCGCCTGCTCGGCGCCGCCCGACCGGGCGGGGTCAGCCTCCGGTATGGGACATGTGACGTGACATCTGCCCGTCCGCGCGCTGGCGCGAATAGTCGAAATCGTGCCCCTTGGGCTTGCGCCCGATCGCCGATTCAATCGCCTGGATCAGCGGGGCGTCCGTGTCGGGGAAGGCGCGCAGCGGCTGACGCAGGTCGGCATTGTCTTCCTGGCCAAGGCACATGAACAGCGTGCC
>CAYGRI010000588.1:0-2278 GCA_964352155.1 uncultured Maritimibacter sp. | reverse complement strand
GGGCTGGCCCCCCGGCCGGCACCGCGCCTCAAGCGCCGCGCCTCCAAACAGCCCGCCTCAATTGTCGATATTGGCGAACTGATTGCCCTCGGTCTTGTCGGGCTTGGACCAGTCGCGCTTGGTGCCCAGCATCAACACGATGTTCTTGGCCACATAGACCGACGAATACGTGCCGACGATCACGCCCCAGGTGATCGCGAAAACAAAGCTGCGGATCACGTCGCCCCCAAGGATCAGCAGCGCGATCAGCGCCAGCAGCGTCGTGCCGCTGGTCATCACGGTGCGCGACAGGGTCTCGTTCACCGACAGGTTCATCACATCCTGCAGCGGCATCTTCTTGTATTTGATCAGGTTTTCACGCACCCGGTCAAAGATCACCACGGTGTCGTTGATTGAATAGCCCACAATCGTCAGCAGCGCCGCAATCGTTGCCAGGTCAAACCGGATCTGCAGCACCGAAAAGATCCCGATGGTCAGCAGCACGTCATGGAACAGGGCGACAACCGCCCCCAGGGCGAATTGCCACTCAAACCGCAGCCAGATGTAGAACATGATCGCTGCAAGCGAGACGGCAACCGCGATCACCGCTGTCCGGATCAACTCTCCCGAGACCTTCGGGCCGACGCTTTCCACGGCGGTAAAGCGGATCTGTGGGTCGACCTCCACCAGAGCGGCCTCCATCGCCGCAATCGTCGCGGCGCTGGCGCTTTCCGCCCCCGCCTGTGCCTCGATCCGGAGCATGGCCACATTGCGTTCTGGCCCGAAGGTCGGGTCGAACACTTCCGAGATCGCCACATCCCCCAGGTCCAGCGCCGTAATCGCCTCCCGGTAGGCGCTGACATCCACAGGCTGCACCGATTCCGTACGGATCGTGGTGCCGCCCCGGAAATCGATGCCAAAGTTCAGCCCCATGACCAGCCACAGCACAATCGACAGAACGATCGCAACCATGGACCCGCCAAAGGTGGCACGGCGCCAGCGAAAGAAGTTCCAGTTCGTCTCACGCGGGACAAGGCGCAGTCGCATGGGTCAGACCTCGATGGTTTTGGGGCGGCGGCGCTCGAACCACAGAACGATGAGCAGGCGCGTGACGAAAATGGCTGTGAAGACCGAGGTGATGATCCCCAGCCCCAGCGTCACGGCAAAGCCGCGCACCGGACCAGAGCCCATGACGAACAGGATCGTCGCCGTGATGAAGGTGGTGATATTCGCATCCAGAATGGCGGACAAAGCCTTTTCATAGCCCAGCTCGATGGCCCGCGCCGGCCCCCGCGCGGTCTTCAGCTCTTCGCGGATCCGCTCGAACACCAGCACATTGGCATCCACCGCCATCCCAATGGTCAGCACGATCCCGGCTATCCCAGGCAGGGTCAGCGTCGCCCCGATCAAGCTCAGCAATCCAAAGATCATCCCGATGTTCAGGATCAGTGCGATATTCGCCAGAATGCCGAACCAGCCATAGCTCAGCCCCATGAACACCAGCACCAGCGCAAAGGCGATCATACAGGCAATGCGCCCCGCCTCGATCGAATCCGCGCCAAGCTCGGGCCCGATGGTCCGCTCTTCCAGAAAGGTCATCTCCGCCGGCAGGGCCCCCGCCCGCAGCAGAACGGCCAGCTGCGTGGATTCCTCCACCGTGAAATTGCCAGTGATCTGCCCGGAGCCCCCGGGGATCGCCTCGCGGATCTGGGGGGCCGAGATCACTTCGTTGTCCAGCACGATGGCAAACAGCGAGCCCACATTCTCGGCCGTATACTGGCCGAATTTGCGTCCGCCCGACGGGTTGAACCGGAACGTGACAGAGGGGCTGCCGTTCTGGTCGAAGGCGGGCTGCGAATCCGTCAGCTCCTCGCCGGTGACGACCGCCGCTTCCTCCAGCACATAATAGACCCCCTCCTCGTCCATCGCGGGGTAGAGCACATTGCGCGCGCCGGGGTCCTCATCGGCATTGGTGGTGCGCCGCACCACCGGCTGAAAGGTCAGCCGCGCCGTGGTGCCGATCAGCGCCTTCAACTCATCGGCAGAGCCGATGCCGGGCACCTGGATCAGGATCCGATCCGCGCCCTGCCGCTGGATCGTGGGTTCGCGCGTTCCAACCTCGTCGACGCGGCGGCGAATGATTTCAAGGCTTTGCTGCAACGTCCGGCCGTCGGTCGCCGCCTTTTCCGCATCAGTCAAACGCACGGTGATCAGATCGCCGCTGCCCGAGACCTCGATATCGTTGCCCGGCGCCCCGGTCAGCGACCTCTTCCGCGCCGAGTGACGCGCGGCCCGCGCC
>CAYGRI010000587.1:0-2278 GCA_964352155.1 uncultured Maritimibacter sp. | reverse complement strand
CAAAATGGCGGCCCAATCGAATAAGACCCTGGTCCGGGATCCGGGGGCAAGGTCACCCGGACAGAAGCGCTGTAAACCGCTTGCCGAGATGCGTCTTTTATTCCGGGCTGCCTCGGTCAGGCGCCGCCCAAGAAGATCTGGCTGATCCTTCTTTGGGGCAACTCTAACAACCCGTCGCTGGCATAGGTTCGTCTCGGTTTTCGCTGCTACTCGACCGTCTAGATCGGCGCGTCACTGGCGCGGTGCCACCAGGTTTGCCATCAGCCGGAACGCTCCGGGCACCAGGTGCTCCATCTGATGATGCAGGATCAGAGACGTATGCACGTGCCGCCCGGCGCCGACGTCGGCCACCAGAAGGGCGCCTTGGTGCGCGTCCTCTCCGGGATCGGCCATCTCCAGCAGCGGCGTGTAGGCGCTGTCCCAGCTTTTTGCAAAGTAGAGCCCCCGCTCCTTGACCCAACCGTTCCAATCGTCAGGGCCGATCGGGTTGGGCGTTGTCAGCAACGGATGCGTGACGATGTTGCGTATCTCGGCCGTTTCATCGGTGACACGCCATCTGAGCGAGGGTTTGCCGATCTCAAGCCGCAGCGGGGGCGTCCGGTCCGGATCCCAATTGTCCCACGGGCGGTGGTATAGGGTGACCAAGGTTCCCCCGGCATCGGTCCACCGGTGCAAACGCGGCATGGCATCGGCAAGGCCGGGCCGGAATCGCATGGCAAAGATCCCGACCACGATTGCGCCGAATTGCGCCAGATCCGCGTCGCTGGACAGAGCGTCGTCGCAAATCGGCGTGACGTCAAGGCCCAGCGCCGACAGCCAGTGATCGACGCGGTCGTTGCCAGCGCCGACATAGCCAACCCGTACTTTGGGCAAAGCAACGTCCAGCACCCGCACCCGCAGCTCCGCGGGTCGCGCACGGGCGGTCGGGGCGACATGTGGATGCGCGATCACCCGCACGGCAGAGGCAAGATCCCCGTCCAGCCGCATCGGAAGGCGAAATAGTCCAGATCGGGCTGCCTCGGGCAAGGCGATGGTCGTCCCGCCCTCGTCTGGTGTCGCGCTCCAGCCGTCTGGCAGGTCTGGCTGTGCGTCGGCGCCGGTTGGGCGTATATCCCGAAAGGCGACCGGGACGCTGCGGACGGGTGTCGAAAGGTTCACCAGCGCCGCTTCGGGCGAGACAGAGACGCAGCGAGACGGCAGCACGATCGGCGTGACCTCCAGCGGCACATAGCTTTGCACCGTCACGTCGCCGGTCCGGATCGACACGCGCAGCCGCGGCGCGCAAGCCTCTGCCGGGTCGTGGTAGGCGGGGTAGGGATCTGTCGGGCTGGCGTCGGCCCCGATGGTCAGCGTGCCTTGGTCGAGATGCCAGCCCAGTGGCAGGTCAAAGGCCACATCGACGGCATCGGCGGCGCCCAGGCTGCTTTCCAGCGTCACGGCGGTGGACTGACCCGGCGACAGCACCGAGTCGGCGGCGCGGCAGCGAACCTCGACCCCCAGCGCCAGACGGATAACATGGCCAAGCTGGCTCTCTTTGGTCTCCAGCCGATGCAGCACTTCGTCTCGCACCTCGGGCGGACAGGCGTTGCGCGCGGACCGGACCGCGCGCAGGGCGTCGCAGGCGGCAGTGGCCACGCGACCGGCATCGGGGAAATTGGTTAATGCCGTCTCTATCCTGGCCTGAGCCGCACGCAGATTGTCCGCGATGGGCGCCGCGCCGGACAGTGCGGCGAGATCGCCGAGACTCTTGGCAAGCCCGGAGGAAAGGCTGGTATCGGGGCCGGGCACATGGCTTTGCGCCAGATGCAGGGGCCAGTCCCTGCTCACCCCGGCGGGCATCCAGCGCCCCATGCCTTGGGTGCGGTGACAGGCGCGCGACTGCTGCCCGATCCGGTCCCAACCCCAGCCGGTCAGCGGGTCCTGACCCGATCCGTCAAGCGTCAGGGTCGCGGGCGGCGGCGGCTCATCATCGTCATAGGAATTCCCGGCGCCAGAGATCGCGGGCAGATACAGCTTCTTCACCTGCCAGGGCGGGAGCTTGGACGGAAAATCGGGATCGGCGGCGGCGGCCATGACCTCATGCGCGGTTTGGGTCATCGCGCGGTGGTGGCCATGCTGCCCCGGCACGTCAAGAAAGGTGGGGCAGAGGATATCCGGCCGCTCGGTTCGGACGATCTCGACGAAACGCGCCAATGTGCGCGTGTGCCCCCAACGCCCCAGCGTCTCGACGCCGCTTTTGGAGAACCCGAAATCGGTGATCGAATCCTCGGGGCTTTCC
>CAYGRI010000586.1:0-2291 GCA_964352155.1 uncultured Maritimibacter sp. | reverse complement strand
ACCAACACGCAGACCATCGTGGACCGTCCCGCCAAGGACCTGCGCCGCGCGCGCTCGGCGCTGAATTCGCTGATCCCGACCACCACCGGTTCGGCCACCGCGATCACGCTGATCTACCCCGAGCTGACGGGGCGGCTGAACGGCCATGCCGTGCGCGTGCCGCTGCTGAACGCCTCGCTCACCGATTGCGTCTTTGAGGTAGAGCGTGCGACCAGCGCCGAGGCGGTGAATGCCCTGTTCAAAGCCGCCGCCGAGGGGCCGCTGGCGGGCATTCTGGGCTATGAGGAACGGCCGCTGGTGTCTTCCGACTATACCAACGACACCCGCTCAAGCATCGTGGATGCGCCCTCGACCATGGTGGTGAACGGCACGCAGGTGAAGATCTATGCCTGGTACGACAACGAGATGGGCTATGCCCACCGCCTGGTGGATGTGGCGCTGATGGTCGGGGCCTCGCTTTGACCGACCGGACCACGCCTGCACGACCCGAAGGCCTGGGCGCCTTCATTGCCGTCACGGCGGCCTATTGGGCGTTCATGCTCACCGATGGGGCGCTGCGGATGCTGGTGCTGCTGCATTTCCACCGGCTTGGCTTCACGCCGGTGCAGCTGGCCTACCTGTTTGTTCTCTATGAGATCGCCGGGATGGTGACCAACCTGTCGGCGGGCTGGATCGCGGCGCGGTTTGGGTTGACCACGACGCTTTACGCCGGGCTTGGGCTTCAGGTCGTGGCGCTGATCGCGCTGGCGCAGCTGGATCCCGCCTGGGCGGTGGGGCTGTCGGTCGCCTATGTCATGGTCGTGCAGGGGGCCAGCGGCGTGGCCAAGGACCTGGCCAAGATGTCCTCGAAATCCGCGGTGAAGCTTTTGGCCCCGACAGAGGGCGGGGGCCTGTTCCGCTGGGTGGCGCTGCTCACCGGCTCCAAGAATGCGGTGAAGGGGCTTGGCTTCTTGCTGGGCGCGGCGCTCTTGGCGACGCTGGGCTTTGTCTGGGCGGTGCTGGTCATGGCGGCCGTTCTCGCGGTGATCCTTGTAGCGGTGCTGATTTTCATGCCGCCGGGGCTGCCGAAAGGGCGCAAGGGGGCGAAATTCTCGGACGTCTTCTCCAAGTCCGCCAATGTGAACTGGCTTAGCGCCACGCGGGTGTTCCTGTTCGGGGCGCGGGACGTGTGGTTCGTGGTGGGCATCCCGATCTATTTTTATGCCGCCCTGTCGGACGGAACGGTCGAGGGGAACCGGGCGGCCTTTTTCATGATCGGGATCTTCATGGCGCTGTGGATCATCCTGTACGGCGCGGTTCAGGCGGCGGCCCCGCGCATCCTGCGGGCCACCAACCGCACCGAGGGCGATCTGATCGGCGCCGCCAAAGGCTGGGCCTGGATGCTGGCGCTGGTGCCTGCGGCGCTGACGGGTGCGGCGCTCGCGTCCCCTGAGCCGCAGATGTGGCTGACGGTCACGCTGGTGGGCGGGCTGCTGGTGTTCGGGGCGATCTTCGCGGTGAACTCGTCGCTCCATTCCTATCTGATCCTCGCCTTCACCAAGGCCGAGCGGGTCACGATGGATGTGGGCTTTTACTACATGGCGAACGCGGGGGGGCGCCTTCTTGGCACCATCCTGTCCGGGCTGACCTACCAGATCGGCGGGCTGGCGCTGATGCTGGGCACGGCGGCGGCGATGGTCGTGGCCTCGGCCCTGGCCGCCGGTCGCCTGAGCACCGGTTCCACCGGGAAGATCCCGGCATGAACGTGTTCGAGCGCTATCTTTCGCTTTGGATCGCCCTGGCCATCGTGGCGGGGATCGCGATCGGCAGCGTCGCGCCCGCGCTGGTGCAGGCCATCGCGGCGGCAGAGGTCGCCAGTGTCAACATCGTCGTCGCGGTGCTGATCTGGGCGATGGTCTATCCGATGATGATCGGCGTCGACCCGGCGAGCCTGAAGGACGTGGTCAAACAGCCCAAGGGGCTGGCCATCACCCTGATCGTGAACTGGCTGATCAAGCCCTTTTCCATGGCCGCCCTTGGCGTTCTGTTCTTCGAGATCGTCTTTGCCGACCTGATCGCCCCCGCGGATGCGCAGCAATACATCGCCGGGCTGATCCTGCTGGGCGCCGCCCCCTGTACGGCGATGGTCTTTGTCTGGTCGCAGCTGACGCGGGGGGACGAAAGCTATACGCTGCTGCAAGTCTCGGTGAACGATGTCGTCATGGTCTTTGCCTTTGCGCCGATCGTGGCGTTTCTGCTGGGCGTGACCGACATCACCGTGCCGTGGGAAACGCTGCTGCTGTCGGTCGGTC
>CAYGRI010000585.1:0-2303 GCA_964352155.1 uncultured Maritimibacter sp. | reverse complement strand
GCGGGCGTGCTGATGCACAAAGGCCCAGTGGGTGGGCCCCAGCATCCGGCGTTCGGGTTCGGACATGGTTACGGTGTCGCGGGGCCCATCGGCGCGGGTGTCAAAAACGACCGCCCCCGCATCCGGCGGCACATGCCCGGCCAGACAATTCAGCAAAGTCGATTTGCCCGATCCGCTTTCGCCGACAATGCCCATGACCTCGCCGGGATACAGGTCAAAGGACACATCGGTGCAACCAATATGCGGGCCGTAGTGTTTGGTGATGCCTTGGACGGAGAGCAGGGGGGTCACGCCGCATCCTTTCCGATATGGCCCGCCGCGCGGCGGCCTTCGCAATAATCGGTGTCGGAGCAGACGAACATCCGCCCGCCCGCATCGTCGACGATCACTTCGTCCAGATAGCTGTCGTCCGCGCCGCACAGACCGCAGGAATGGTCGGCCCTGGAGGCTTCGAACGGGTGATCCTCGAAATCGAGGCTGACCACCTGAGTATAGGGCGGCAGCGCGTAGATGCGCTGTTCGCGGCCCGCGCCGAACAATTGGATCGCCGCCATGTCGCCCAGCTTGGGGTTGTCGAATTTCGGGATCGGCGAGGGATCCATGACATAGCGCGCCTCCACCTTCACCGGATAGGCGTAGGAGGTGGCGATATGGCCGTGGCGGCTGATGTCTTCATAAAGCTTTACATGCATCAGCCCGTATTCCTCCAGCGCATGCATCTTGCGCGTCTCGCTTTCGCGCGGTTCGAGAAAGCGCAAGGGCTCCGGGATCGGCACCTGGTAGACCAGGATCTGGCCCTCGGCCAACGGCTCTTCGGGGATGCGGTGGCGGGTCTGGATGACGCTCGCCTCCGATGTGACCGTGGTGGTCGCGACCCCGGCGGTGCGCTCAAAGAACGTGCGGATCGAGACCGCGTTGGTGGTGTCATCGGCGCCCTGGTCGATGACCTTGAACCGGTCATCCGGGGTCAGAACGGCGGCAGAGACCTGCACGCCGCCGGTGCCCCAGCCATAGGGCATGGGCATCTCGCGGCTGGCAAAGGGCACCTGATAGCCGGGGATCGCCAGCCCTTTCAGGATCGCGCGCCGGATCATCCGTTTGGTCTGCTCGTCGAGATAGGCGAAGTTATAGGCTTGATCGGTCACAATGCTGTCACTTTGTCTTGCGAGCGTACCTGCGCGGTCACAGGGTTTGGCGCGTCGTGTATACGCTCGGTTTTGGAATAATCTGGACGATCCTGACGGCGATCCTGGTCATCGCATTCTCGCGACAGGATGATTTCCAGGCGCAATCGACCCTGTTCAAGGTGATCATGACGCTGATGCCCTTTGCCGGGTTTCTGGTCATCTGGGACGGCTACCGCAAACTGAAACGCTTTCGCAGTGTTCGCGTCGAAGACGGCACCTTTATCTGGACCGAGCTTGATGGAACCGAGCGGCGCAGCCCCACCGACCCGCGCCCCGAATGGGACAGAAAAGACCGGGATTTCAGCGGATGACATCGCGGCAACAGGGCGGCGTGCGGCCATAGGATCGCCGCAAACGCCGGGTATCCTTACGGAAAAGGAGGCCACGTCATGGAACAGAAGACGGATTGGGGCAATCTGGTTGCCTTCATGGTTTCGGGCCAGCCCGCATCGCTTTTGCTCTGGGCGCTGATTGCCTATGCGCTCTGGTCGCTGTTGACCAAGGGGGTCTGGAGCAATCACCACGAGGGCGGCGGCTGGTTCGGAGACGGAGACGGCGGCTGTGGCGGGGATGGCGGCGGCGGCGACTAAGGTCATTCCGCAGCCTCCGGCACGGCCATCGCATCCGACTGGTCATCCGACTGGTCATCCGACTGGGCTCCCGATTGGGCATCCGCTTGGGCGCCCGCGTCGCGCCGCAGTTTACGTATCAGTTCAAGTTCGGACTGGAAGTCTACGTAATGCGGCAGTTTTATGTGCTCCAGGAAGCCGGTCGCCTGGATGTTGTCGGCGTGATACAGGACGAATTCCGCATCCTGGGCCGGCGCGCCGACATTGTCCTCTTCCAACTCTTCCCAGCGCAGGGCGCGGTCCACCAGGGCCATCGAAATCGCCTTGCGCTCTGTCTGGCCAAAGACCAGCCCATAGCCGCGGGTGAATTGCGGCGGCTCGGTCTTGGAGCCTTTGAACTGGTTCACGGATTCGCATTCGGTCAGGGTCACTTCGCCGATCTCGATGGCAAAGCCCAGCTCCGGGATGTCCAGTTCCACCGGCACGGTGCCGATCCGAAGCTCGCCCACAAAGGCATGGTTGCGCGCATAGCCGCGTTGCGTGGAAT
>CAYGRI010000584.1:0-2305 GCA_964352155.1 uncultured Maritimibacter sp. | reverse complement strand
GCATGTTCCGCCCCGGGCCTAGCACTCGGCCCCCGCAAGGAAAAGCCTCCGAGTCGCCGGATCGGTCGCGCTTTCGCACCAATCCGGCCGCTGCGCCGGCTTTGTTCCCGTGATCCCGACAGACTTCGTAAAATTCGACCCGAATTGCAGCTTTCCATAGAGCGAGGCCGCCGGGCCTTTTACACCCACATTGTCTGTGGCGGTGGGGCGCGCCCGGGCGGGGCCAGGCATTCGGGCCCCGGTCGAGCGGGGCGGACGGGTCGAACAAAAACACAGGCTGTATTGCATGAGTATTCAAGGATTTGCCAACCGAAACGCCGCCACCGGCCTGCCGGTTATCCGGGCTGGCGATTTCCGCGTCTCGAACGGGGCCAACCTTGGCGATCCGGTGGCCCATGCCACGGAAATGCTGCTGGACGACATCTACAACCTTGCCCCCGCTGCGCAGACCTGGCGCATCGGCATCGCGCCCACCGCCGATTGCGCGGCCCCGTTCCGCATCACCGAAGCCTCGCAGATGGGCCGTCCGGGCGCGCAATTGCATCTCGATTGCTGCGCCACCTTCATGGCCCCCGACGGCACCATCGTCGACGCGCTGGTCCTGGTAGAGATCGAGCCCGACAGTCCCCTGATCGCCGCCACCTATCTGATGCCAATGGCGGAATTGCAGCCCCGCGTCGATTACGCCCTGGTCCAGATCGACCACGAGACGCCCTGCGAAAAGCTGGCGCATCTCGCCTGTGTCTCCTTCACCCGGGGCACCCGCATCACCATGGCCGACGGCCGGCAAATGCCGATCGAAGACATCCGCGCCGGCGACCTCGTCCTGACCCGCGACAACGGCGCCCAGCCGGTGCGCTGGATCGGCCACCAGACCATGCGCGCCACCGGCGCCTTCGCGCCCATCGTCTTTGCCCCCGGCACCGTGAACAACGAGGCCGAACTGCGCCTGTCCCCGAACCAGCGGCTGTTCTTTCACCAGCGCGAGGACCGTCTGCGCGCCGGTCAGGCCGAAGTGATGGTCAAGGCGGAGCATCTGGTCAACGGTGATTCCGTGGTGCGGGCCTCTGGCGGCTTTGTCGATTATTACCGGATCCTGCTGGATTCCCGGGAGTTTCTCTTCGCCGAAGGGGTCGCCGCCGAAAGCCTGACCTTCGACCCCCAGACCAGCGCGGCCCTGCCCCAGGACATCGAATCGCGGCTCGTCCCCGGCCAGACACCCGCACATGGCCGCCCGAACCCGGTGGAACTGCCCGAAGGCCTGCTGGATCGCAGGATCGCCGCCGCTGCCCTGTGCCAGGTCTCGATGGGCTAGCGCGTGCCGCGTTAGACAGACCTCAAGACACCCTGCCCCTGGCTTCCCCTCAAACGGAGTCGCTTAGGATCCAATCAAACGCGACAGGCTGCCGCCCGGCGCGGTTGCAGGCCGCGTGTGGCACGGCCGGGCACCTTTCGGCCAGCGCCAGGATCCGCAGCCGATTGCCCTTCCCCGGCCCCTCGCCTATATCCGCGAGGATGTTGGATCGCGCCTCGAATACCCCCGACCTGCCCGCCGAGATTGCCCGGCGGCGGACCTTTGCCATCATCTCGCATCCCGATGCGGGCAAGACAACGCTTACCGAGAAGTTCCTGCTTTATGGCGGTGCGATCCAGATGGCCGGTCAGGTCCGCGCCAAGGGCGAGGCGCGGCGCACCCGGTCAGACTTCATGCAGATGGAAAAGGACCGCGGCATTTCCGTGTCCGCCTCGGCCATGTCCTTCGATTTCGGAACCTACCGGTTCAATCTGGTCGACACCCCCGGCCACAGCGACTTTTCAGAGGATACCTATCGCACCCTGACCGCCGTGGACGCGGCGATCATGGTCATCGACGGGGCCAAGGGCGTCGAAAGCCAGACCCGCAAATTGTTCGAGGTCTGCCGGTTGCGCGATCTGCCGATCTTGACCTTTTGCAACAAAATGGACCGTGAAAGCCGCGATACCTTCGAGATAATTGACGAAATCCAAGAAAACCTGGCCATCGACGTTACCCCCGCCTCCTGGCCGATCGGCGTGGGGCGGGACTTCGTGGGCTGCTATGACCTGCTGCACGACCGGCTTGAAATCATGGACCGCGCCGACCGCAACAAGGTGGCGGCGTCGATCAAGATCGACGGGCTGGACGACCCGAAACTGGCCGATCACATTCCGCCTGAGCTCCTGGAAACACTCCGCGACGAGGTAGAGATGGCCCGCGAGTTGTTGCCGCAACTCGACCGCCAGGCGCTTCTTGACGGGACGATGACGCCGATCTGGTTCGGGTCCG
>CAYGRI010000583.1:0-2313 GCA_964352155.1 uncultured Maritimibacter sp. | reverse complement strand
GGGTGGTACAGATGATCACCGACGCGGTCCGAACCATCCCCATCATCCCGCTGTTCATGGCCATTGCCGCCTTCATCCCCGACACCTGGTCGTCCGAGACGCGATTCTTCTTCATCTCGATCATTATCGGGCTGATCAACTGGCCGACCCTGGCGCGGCGGGTCCGAACCCATCTGCTGGTGGAGCGCACCCAGGAATACGTGCTGGCGGCGCAGCTCTGCGGTGCCCGGCCGGGCCATGTGATCCGGCGCCACCTGCTGCCCTCCTTCACCAGCTATATCATCGTCGATCTGGTGATTTCGTTTCCCTATATCGTGCTGTCGGAAACCGCGCTGTCCTTCATCGGGCTGGGCCTGAAGGATCCGGTGAACAGCCTTGGGGTCATGCTGCAAAACACCACCTCGGCCGATGTGCTGCTGAATTATCAGTGGTATTTCATCCCCGTCTTCTTCTTCATCGCGCTGGTTCTGGCCTTCGTCTTTGTCGGCGACGGGCTGCGCGATGCCGCCGACCCCTATTCCGGGAACAAGAAATGACCTCCAACCTGTTCGATGTCGAAAACCTGACGATCCGCTTTCGCACCGACGAGGGGCTGATCACCGCGGTCGAGGATGTGTCCTTTCAGATCGGCCGGGGCGAGGTTCTGGGGCTGGTGGGCGAAAGCGGCTCTGGCAAGTCGGTGACCGCCAAGTCGCTGATGCGGCTGAACGGCGGCAATACCGTCTATGACGAGGCGTCCAGGATCATGCTGAACGTGCCGGATGAAAAGCCCATCGACGTGCTGGCCCTGAAACGCGAGCGTGACATGATCCAGGTGCGCGGCGGGGCGGTCTCGATGATCTTTCAAGAGCCGATGGCGAGTTTCGCGCCGGCGATCAGTATCGGCGACCAGATGATCGAGCAGTTGATGCTGCACACCGACATGACCAAAAAGCAGGCCCGCGCGCATTCCATCGACATGCTGGACCGGGTCGGCATCTCGGAACCGGCCAAGCGGTTCGACCAATATGCCTTCGAGTTCTCGGGCGGGATGCGGCAGCGTGCGATGATCGCCATGGCGCTGTCCACCAGCCCCAAGGTGCTGATCGCGGATGAGCCCACCACCGCGCTGGACGTGACGATCCAGGCCCAGGTGATCGACCTGATGAAGGATCTGGTGCGCGAATTCGACATGGGCATCCTGTTTATCACCCATGATCTGGGGGTGATCGCCCAGACGGCCGACCGGGTGGCGGTGATGTATCTGGGCCGCGTTGTGGAAACCGGCCCCGTCCGCAATGTGATACGCAACCCGGCGCATCCCTACACCCAGGGCCTGCTGGCCGCCCTGCCCCGGCTGGACGATCTGGATTCGCCGCTGATCCCGGTGCCAGGCGATATTCCGTCGCCGCTGGAACGGCCCTCGGGCTGCGTGTTCCACACCCGCTGCGACCGCTTCATCAAGGGCACCTGCGACCGGGCCGTGCCCGAAGAGACCAGGGTCGAAGAGGCGCATCTGGCCCGCTGCTTCGCCCTCGACACGCGAGAGGCCGCATGACCGCCCCCCTGATCTCTCTCGACGCGCTGTCCGTCCACTACGCGCTGGGGCGCAGCCTGTTCGGAACCCCGCCGGTGCTGAAGGCCATCGACCGGGTCAGCCTGGATATCCCCAAGGGCTCGTTCTTCGGGCTGGTCGGGGAAAGCGGCTCTGGCAAGACGACGCTGGGGCGGGCGATCCTGCGGGCGGCGCCGATCTCTGGCGGGCAGGCCACGTTCGACGACGGCGAGGTCCGCTATGATCTGGGCACGATCCGCCCCGACGATCTGCGCGATTATCGCAAACGGGCGCAGCTGATCTTTCAGGATCCCTATGCCGCCCTGTCGCCACGGATGACGGTGCGCGACATCATCGCCGAACCGCTGGAGGTGATGAAGCTGACCAGCAGCCGCGCCGAGACCGACGACAGGGTGCGCGAGATCGCCGCGAAATGCCGCCTGAACCTGGAACATCTGCGCCGCTATCCGCATGCGTTTTCCGGCGGTCAGCGGCAGCGGATCTCGATTGCCCGGGCGCTGGTGACGGGGCCGAAATTCGTTGTGGCGGATGAAAGCGTGGCCGCGCTCGATGTCTCGATCCAGGCCGATATACTCAACCTTCTCAAAAGCCTGCAGCGCGATCTTGATCTGACCTTCCTGTTCATCAGCCACGATCTGTCGGTGGTGGCCCATGTCTGCGATCATGTGGCGGTGATGTATCTGGGCCAGATCGCCGAAACCGCCCCCACGCGAGAGATCTTTGCCCGCCCCCGCCATCCCTACACCCGCGCCCTGCTC
>CAYGRI010000582.1:0-2329 GCA_964352155.1 uncultured Maritimibacter sp. | reverse complement strand
CCTTACCTCTCCTCCGTGCAGGAAGGGGGCCATCGGTCGCCAAGCCTGCCCGGACCCGCGCGGGCCAAGCGCGCGGGCAGCCCCTAGTAGAGCCCGCCGGAACTGAGCGTTCCGAAATCCGCTTTGCCGGGGATGATCGTCACCTCGCCATCCGCCGTTTCAACCCGGATGCCGCCCTCGACGCCTCCGCCGTCAGGGGCGAACAGCGGCAGGTTCGACCCCATCGCCCAGCCTCCGTCGAACATCACGCCAAACACCGGCTCTTCGCCGCTGCGGAAATACTCGGCCACCACATTCTCGCCCCCGGCCCCGTCGGGCAGTCGCGCCCCGGTGAAACGGTCGATCTTGATGAAATGCCCGCCCGGCGGCACGTCGAACTTGCCGCCGCCGTATTTCTTGGTGGCAACCTGCATGAACTGGTTGAACACCGGCGCACACATGCCGCCGCCCGAGGCGCCCGGCATCGTCTTTGGCCGATCATAACCGATGTAGCAGCCCGCCACGATGTTCGAGGTAAAGCCGACAAACCACACGTCCTTGGCGTCGTTCGTCGTCCCGGTCTTGCCCGCGACCGGCACGCCCACATTCACCCGGCCCGCCGCCGTGCCGCGCTGCACCACGCCCACCATCATCGAGGTCAGCTGATAGGCGGTGATCGCATTGATCACCCGCTCGCGGTTCGAGGTGATCCTGGGCGCCACCCCCGGTTCAAGCGAGGCAAGCTGACATTGCTCGCAACTGCGCTGATCGTGGCGATAGACGGTTTCGCCCCAGCGGTTCTGCACCCGGTCGACCAGCGTCGGTTCCACCCGCTCGCCGCCGTTGGCGAACATGGCGTAGGCAGCCACGATGTTGAACAAGGTCGTTTCCTGCGAGCCCAGCGAGTTGGCCAGGAACGGTTCCAGCTTTTCATACACGCCAAAGCGTTCGGCATAGCGGGCCACCAGATCCATCCCCAGTTCCTGCGCCAGCCGCACCGTCATCAGGTTCCGCGAGCGTTCAATTCCGGTGCGCAGCGGCGTCGGGCCATAGAATTGGCGGCTGGCATTCTGCGGCCGCCAGACGCCGCCGCCGGTATCGACCTCGATCGGGGCGTCGATGATGATCGTGGCGGGCGAGAAGCCGGAATCCAGCGCGGCGGCATAGACAAAGGGCTTGAAGGACGAGCCCGGCTGGCGCGTGGCCTGGGTGGCGCGGTTGAACACCGAATCCTGGTAGGAAAAGCCGCCCTGCATCGCCAGCACCCGGCCGGTATGCACATCCATCGCCATGAACCCGCCCTGCACTTCGGGGACCTGCCGCAGGGTCCAGCGGATGAAGCTGCCGTCGCTGTCCGAGGTCATCCGGCGCACCAGCACCACATCGCCCACCGACAGCAGATCGCCGGCGACCCGCGCGCGACTGCCCAGCGAACCGTCTTCGCGCCGGGGCCGGGCCCATGTCACATCCTTGGCGGGGATCCAGTGACCGTCGGCGTCATCCTCGACCCCCTCGATGCCGATGCGCGCGTCGTTGTTGCCAACCTCCAGCACCACGGCCGGATACCAGCCCTCGACATCGCGCGCGATCTTCACATCGGACAGCGCCGCGCGCCACTCGGTCTCGGACGTCAGAACGGCGGGATCGAGCGTATCCTCGGTGCCATGCCAGACGCCCAGGCCGCGGTCGTATTTCTCCAGCCCGTTCTGCAGCGCCAGCGCCGCCTCGGCCTGCAATTCGGGATCCACCGTGGCGCGGATCGTCAGGCCGCCGCCAAAGAACTCATCCTGGCCGAAATCGCGGCTAAGCTGCCGGCGAATCTCATCCGTGAAATAGTCGCGCGGCGGCAGCGAGGCGCGGAACGATTCGAAATCCCCGCCCTGCACAGACAGCAGCGGCGAGGCGACGGCGGTCTCGTATTCCGCCGCCGTGATATAGCCGTTTTCGCGCATCTCGCGCAGGGTGTTGTCGCGCCAGAACGTCGCCTCTTTTACATCGCGCACCGGATGCCGGTTCGAGGGCGATTTCGGCAAGCTGGCCAGATAGGCGGCCTCGGCCGGGGTGAGCTCTTCGAGGGTCTTGTTGAAATAGGTCTGCGCCGCCGCGGTGACGCCAAAGGAATTCTGGCCCAGGAAGATCTCGTTCAGATACAGTTCCAGGATCTTGTCCTTGGTCAGCGTCTCCTCCAGCCGGCTGGCGAGGATGAGTTCCTTGATCTTGCGTTCGGCGCTGCGGTCCGAGCTGAGCAAGAAGTTCTTCATCACCTGCTGGGTGATCGTCGAGGCGCCCCGCAACCGCCCGCCGCGCATCGCATCCAGCGCGGCAGAGACCATGCCGCGCGGGTCATAGC
>CAYGRI010000581.1:0-2329 GCA_964352155.1 uncultured Maritimibacter sp. | reverse complement strand
TGACCACCGAGGGCAAGCCGCTCAAGGAATATGTCGAGGCGTTCGAGCGGATGCTCATCGACAACACGATGCGCCGCCACAAGGGCAGCATCGCGAGCGTCATGGACGAGCTCTGCCTGCCGCGCCGGACCCTGAACGAGAAGATGGCGAAATACGCGCTGCAACGCTCTGACTATCTTTGAGGCGGTTGACGATTGTCAGCCTGAATGCCTGGGGCGGTCAGGTCTGGGCCGCTCTGGCCGAGTGGCTACGGGATCTGCAACCGGATGTGCTGTGTCTGCAAGAGGTGACGCGGGCGCTGGGGCCCGGCCCGGACTGGCTGCGGTATGGCGATGCGTTTCGGTCGCTGGATCAGCGGGCGGATCTGTTCGCCGACGTGTCGGGCTGCCTGCCCCGGCATCAGGCGCGGTTCGCGGCGGCGGCCCGGGGCGTGTTGCAGGATGGCGCGGGCCGGGACCATTGGTCGGAGCATGGCATCGCGCAGTGGGTCGCGCCGCATCTGGCCTGGGCCGGGCAGTGGCAGGGCTTTGTCCACGGCCGGTTCCGCCCGGACGGCTGGGGGGCAGAGCCGGTGCCGCGCACCTGCCAGATCAGCCGGATCGCCACCGCCGAGGGCAAGACGATCGTGATCGGCCATCTGCACGGGTTGCGCGACCCGGCGGGCAAGATGGACACGCCCGACCGCGTCGCCCAGTGGCAGGCGCTGGCGCAGGCTTTGGCCGTGTTCCGCCAAGCCGATGAGCCGACGGTGCTGGCCGGGGATCTCAACGTGCTGCCGGGATCGCAGGTGTTTGCGGTGCTCGGTCGCCTTGGACTGCAAGATCAGGTGACGGGGCGCGGCCTGACCGACACGCGAACGACGCTTTACCCCAAGCCGCAGCGCCACGCGAACTACCTGTTCACCTCGACGGATCTGGCCGCGGCCCGCTTTGCCGCCCCCGCGGCGCCAGAGGTTTCCGATCACCGCCCGCTGATGCTGGAGGTTGTGCTGTGAGATTGGGCGCCATGCCCGGGGCGGGGCGCCCTTGGCGGCCTTTGTGCAATTTCGTCATTGTCATGGCAGGCGCTTCGCCCCTATGTTGTCGTATAGCGAACGCGCGGCCCTGCCCGTATTCGCGCAAAGAATTGAATTTTCATGACTTTCCGAGAATCCGGCAAACGGCCGGGGAAAACATGAGATGGAAACCAGGCCCTCGTGGCCGGGGAATTGCCTGATCGGACAAAACGAGCAGGCCTTGAAATGACACCCCTCGACGGGTGTCGGAGAAGAAACGCGATGAGGCGCGCAGGACGGTACACGGGCATTGACGGGATCATTGGGTCCCGCAAAACCTGTACGCGCGCGCCGTGCGTCGCCCAGACAAGCCACCCTTACCGAACGTCTGCGCCCCCTGGCGATGGCGGCCCGTCTGGGTGCCGAAGGAAAACATGCCAAAGAAAATGCTTATCGACGCCACCCATGCGGAGGAAACCCGCGTTGTGGTGGTGGACGGCAACAAGGTCGAGGAATTTGACTTTGAATCAGAAAACAAGCGCCAGCTAGCGGGGAACATCTACCTCGCCAAGGTCAGCCGGGTCGAACCCTCGCTGCAGGCGGCATTCGTGGAATACGGCGGCAACCGCCACGGCTTCCTGGCGTTTTCGGAAATCCACCCCGATTACTATCAGATCCCCGTGGCCGACCGCGAAGCGCTGCTGGCCGAGGAACGCGCCTTTGCCAAGCAGGAGCAGGAAGAGGAAGAGGAAGGGCCGAAGCCGCGCCGCTCCCGCGCGCGCCGCAAGCCCCGGGCCGAAAAGGCAGAGGCGGTGTCGGCCGATGACGCGGTGGAAACCCGCGACGTCTCCAGCGACGAGATCCCGGGAATGGGCGTCGTCGATCTGGACGACGACGGCGCGCCGGACGACAGCACCACAGATGGTACGGGCCGCGAAGGCGACCCGCCCGTGGCACAGGACGTTCAGGTCTCCGATGATCAGACGGAAGACGGTGCCGCCGACGGCACTTCGTCCGACGACGACAGTTCCAACGACGACAGCTCCGAGGACGACGACACAGACGGCGATCATGACGACCACGACCACCATGGCGACGATGATGAGCCCTATGCCGCTGTCAACGACGCCGCCGAGCGCGACGAGGACATCGAGTCGGTCGCCGAGGAAGACGTCTCGGAAGAGATCCGGCGCCCTCGCAAGGTGCGCCCGCGCAAATACAAGATCCAGGAAGTCATCAAGGTCCGCCAGATCCTGCTGGTGCAGGTGGTCAAGGAAGAGCGCGGCAACAAGGGCGCTGCGCTGACCACCTATCTGTCGCTGGCCGGGCGCTATT
>CAYGRI010000580.1:238-2338 GCA_964352155.1 uncultured Maritimibacter sp. | reverse complement strand
GACTGGAGCCGACGCCATGCCCATATGCGGATGCACACGGCGTTGCATCTGCTGTCGGTGGTGCTGCCTCTGCCCGTGACCGGAGGCGCCATTGGCACCGACAAGGGACGGCTCGATTTCCTGATGCCCGAGCCGCCCGAGGATCGCGCCGCGCTGGAGGCCGCGTTGAACGCGCTGGTGGCCCGCGATCTGCCTGTAACGCAGGAGTGGATCACAGAGGCAGCGCTGGACGCCAATCCGGGGCTGGTCAAGACGATGTCGGTACAGCCGCCGCGAGGCGCCGGGCGGATCCGGCTGGTGGCGATTGGGACCGGGGCAGACAGGATCGACCTGCAACCCTGTGGCGGCACCCATGTGGCCCGCACGTCAGAGATTGGCCCCCTGCGGCTGGGCAAGATCGAGAACAAGGGCAAGCAGAACAGGCGGGTCAACCTGCTGTTCGGAGCGCCGGACGTGCAAGCGTTGCGTTGAGCTGAATTCAAGCCCCCCTGCCTCAAACCCCCCTGCCTCAAGCTCCCCGGTCTCCTGCGCGCACGGAATGTCTTGAGGCCCCATGAGACCAATCAAACCCGACAGGCTGGCGCGTGCATGTTCGGTGGCGCGCGGTCCCAGGCCGTGTCAAGGCCGTGTTCGCGTGGCGCACCGCCTTCGGTGGGCTGGCATCAACGGCGCAGAACGCGGCCTAGCGTTCCAGCACCATCTGGCCGTCCGCGATCTCTACCCGGTCGAAGCGGCTCAGATAGGCCATGCCCAGCAGCGACCCCCGCATTTCGCCCCGGTTCACCCAGACATTGACGTTCCGATCCTCGATCGCGCCCACAGCAAAGGTTGCAACCTGGGTGCGGGCGGTTTCCACCACGCCGTTGGCCGTGCCCGCCCGGCCGGAATAGACCAGCGCATCGGGATCGATGCCGACCCGTTCGGCATCGCGCCGCGACAGCACGATGTCGGTCGCCCCGGTGTCGACGACAAAGGTGACGGGGGTGCCGTCAATCGCGGCGGTCAGGTAGTAATGTCCGTCGCTGGCCATCGGCAGCTCGATCCGGCCCTCGCCCTCGAACACCGCCTGCCGGGGCAGCACGTCCTTGCGGATGTCGGACCACAGCCCGAAGGCGGCGATGACGCCCACAAAGATCAGCCCCCACATGATCGCGTGGCGGGTGATCTGGCCCAGATTCTGGCGATGGCTGATCAGGAAATAGCTGATCAGCACAGCCCCCAGCAGGCCCAGATACACAAGATTTCCAAAATCGGTGCTGCTCATGACACATCCCTTTCCCGCATCAGATAGGAACGGCGAGGGCGGATGTCACGGGGCGGTCATGGGCCAAATCCTGCGCCGCGGATGCCATCAAGCACAAATTGTACCGAAAGCGCCGCCAGCAGCATCCCCAGCAGACGGGTCACCACGTTGATGCCCGTGGGCCCCAGCGCCCGTTCCATCAGGCCCGCGCCCAGAAACAGCAAAAAGCACATCGCGATGACACTGACCATCACCAGATGCACCGCCAGAACCCAGGTCCAGTCGGCCTCGTTCTGCCCGGCCAGCAGGATCATCGCCGCCAGCGCCCCGGGCCCTGCCGTCAGCGGCACGGCCAGCGGAAACACCGAAGGGTCGTCACTCGGGTCGTCGTCCTGCTCCTGCGCCTGGTTTTCGCGCCGCTTGGTGCGCCGTTCGAACAGCATGTCGAGCGCGGTCAGGAACAGCAGGATCCCGCCCGCGATCCGGAAGGCGGGCATCGAGATGCCGACGAAATCCAGGATCGACTCACCAAACAGGCCAAAAGCGGTCAACAGCCCGATGGCAATCCCACAGGACCGCAGCGCGATCCGGCGGCGGAGTGCGGCTGACATGCCCTGGGTCAGCGCCACGAAGATCGGCGTCAGCCCGATCGGGTCGATCACCACGAAGAGGGTGACAAAGACGGTAATCAGCATGGCGGGGTCCATGCTCACGCCGCTTCCGCCGTCTCCAGCTTTTCCTGGGCGGTGAGCCACAGCGCCTCGGCCCGTTCCAGCGCGTCCATCACCTCGGCGTATTTCTTTTGCCAGACTTCCATCTCGCCCGCCTTGCCCTTTTCATAGAGCGCCGGATCGCGC
>CAYGRI010000580.1:0-228 GCA_964352155.1 uncultured Maritimibacter sp. | reverse complement strand
TCGTTGAGCTTTTCCATCCGCGCCTCGGATTTGCGCACCTCGGAGCGCAATTCCTGCAACCGCTCGCGCGAGACGGGTTTGGGCTTGGCCGCCTTGGACTTCTCGGTCGGCTTGTCGCCCGCCAGCAGCAGCTTGCGATATGCCTCCAGGTCGTCCTCATAGGGGGTGACGGCGCCATCCTTGACCAGCCACAGCCGGTCCGCCACGAGGCTGAGCAGATGCATGTCG
>CAYGRI010000579.1:0-2341 GCA_964352155.1 uncultured Maritimibacter sp. | reverse complement strand
CGGTGGGGCTGCTGGGGGCGTTCGGATCGATGGGGTCCGATTCCCTGCTTTTCATCCTGCCGGAACCCGTGCACACTGCGGGATGTTGATAAATCAGGACCTTCCCATCGAGGCTGTGCGGGTGCCGGTCAAACGGCTCAAGACGCTGGATGAGGCAAAGGTGCAGGCCATCGCCGAAGATATGCTGGAGCATGGCCAGACCACGCCCATAAGGGTGCGGGCGGATGGCGATGCCTTCGTTCTGCTCGAAGGGCTGCACCGGCTCGAAGCGCTCAAGGCGCTGGGGGAAGCGATCGTGCGCGGCTATGTGGTGCAGGCGCGCTTGCATTGACAGCGGCCAAACGTTTTTCCTGGCAGGCGCAAGGCCGCCCCGGCGCGGGGCCGGGGCGCGTGGGGATCAGCGGTGCTTGGAGGTGGAGTTCTTGTTCTGCCCGCCCGACGCGAAGGGATCATCCGTGGCGAACGGATCGATAGGGGCCACCGGGGCGCGGTTCGCCATGGCACGCTGACATTTCTCAACCTCATCCCAGGCGCGGCGCGAACCGTTCAGCCTGAGATTGTCGATCTCGGAACCGTTGTACGAGACTTTCATGCCGTTGGACGCCTGGAACTCGCTGATGAAGTCCATCAGGCTGGATTGGGCGTGCAGATAGACCGTCTCGGCCGGGTTGAACTGAAAGCCCTTGGCCGATACGTCCCAGATCGGGCGGCGGTCGAACTGGATCTGGATGTCATAATCAACATCTGGCCGCAGCGACGTCCATTTGTCGTTGCCAATCAGAAAGTAGAAGTTCTGCTTTTGTGGGTTGCGCCCGATGCGCAAAACAGTGCCGCCGGTCCACGATGCAATGGCGTAGCAGCCATTGTCGATGGTGGGGTCGATTGAAATCTCCCACTCCCCGACGTTGCCCCAGTTGTTGCTTTGTGCCGCAGCCGGAAGCGCCGCCGCCATGGACAGGCCAAGCACGAGAGCCAAACGCTTGATAATCATAGTGACCTCCGAAATCAAAATGCCTCTTGCAGGAATTATGCCCGCTGGGAAATTTTCAAGCAATATCGCATCCGCACCGCGGGCGGTGCCGGGGCAAAAGGTGATCCGGCGTGGCGCGAGGATGACAGGGGCGCGGGATCAAGCGGCGAGCCAGGCGCGGATCGAGGCTTCGAATTCGCGGGGCTTGTCGGCGTGCAGCCAATGCCCGGCGCCGGGCAGGCGGGCGAACCGGGCGCGGGGGAACAGCGCGCGGATCGTGGCGCGGTGGTCGGGCAGGACATAGCTGCTATCGGCGCCGGAGAGAAACAGAGTTGGGATCTCGCAGGGGCCGGTCAGATCCTCGGGCCAACCGGTGATCCGATCCATCTCGGCGTCGAGCGTGTTGAGGTTCAGGCGCCAGGATTGGTTTTTTAGATCAAGGGATTGCAGCAAGAAGGCTCGGGTGGCCCGGTCCGGGATATGGGGCGCGAGGGCGGCGTCGGCGGCGCCGCGGGTGATGGTCTCGGCGGGGTCGATGCGGCGCATGGCGTGGATCAGCTGGCGCTGGTCGTGGGTGTAGGCGACGGGGGCGATGTCGGCCACGGTGAGCTTGCCGACCCTGTCGGGACGGGTGAGGGCGAGGGTCATGGCAGCCTTGCCGCCCATCGAGTGACCGACGATGTCGGCGCGGCCGCCATGGGCCTCGATCACCTCGGCCAGGTCGGCGGCGAGGTCGGGGTAGCTGTGGGTGGCTGTGTGCGAGCTGTGGCCGTGGTTGCGCATGTCAACGGTGAGGACCTGCCGCGAATCGGACAGGCGGGTGGCGATGACGCCCCAGTTTCGGGCAGAGCCGAACAGGCCGTGGACGATCAGGAGGGGCGGGTGTTGCGTCGGTGCGCCAGTCAGGACGGTGTTGAGCATATCCGATGGATAGCCGAGGCGGGCGGGGCTGGCCAGTGGCTGTGGGATTGGTATGGGTAGCGTAGAAAATCGTTGGTCTGGGGGGATTGAGCGATGATGACGGCGGAAACGCTGGAGGCGCGCACGGCGTCTTTGGCGGATTTGTTCGGGAAGAAGCTGAAGCTGCGCGGGCGCGGACTGGAGGCCAAGCTGCGGCGGGGCGGGCGGCGCATTCCGGCGCATGTGCGGCGCGAGGCGGAGAAGTTCCTGGAGGCACGGCAGGTGGCGGGGCATCCGCGGTTGATCATGCAGGTCGATCCGGACGGGCTCGACGCCGCCTATGGGCGGTGCGAGCGCTGGTTGAAGACCGTTGATCTGAAGGCGCAGCGCATGGATCGGCTGATCGGGGTGGCGGCGCAGATTGCCTTTCAGATGCTTGTCGTTGCGGCGGCCTTTGTGGCGGTGCTGGTC
>CAYGRI010000578.1:0-2341 GCA_964352155.1 uncultured Maritimibacter sp. | reverse complement strand
CCCCAAAGGCGCCCCGCCCGGCAAAGATGTCGCGCGCAACACTCTCACGCCACGGCCTCAGAGGCTTGCGCCACCTCGTCCCGCTTCCAGATCCCCAGCAGCAACCGCTTGAACGCCGCATAGGTCTCGTCGAACGCCTCGCGCCCGCGCACATAGGTCTCGCGGTTGAAATCGCGGTAATCCGCCTCGTAGATCCCGTTCACCTGCTCGCCGGCCTGGCCGATCAGCGCGGTGAAATCCTGCCGGTGCGGCGACAGGGTCTGCCCCAGATAGGCCTGCATCAAAGACGCAAGCTCCGCCTGTTGCGCCCCGTCATAGCGGGTCAGCACGGCGCGCACCGCATCCCATTCGAACGCCATTTCAGGCCGACCCAGGGCACGGGCGGCCACGTTCTCCCCCTCCTCGATCGAGGAGAAGGTGGAATGCAGCATGTCAAAGAACCGCCCCGTGGAATCGAATTCCAGAAAGCTTGCCCCCAGCGGCACCAGCAGGATATCGGCGGCACTCAGCCCGTTGATCGTCAGATAGCCGAGGGCCGGGGGCGTATCGAGGAAGACGATGTCGTAGTGCTCCAGCACATTGTCCGCCTCCAGCCGGTCGGTCAGCGCATCCCACAGCTTCCAGGACCGCGCCTGCATCCGCCAGACGGGGATCTGGAACTCCGCCCAATACAGGTTCAGCTGCGCCCCAATCAGATCGATATTGGGCCAGTGGGTGGGCTGGATGACATCCGAGGCGGTCATCCCCATCGCCTCGGACAAGGTCTCGTCCAGCGGGATCGGGGCATCTCCCCGGTCAAGCCGCGTCTGGTTCTCACGCCGCAGATGGGCCCCGTAATGGCGCGCCAGCAGCGGGAACACGGTGCCCCATTCATCCGCGACCTTGCCGCCAAAGATCGAGGTCATCGACCCCTGGCTGTCCAGATCCATCACCAGCACCTTGTAGCCGTCCAGCGCCGCCGACATCGCCAGATGGGCGCAGGTGCTGGTCTTGCCGACCCCGCCCTTGAAATTGGCCACCGCGACGATCTTGGCGGGCAGCCCCTTGGGACGGTAGGGCAGGTATTCCTTGGCCTTCGACCCTTCGGTGGCGAAATGGGCGCGCAGGCGCAACACCTCGTCCAGGGTGAACCATTTCGATCCCCCCTCGCTTTCGGACCGGCCCTGGGGCAGGTTGGGGTTCGCCTTCAGCACGCGGCGGAAATGCGGCGTGGCCACGGGGATCAGATATTTGGTGATCTCCCAGGTGGAAAACAGCCGCAGCGTCTTGCGCCCGTTTTCCTCCAGCCCCCGGCTGGCCAGGTCGGATCGGCCCCGGGCGCAGGCCTCGGCAATCCGGGCGAAATCCTGCGATCCGGTCGGAGGCCCAAGATCGGCCAGCGCCGCCTCGGGCGAGATATTGAAATAGGGGGGCTGCTCGGGCCTGACTGCCATGATTTCACCGCGTATGTGCGTTGTTTTTCCCAATATACCGAAAAACACGGCATATGGAAGGATTTTGCGCACAAATCCTGTTTTTCTGAGCAATTCCGGGGGTTCGGGTGGCCGCTGTGGATGGCGGGGGATGGCGCGCAAAAAAAAATCGGAAGTTAGAATCCAGTTATTTATTAGTTAAGGATGATCGCCCTTGTCTGGTCATGCCTTGTTTTTATGGCCGATCGCTCTGTTCGCGCAAGGCGGGGTGACTCTGATCCCCCGAAAGGGCGACTCCGGTCCCCCGAGCCTGCGACTCTGATCCCCCGAAGATCTGTCCCCCCCTGCGCTGGACGCATTCTGTGGATAACTCTAGGGTGGTGTCACCGAAACCACGATAACCCGAGTCGCTTGCACTCCGGGGGGCACATCGGGGCGCAGATTGGCAGGCACACCGGCACGGACACCGGGGCCGAGAGGGCAGATGAACAACGACGCCTTGCTACCGGACCGGCATCCCACGGGCGATTTCTTCGTCTGCGATATCTTTTCAGGTCTGCCCAAGGACGATCTGGCCTCGATGGAGCATCCGATCTTCTCGCTCAGCACCCGGCCGGACCGCAACATCCTCAGCTACGATCACAACGGCGCCGCGATCCAGATCACCCCCAGCGTCAAGGGCCGGGCCACGATCCACGACAAGGATATCCTGATCTATTGCATCAGCCAGCTGGTCGCCGCGCTGAATGCCGGCCGCGCGGTCAGCCGCACGCTGCATCTGCGCGCCCATGACCTGCTGGTGGCCACCAATCGCGAAACCTCCGGCGATGCTTATCGCCGTCTGCGCGAGGCCTTCGAGCGGCTGGCCGGCACCCGCATCACCACCAACATCGTCACCGGCGACACCGAGGTGACCTCTGGCTTCGGTC
>CAYGRI010000577.1:0-2344 GCA_964352155.1 uncultured Maritimibacter sp. | reverse complement strand
GGCCAGCCCGATCACCTCGCCCCCGCCTCCGGCGCAGCCTAACAATCTGCGCGGGCTGGCCTTCATGGTGCTGGCCTTCTTCGTCTTGTCCGGCGTGGACACCCAGGCGAAATTGCTGACCCAAAGCCTGCATCCGCTTCAGGTGGTCTGGTTCCGGCAACTCGGCCTGCTGACCGCCGTTCTGGTCATTCTGGCGACACAGGGCCGCGCTGTGCTGATGACCGCCCATCCGATGCTGCAAATCACCCGAGGCGCCCTGGCCGGAATCTCGGCCGTGCTGTTCATCGCGGGGATCTCGCTGGTGCCGCTGGCCGATGCCGTGGCGATCACCTTTGTCGCGCCCCTGCTGGTCACCGTCCTGGGGGCCCTGTTCCTGCGAGAGCCCGTGGGCCTGCACCGCTGGGCCGCCGTTTTCATCGGCTTTGCGGGCACGCTAATCGTGATCCGGCCGGGCTTTGGCGCCTTCGATCCGGCGATGTTCCTGGTCCTTGGCGCCGCCGTCACCTTTGCCCTGCGCCAGATCGTGTCCCGCGCCCTGTCAGGCAGCGACCGCACCGTCACCACCGTGGCCTATACCGCGCTGGTCGGCAGCGCCCTGCTGACCCTGCCGCTGCCCTTCGTTTGGACCACACCCGACACCCTGCCGCAGATCCTGTTGCTGATCGGTGTCGCCGTCACCGCCGGTCTGGGAGAGTTTCTGCTGATCAAGGCGCTGGAGATCGGTCAAGCCTCGGTTCTGGCCCCGGCGCAGTACTCGCTGATGATCTGGGGCAGCTTTTACGGCTGGCTGATCTTCGATCAATTCCCGGATGGATGGACATGGACCGGCGCAACCATCATCATCGCCAGCGGAGTGTACACCGTGCGCCGCGAACGCCTTGCCGCGCGCGACCGGTCTCGCGAAGGAGGAGCCGCGACATGACGATCCAACGTTTCATGGTACCGGGCCAGATGGAGCCCGTCAGCCATTATTGCCACGCCACCCGTGCGGGAAACCTGATCTGGGTTTCCGGCATCGTCGGGATGACCGCCGATGGCCATATCCCCGAGGATACCGCCGCGCAGTTCGACATCGCCCTGGCGGGGATGGATGCCATCCTGCGCCATGCGGGCGGATTGCCGGAACATATTGTCAAGGTGCAGGTCTTCATGACCGACATCTCGGAGCGGGCCGCGATCAATCCCGCGCGCATCGCCTATTTCGGCGACCACAAACCCGCCTCGACCCTCGTCGAGGTCTCGGCGCTGGTGGATCCCCGTATGACGGTCGAGATCGAGTGCCAGGCGGTGGTCCCAGAGGCATAGCCCATCCGCACGGCCAGGCGGGCGAGCCCCCCCAGAGCGTGTCCTGCGCCATCTGCAACCTGTCGTGACCGTCCCGCGCAACGTGGATATCTTTGGCCCTGGGCGAGACCGCCGTCGCGTCCAGCGGCTGCGGGAGGCTGGAACCCGCCGGTGTGTCTGCGCGGGAAAAGCCTGAGGCCTGCCGTCGTGTTTATCGACGGTGACATCGAACAGACCTGCACCCGAAGCGGGAATGGGAACGGGAACGGAAAAAGGGGCCGCCCAGGGCGACCCCTTTCGATGTCTTTGCTGCATGGCGCCTGTCGCGCGGCACGGGCCGGACGATCAGGCGCGACACTTCGCTGCCGCCAGGCGGCTGCGGCGTGACTACATCATGCCGCCCATGCCGCCCATGTCGGGCATGCCGCCGCCAGCGCCACCGGCGCCTTCTTTGGCGGGCTTGTCAGCCACCATCGCTTCGGTGGTGATCAGCAGGCCAGCAATCGAGGCTGCGTCTTCCAGAGCGGTCCGCACAACCTTGGCCGGGTCAATCACGCCGAAGCTGAACATGTCGCCATATTCTTCGGTCTGCGCATTGAAGCCGAACTTCACGTCGTCCGATTCGCGGATCTTGCCTGCAACGACCGATCCGTCAACGCCCGAGTTCTCGGCGATCTGACGCAGCGGTGCTTCCAGAGCCTTGCGGACGATGGCAATGCCTGCATCCTGATCGGAGTTCGCACCGGTCAGACCGGCCAGCGATTTCGCGCCCTGGACCAGAGCAACACCACCGCCGACAACGATGCCTTCCTGAACCGCAGCGCGGGTCGCGTTGAGCGCGTCATCGACACGGTCCTTGCGTTCCTTGACTTCGATTTCGCTCATGCCGCCAACGCGGATAACGGCAACACCGCCTGCCAGTTTGGCAACGCGTTCCTGCAGTTTTTCCTTGTCGTAGTCCGAGGTGGTTTCCTCGATCTGCTGACGGATCTGGGCGACGCGGGCTTCGATTTCGGCCTTTGCGCCGCTGCCGTCGATGACCGTGGTTTCATCCTTGGTG
>CAYGRI010000576.1:0-2348 GCA_964352155.1 uncultured Maritimibacter sp. | reverse complement strand
CTCGGACTCCGAGGCCACCGCCGATGAAGCAGACGCTGCTGAAACCGCCTCGGACGAAGCGCCGCGCCCGCTGGACCGCGCTGCGATCCAGGCCGCAATCGGCAAGACCAGCCTGTCGGAAGAAGACGAGGCGGACCTGATTGACGAGCTGCTGGCGTCCCTGCAATCGGACGAGGAGATGCCCGACACGCCAATCTCGCCCGCCGAAGGCAGCGCCGACGCGCCCGCCCCGGAGGTGAACGAAGCGCCAGCCGTTGCCGACGACGCTTTTGCGGCAGAGCCTGCCCTGACCCTGACCCTGACCGACGCGGACGCTGTGAAGCCGTTCGACAGCGCCCCCCCCGAACGCGCCGAACACGCCGAGGATGTATGGTCGCCGGAACCAGCCGCAGACACGACTCCTATGGAAGACGAGCCTGCCGCCGCGTCGGAACAGCCCGAACCGCTTCACCTGTCGGATGCCCTGGGTGCCGAACAGGACCAGCCACCAAAGGCCCCCGAAGCCAGTGTCGAAACGCCGACACGGCGCAGGGCGCCGGACACGCCGGTGACACGGCTTCTCGCCCAGACAGATGACGAGCTGCGGACGAACGAAAGCACACGGCGCCGCTCTGCCATCGCTCATCTCAAGGCAGCCGTGGCCGCCGTTCGCGCCGAAGGCGAAAGTGCCGAGCCAAAGCGCCGGAATGACGCCGCCCGCGCAATGGACAAATATCGGGAAGACCTGGCAAGCGCTGTCGTGCCAGAGCGCCAGGCGCCCAAACCGCCCGTGGCGCCCGCCGACGACAGCGCCCCGGAGACGAACGCATCGCCCGCCGCGCCCAAGCCACGCCGCAAGCGCTGGATGGCGCCGCTGATGCTGGTGTCCGAGCAGCGTGTCGACCGGCACGATACCGTTGCCGATGACAGCGATCCGGTGCGCCCGCGCCGGATCCGGGCAGAGGATCTGGACAGCCCCGCCGAGGAAACGCTCGAAACCGCGGTCGAAGACACCGGCACATCGTCCGGCACCGGCTTTGGTCAATTCGTAGCCGATCTGGATCCGCAGGGCCTGCAGGAGCTTCTGGAAGCCTCGGCCGCCTATGGCCGCGTCGTCGAAGGCGAAAGCGCCAACACCCGGCCGCAGATCATGTCGCGCGTCATGCATCACCTGCCCGAAGGGGCGTTCAGCCGCGAGGAAGGGCTGAGAGCGTTCGGTGTGCTGCTGCGCGAGGGACGGATCCTTCGGGTCGAAAGAGGCCGCTTCACGATTGCGCCGTCTAGCCCGTTCAATCACCCCGCCAAGCGCTCTGCCGCTGGCTGAGCGCTTGGCAAAACTGAATTTGGTGCGCCTGCAAACCTGCAAGCCAACTGACGGAGCGCTTGGTCGCTCCGTTTTTTTGTTGCGGCCCAGGCGGTTTTTGAGGCCCGGACAGCGCCATTGGATCCAACATCGCGCCGCAACCACTGGCCAGCAGAGCGGGCCGCGCCCGATCGGATCCGGGAATCACATGCCGAAGCGAGGCGGGGTTTGCACAACACAGGCCCGTCCGGTCCGGCATATGCATTCGATTTGGTGCGCCACGCGCTGGTGAAACGGATGATGCCCGCGCGACACCCGGCGCCGATGGCTGTTGCCTCCGTTGGGTCGGAACCCGGTGGAGACTAACGTTTCGGCAATTCCTACCACCCTAAAATGAATGAAATCAATCAGATACATGAAATGGACGGGTCAGAACAGGATTGACCGGCCCCGCCTAGCCCGCGTCGGGATCTTCCTTGCCGACCCCCCGGAACACCGCCCGGAACGGCAAGGCCCAGACCACCCCGAGCACCACGTAAATCACCAGTTCCACCAGCAGGTTCGGCCGCTCGAACAGGCTGGTCAGCCACCAGGCCAAGGCGATATAGGCGGGCAGACCCACCACGAGGATAAGCAACGACAGGCGGCGGCGGGTTTTGTAAGACAAGGCCATCAATCTGCAAACGGGTCCGTGACAAGGATCGTGTCATCCCTTTCGGGCGAGGTAGAGAGTAGCGCGACCGGGCATTGGATCAACTCTTCGATCCGGCGGACGTATTTCACCGCTTCGCCCGGCAGGTCGTTCCAGCTGCGCGCGCCAGAGGTCGATTCGGTCCAGCCCGGCATGGTTTCGTAGATTGGCGTGACCCGGGCCTGTTTCTCGGCCGCCGTGGGCAGGTAGTCCAGCACCTCGCCATCCAGCTCGTAGCCGGTGCAGAGCTTCAGCGTTTCGAACCCGTCCAGCACGTCCAGTTTGGTCAGCGCGATGCCCGCAACGCCCGAGGTGGCGCAGGTCTGGCGCACCAGAACCGCGTCGAACCAGCCGCAGCGCCGCTTGCGCCCGGTG
>CAYGRI010000575.1:0-2356 GCA_964352155.1 uncultured Maritimibacter sp. | reverse complement strand
AACCGCCGCCCCGCCTCGCCGCAAGCGGCGCCCCGCCCGATCCGATCCGAGCTGGGGGCAGAGGCCCCGCCTTCGCACAGCCAGACAGCCCGTAGACCGCCTGCCGCGCCGCGCAAGACCTGTCTGCCGAGGCAGGGGCGGCTTAGTCCCGCCCCCCTGCCCATACGCATACACCCACAGCTACAACTACAGCTAAACCTACACCTGCCGCCAATCCTCTGCCGAGAGCAAACCGCGCCCCTAAGCATGTCGCACAGTCGCCTTCCGGACCGGTGCAGGGGTCGCAAAGCAGGGGTCCGCCGGGTCCGGCATGGCACTCCGATCCAGCGCGACAGGCTCCGGATCGCAGCCCCACCGCGTTGATCAGCAAAGCCAGGCCCGCCCATAGGGCGGCAGCACAAGCTCGGCGTTCGGCATCTCGACCCTGGCATCCGACAGAGCGTCGTAGCCCCCCGACAGACCCTGCGATCGGATCCAGCTTTCCGGCAGCGTCACCCAGCGTTCGGTAAAGTTGAACACGCAGAGCACCGGCTGGGCCGGGCACTCGCGCCGGAACGCGAACAGGTCGGAATGTCCCGTCTTGAGGATCGCTGTGGGATGCGCCCCGTGTAGCGCCGGCAGCGCCCGCCGCCGTGCCAGGATCTGGCGCACTCCGGCCAGAATCCGCCCCTCCGCCCCTTCGCCAGTCTCTGCCCGCGCCGCGCGCGCCCAGTCCATCCGGGGGCGGTGGATCCAGCGGCTGTCATGGGCCTGGGCGGGATCGTCCAGATAGCTATGATCGTTCAGCAAGCCGATCTCGTCCCCCATATAGATCAGGGGAATGCCGCCAAAGGCCGCGATCAGCGCATGACCCATCAGGATCCGCTCCACCGCCCGGGTTTCGGCGGCGGCGTCCTGATGCTCCTGCGCCTGTTCCAGCCCGGCGAGCGACGCGAATGAGCCGCAGATCCGCTTGTCCCCCGTCTCGGGGTTGTATTGAAACAGCGCGCCCTTCGCGAAGCTGCCCGGGAACAGGCCCTCGTAGAAATCCGACAAGAAGGCGCGGTGCAGCCGCCCGTCCAGCCCCACGGCACCGGCATCCGCATCGGTCACGGCCCAGCCGATGTCATCGTGGCAGCGGATATAGGTGGCATAGGTGGCGTTGTTCAGCGTCTGCGGGAAATGGGTGCCCAGAACATGGGTCATCATGCCCGTGTCGCGGCTGGCGAGCGCCGACCAATATTGCACCATCAGCGAGTTGTGATAGGCGAGGTTGCCCTCCTTGCCGTCATGGGCGCCCTGGCCCAGATAGGGGATCATCTCGGCCGGGCTGACAATCGCCTCCTCAAGATGGATCACCGCCGGCGCCGCGATCCGGGTGGCCGCGCGCAGGGCATGCAACAGCTTGTGCACCTCCGGCTCTGACTGGCATCTCGTACCCATCCGCTTCCACATGAAGGCCACCGCGTCGAAGCGCAGCACATCCGCCCCCCGGTTGGCCAGAAACAGCGCGATCTCGACCATCTCCAGAAAGACCTGCGGATTGGCCCAGTTCAGATCCCACTGATGCTCGTTGAACGTGGTCCAGACCCATTTGTCCAGATCATCATAGCGGGTGAAACTGCCTGGCGCATGGTCCGGAAAGACCTCTACCAGACTGGCCTCGTATTGCCGGGGCAACGTGTCGTCCTCGAACATCAGGTAGTAATCCTGATAGAACGGGTCGCCGGCCCGCGCCTTGCGCGCCCACTCATGCTCCTTTGCGGTGTGGTTCAGCACCATGTCGACGCAGACAGAGATCCCGCGCTCCCGCAGGGCGGCCGCCACCACCTCGAACTCTGCCATCGTGCCGTAGGCGGGGTTGATCGCCCGGTAATCCATCACCGAATAGCCGCCGTCGCTGTCGCCGGGGCGCGGCTTGAGGCAGGGCATGAAATGGACATAGGTGATGCCAAGCCGGTCCAGCCAGTCCAGCTTGTCCAGAACGCTGGTCAGATCTCCGTTGAACCGGTCGAGGTAGAACACATAGCCCGCCCGGTCCGAGCGTTGGAACCAGTCCGGCTCCAGATCCCGCTTCAGATCCAGCCATTTCAGCGTGTCCGGCCGCGCCGCCCAGGCCTCGAGCAAGACCTGTTCGAGACGCGCGCAGAACCGTGCAAAGCCGGGATGGTCGCCATAAACCTGACCGAGCATCCCCAACAGATCCTCGCGGCTGCGCTCCATGCGCAGATCGAAAAGACGGCTGTCGAAATCGGCTGTTTCCTGCGGCATCTGTCCTCCCTGCGCGCCTGCCCAGGGAGCCGCCCGCGCGTCTGTCTCTGTGGTCCCAGGTCGTCCGGCCTTGCTAGACCCGCCACCGCCCCGCGCGGTATGGCAT
>CAYGRI010000574.1:0-2367 GCA_964352155.1 uncultured Maritimibacter sp. | reverse complement strand
TTCAGCAGGTGGTTGAGCACGCGCCCGATCTCGCAATACAGCACCCGGATCAGCGAGGCGCGGCGCGGCACCACGACGCCCGTCAGCTTTTCGATCGCCAGACACCAGGCATGTTCCTGATTCATCGGTGCCACGTAGTCGAGACGGTCGAAATACGGCAGATTCTGCAGATAGGTGCGGCTTTCCATCAGCTTTTCGGTGCCCCGGTGCAGCAGGCCGATATGCGGGTCGCAGCGTTCCACGATCTCGCCGTCCAGCTCCAGCACCAGCCGCAGCACACCATGCGCCGCCGGATGCTGCGGCCCGAAATTGATGTTGAAATTCCGGATCTTCTGTTCGCCCGTCAGGGCGTCGTTGAAACCGCCGTCCATCATTGCCTAAACCTTTGCATCCTGCGCCTGCCAGCCGGCAGGCAAAGCGCCGAACCGGCGCGCCACATATGTATATTGGTCATCCAGCCAGACCCGCGCGGCCCTGGCCGCCGCCGGGTCCAGATCGGCCGGGGCCCCGCCATGCACCCGGCGCCCGGTCTGAGCCGCGAAGGGGGTGATCCCCAGAAAGTCGCACAACCGCGGCACCCCGTCGCCGTAAAACAGATCCTCGTAGAACAGCGCCAGCCACTTGCCCTCGGGCACCGCGCGGTCCAGCTTTTCCAGCACCCCGCGATAGTCGGACCGGCGCTCGATATCCAGATGCCCGCCGTCCAGCACATGGCCCAGCATCGCATGGGCATGCCCTGGATCGACCGTCTTGCCGCCCTTCTTGCGCATCGAGTTCATCCGCACATGGCTCCAGATCCGGTCCACCGGGTCGCGCATCAGGTAGACAAAGCGCACATCCGGCAAAAGCTGCGCCATCTGCGCCAGCCGATCCTCGGACAACAGCCCATAGGCCGGGGTGATATCGGCCACCAGCCGCCCCTCGGCCCCCTCGCACAGATAGTCCAGATAGGCCGCGGTATCCTCGTGGCCCAGACCCAGAACCTTTTCCCAACCGGCCCGATCCTCGATCCGGCGGGACAGTTCGGCGCGCTTTTCGGTGTTGGCATCCAGCATCCGGCCCAGAAGGGTCTGGACCATCCCCTCTATCTGCGCGCGCTGCTTTTCCAGTTTGCCGTTCTCGATCCCGTCGAAATAATGCAGCTCCTTGAGGCTGCGCAGGCTGCAATCGGGATGCGCGGCCAGCTGCGAATGCAGCCAGCTCGTGCCCGCCTTGGTCGCGCCGACACAGAACAACAGGGTGGAGTCGGGGCGGCTCATCCGCGCGCCCCCGCATCGCGCCAGCCTTCCGCCCGCTGGGCGACCGCCCGGGTCCGGGGGGCACCCAATGCGCAGAACGCGCATGTCAGACACCGCCGTCCCGCTGTCGCCGCCAGAACCGGCGCGACCATCAGAACCAAAGCGATCTCTGTCAGAAACGGCATTACTTCGCCGCCTCCTTCTCGTCCCCCGGAAGGATGTAATCGGCACCTTCCCAGGGACTCATGAAGTCGAACTGGCGGTATTCCTGCACCAGATTGACCGGCTCGTAGACGACGCGCTTTTCCGCCTCGTCATAGCGGACCTCGACATAGCCGGTGGTCGGGAAATCCTTGCGCAGGGGATGTCCGCGAAAGCCGTAATCGGTCAGAATCCTGCGCAGGTCGGGGTGGCCGGCGAACAGGATCCCGTACATGTCGAACACTTCCCGCTCGAACCAATTGGCGGACTGGAAGATCGGCGTGATCGAGGCGGCGATCTCTTCCTCGCGGATGGCGCTGCGCACCCGGATCCGGTGGTTCTGATACATCGAGAGGTAGTGATAGACGAGGTCGAACCGCGCCTCCCGCTCGGGGTAGTCGACCGCCGTGATGTCGATCAGCGTGGTGAACCGGCAGGTCTGGTCGGTCTGCAGGAATTCGGTGAAGGTCGGAAGAGAGGCCAGCGCCACGTCGACATTCAACTCGCCATGGGTCACATCCCAGCCGACCACGCAATCGGGGCGCTTCAGCTCGATATGCTGGCCCAGTTCCGTCAGCGCGTCACTCATCTTGCCTCAGTCCTTTCGTAGTGCGCCGGGCCGCGCAGGGCCCAAAGGCCGCCGCGCCCGACGCTGATCACCGAACGATCGTTCCGGTGCGGCGCATCTTGCGTTGCAGCGCCATGATTCCATACAGCAGCGCCTCTGCCGTGGGGGGGCAGCCGGGCACATAAATGTCCACCGGCACGATCCGGTCGCAGCCGCGCACCACGGAATAGCTGTAATGGTAATAGCCGCCGCCATTCGCGCAGGATCCCATCGAGATCACATAGCGCGGCTCCGGCATCTGGTCGTAGACCTTGCGCAGCGCCGGGGCCATCTTGTTGGTCAGCGTACCGGCCACGATCA
>CAYGRI010000573.1:0-2367 GCA_964352155.1 uncultured Maritimibacter sp. | reverse complement strand
CCCAGTCATCCTCGACAAAGCGGATGTCATGCAGCCCCATATCGATTCCGATGGCTTCGAGCGAACCGAGGTACAGGGCCTGCAAATCGGGCGGTGACGGTTTGATGATCACCTGAAATTGATAATAGTGCTGCAGGCGGTTCGGGTTCTCGCCATAGCGGCCATCGGTGGGCCGCCGCGAGGGCTGCACATAGGCGCCCGCCCAGGGCCGCGCGCCCAGCGACCGCAGGGTGGTGGCCGGGTGAAAGGTCCCTGCCCCAACCTCCATATCGTAAGGCTGCAGAACGGCGCAGCCTGCCCCGGACCAGTAGGTCTGAAGCCGAAGAATGATCTCTTGAAAGCTTTCAGGCCTGGCGCCCATCGCGGCGTCTCCCACGTTGCAAAAGCGCGTTCTCAATAGGCAACAGGATGCGCAGGGTCAATCAACTCTCGGCTAGCAGATATTGACCTTGGGTCCATTCCAGCATTGAAAGACCAAAGTTTGAAACGCCGCGCGCGCAGGGAGATTTCCAATCATGAAGCAGGCCTTTTCCTTTGTGTGTTCCCTGGTGTTTGTCGTGTGGGCCGGTGTTGCCACCGCCCAGGCGACCTTTGTCCAGGTCGAGGCGCGGCCCGATCTGAACGGCGCGCAGCAACGCATCCGCGAATATGCAGCCGTTCTGACCAATGTGAACGGGTTCCGGATGGCGTCTGGCTGGTACGGGATCGCGCTTGGGCCCTTCACCGAACAAGAGGCGATCGCGCGGCTGCAATTGTTGCGCGGCCAGGGGCAGATCCCGCCGGACAGCTTCCTGACCCAGTCCAGTGCCTATACGCAGCAGTTCTTTCCAATTGGGGTGAATGCGCTGAACGACGACCCGGTCGTGGCGCCTCCCGCCACCCCGACGCTGCAGGGCGAGGCCGCGCCCCAGCCGGAAACGCCGCCCGTCATCGCCGCGCCAGAGCCGGAGCCCGCGCCGGTCGATCCGCTGCTGGCCGACACCGAAACGCCGCAGCAGGCCTTCCGCATCGAATCGCAATTGTCGCGCGAAGAGAAGTTCGAGCTGCAGCGGGCCCTGCAATGGTTCGGCTTTTATGACGGACGGATCGACGCCGCGTTCGGCCCCGGAACGCGCCGGTCGATGGCCGCCTGGCAAAGCTCCAAAGGGGTGGAGCCGTCGGGCGTGCTGACCACGGTTCAGCGCGACGTTCTGCTGGGCGAGTATCAGCAGGTGCTGACCTCGCTGGGGCTGGCCCCGCGCCGCGACGAGGTCGCCGGGATCGAGATGACGCTGCCGCTCGCAATGGTCTCTTTCGACCGGTACGAGCCCCCGTTTGCCCATTACACGACAATCAACGACAGCGGCGTGACGGTGCTGATGATCAGCCAGACCGGCGACGAGGCGACGCTGCTGGGGCTGTATGACATCATGCAGACCCTTCGCATCGTCCCCCTGGACGGAGAGCGCAACCGCACCGCCAATTCCTTTACCCTGACGGGCGAGAATGCGCGGATCAAGTCGCATACCTATGCGGTCCTGCGCGGTGGCGCGGTCAAGGGCTTTACCCTGATCTGGCCGGCCGGAGAAGATCGGCGCTTTGACGTGGCGCTGAAGGCGATGCGCGACAGCTTCCGTCCCATCGACGGGGTCGTCCTGCCCGATGCCTATGGCGACGCGGCGCTGTCGCAGGCGGTCGACCTGTTCTCGGGGCTGGAGATCCGGACGCCGGAACGCTCGCGGTCGGGCTTCTACGTGGATGGCCAGGGGGCGGTCCTAACGACGATCGAGGCAGTAGAAGCCTGCGGCCGGATCACCCTGGACGAAGTCTACGAGGCGCGGATCGTCGCCAGCGACCCGGCCCTGGGTCTGGCCCTGCTGCGCCCCACCAACCGTTTGGCGCCCTTGGGCTTTGCCCGGTTCCAGGCCGGTCTGCCCCGCCTGCAATCCGAGGTCGCGGTGTCCGGCTACAGCTATGAAGGGGTGCTGTCGGCGCCGACGATGACCTATGGAACGCTGGCGGACACAAGCGGCCTGAACGGCGAGGACACGATGAAGCGGCTGGCGCTGAACGCAGCGCCCGGCGATGCCGGTGGCCCGGTCTTTGACACCTCCGGCGCCGTTCTGGGGATGCTCCTGCCCGAAGAGAACCCGACCGGGAAGCGCCTGCCCGACGACGTCAGCTTTGCCGCCGATGCGCCGACCATCGCGCGCTTCCTGTCCGACAGCGGGATCGCCGCCGCCGCCTCGGACCGGAACCAGCCGATGTCGGGCGAGGATCTGGCGACGATGGCCGCTGGCATGACTGTGCTGGTGGGCTGCTGGGAATAACCCGAAGCGCCTGACTGAACAAAGGGCCGCCGCCCCGATGCGGGCGGCGGCCCTTTGT
>CAYGRI010000572.1:0-2370 GCA_964352155.1 uncultured Maritimibacter sp. | reverse complement strand
GCCCAGCATCTCGATCGCGCGGTTCGAGATCACCTCGTTCGCGTTCATGTTCGATTGCGTGCCAGAGCCGGTCTGCCAGACGACCAGCGGGAAATTGTCGTCGAACTTGCCTGCGATCACCTCGCCCGCGGCGGCGATGATGGCATCGGCCAGTTCGGCGGGCATCGCGCCCGAGGCCTTGTTGGCCATCGCGCAGGCCTGCTTGACGACGCCCAGCGCGCGGATGATCGGCACGGGCTGCTTTTCCCAGCCGATGGGGAAGTTCAGGATCGACCGCTGGGTCTGTGCGCCCCAGTACTTGTCGGCGGGCACCTCAAGGGGGCCGAAGCTGTCAGTCTCGGTGCGGGTGGCGGTCATCTCGGGGGTCTCCTCGCGGCAATGATCCCCGTTCGTCTAACGGTGTCGGGCGAGGGGATCAATCAACATGGGCACGGGGCCGGCAGGGTCGGCGCCTGGATTGTCCCGACACTCTGCGCGCACAGACCGCCGCCGCGTCAGGAGTCCGCGGCTATTTCCGCCAATTGTCGAGGCTGACGATATCGGCCTCATGCGTCTTGTCCTTTTTTGCCGCCTTGTCGGCGGGCTCCCGGGGCAATGGCGTGACCTCGTCATCCTCCGAATCGCTGTCGTCTTCCTCTGCGGCGGGGTCGTCTTCCTGCGTCTTGAAGGTCAGGCCGAATTCGACAGAGGGATCCACGAAGGTGCGAATCGCGTCGAAGGGGATATACAACGGCTCCGGATTTTCGCCAAAGTTCAGGGTGACGGAAAAACCATCCGTCCCCACCTCCAGATTGTCGTACCAATGCTGCATCACCACGGTCATTTCCGTGGGATACCTGTCAGACAGCCAATCGGCGATTTCGACATCGGGATGCATCGTGTCGAAGGTGATGAAGAAATGGTGCTGGCCGGGCAATCCCTTGCTTTGCACGTCAAGCAAGACATCCCGTATCAGCCCGCGCATGGCCCGGTGCATCAGATTGCCATAGTCGATGGAGCGCGGCATGTGGGGGTCCTTTTTGGCGGCTCCCCTTACCATAAAAGATTCGGTCCGGATTGAAAGGGCACCTGTGCGTGCAGGTCACGGCAAAGCCGCCCAAAACCCGCCTCCGGTCGCTGCGGTTGCGGCCAGGACGCCGGGCAGGGGCCAGCGCAGCCCCCACAGCAACAGCCCGGCCAGCACCGCCAGGCTCAGGGCGCGCAGGTCGAGCGACGCGAGGTCCGGCCACATCAGCCGCGCGGGGCCAAGCGAAAGCTGGGCGATGCTGCCAAAGAACACATGCAGCGCGAACCAAAGCGACAGGTTCACGATCACCCCGACGACGGCGGCGGTGATGGCGCTGAGCGCGCCCGCCAGCCGGGGGCGGGCCGAGATCCACTCAATAAAGGGCGCACCCGCGAAGATCCACAGAAAGCAGGGCAGGAAGGTGACCCACAGCGTCATCGTCGCCGCTAGCAGCGCCAGCCCTGTGCCGCCCGCCGCGTGGCCCGCGAGGTAGCCCACGAATTCGGTCACCAGAATCAGCGGCCCCGGCGTGGTTTCCGCCAGGCCCAGGCCGTCCATCATCTGCGCGGTGGTCAGCCAGCCCTGCTCTTGCACGACGGTCTGGGTCATCCAGGCCAGAACCGCATAGGCGCCGCCAAAGGTGACCACGGCGAGCTGGCTGAAAAACAGCCCGATTTCGACCAGCAGCGTCTGCCCCAGGCCAAAGGAGAGCGCCACCGGCGCCCACCACAGCGCGCCCCAGATCAGGACGGTGCGCCAGATCCCTTGCGGGCGCGGGGGGGGCGCGGCCGGGGCCTGCGCCGAGGCGGTGCAGGCATAGGCGCCATAGGCCGCCGCTGCCGCGATGATGACGGGAAAGGGCACCTGCAGCGCATGGATCGCGGCAAAGGACAGCCCTGCCAGGATCCACCGGTCCCGGCCCGTCAAGGCTCTGCGCGACAAGGCCCACAGCGCTTGCAGCACCACCACCACGACCGTCGCCTTGATCCCCAGAAACAGCGCCTGAATCAGCGGAAGATCGCCAAGCCAGGCATACAGCGCGGCCAGCGCCGCCACCGCGACCGCCCCCGGCAGCACGAACAGGCCGCCCGCGATCAGCCCGCCGCGCACGCCCCTCAGCCGCCAGCCGCTGTAGGTGGCCAGCTGCATCGCCTCTGGCCCGGGCAGCAACATGCAAAAGCTGAGCGCGCTCAGGAATTGCTGCTCGGTCAGCCAGGGGCGCGCCTCGACCAATTCGCGGTGCATCAGGGCGATCTGCGCCGCCGGGCCGCCAAAGCTGAGCAGACCGATGCGGGAAAAGACGCGTGACAGATCGCGGAGGGAGGGGGGCTGCGTATCCATCTTCGCGCCTTCCCAGACAATTG
>CAYGRI010000571.1:0-2375 GCA_964352155.1 uncultured Maritimibacter sp. | reverse complement strand
ATCCCGCCGCGGCCGGCTCTGATTTGACCCGGGCGCCAAAGGCTGCCTCGCGCAGCAGGCTGGACGGGCGGCGCAGCGGGGCCAGCGCCACCCCATCGCTTGTCGCGGGCACGGGATCCTCCGCCGGGCGCGGGTCTGGCGCGCGCAGCAGGCTGGACAACTGGCGGCTCAGGACCCCGCCCGCCGGAGCCGCCGCGTCGCCCGAGGGCACGCCGGGCGCCAGCACCAGATCCGACAATTTGCGGCTGGCGGGCCGTGGCTGCGCCGCCACCGGGCGCGACACCCTTGCAGAGGAGTGCGCAGCCCCGACGACGGTCCGGGAGACAGGGCGCGACATCGGCCGGGCCGACCGCCCCGCAGCGCCGCCGCCCAAGGCCGTGGCCGTCTCGCCAAAGCGGCGCAGGAAGTATTCTGCGGCGTCCTGGTCGCATTGCCGCCCAAGATCCAGCCGCCGCATCAGAGCCTCCAGGAACCCTGCACAGCCGGACACGCGCATGGCCGGCTCAATATCCGACACGCCCGCCTCCTGCGCGGTGGAAACCAGCAGGGCGCTGACCGGATACATGCCCAGAAACTCTTCGCCCATCGCCGTCTCTGGCATCTGGCGGATCAGGTCCTGCCGCTCATAGGGGTGGCGGTCGACCTTGCTGAGGACCAGAAAGGCGTGATCCTTGACCTCGTCGGGCATCGCCCCCCAGATCCGTTGCTCCTCCACCGTGAATTCCGGGGTCACCCAGATCGCCATATCCGCGCGCTTCGCGGCCCATCGCGCGGCGGCGGCCAGATCCTCCTGTCCGCCATCGGTGACCAGCTCCAGCAGGCTGATCCGCTTCAGTATCGACAGCGGCGCGCGGATTTCCACCAGCGAGGGCTCCAGTTCGGCGGCGGCCACGAAGTCGGTGTCGGGGATCACGCGCCGGGTCCCGTTCTGCAGCACCACGGCCAGCTCAGGCCGGGGGCCATAGCGGATATCCGTGGTCGGCAAATCCACGCAATCGGGCAGGATCGAGGTGCCGACCAGGACATTGATCAGGGTCGACTTTCCGCCCCCCGGCGTGCCCATCAACACCAAACGGACCGGCGAGCGCAGCCGCTCCACCAAGGCTTCGGCCGCCCGCGCGGGCTTGACCGGGATCGCACCGCTGGCCACCAGCGCCTCGAGCGCGTCGACCACTGCCACCGATGTGTCCGATTGGATCATTTCAGCCACCCCTTGCCCATGGTGCGCAGACGCCCGAACAGCCCGTCCGGCGCCGCAACGCCACCGGCGCGAGTACCGCCTTGCGCCCATTCCGGCACGGCGCGGATCACCGACAGACAAACGTTGTCCTGCTCCGGATCGTCGAGGCTTTCGATCGAGTACATCAGCGCCTGCACCATCGCGGCAGCATCCTGCCCGGCAGTGTCGTTCAGCACCGCCTCGATCTCGGACTGTTCGAGAAACGGCAACCCGTCACTGGCCGCCACGACCACATCCCCCGCGCGCAATTGCAGCGGCACCTCGGGGCAGTCGATGAACGGGATCTCGTCCCCCAGAAGCGCGGAGGTCAGGCAATTGCGGTCGGGATGGGACCGCGCGACCTCTTCCGACAGAACCCCCTGCGAGACGAGGTAGTCAATCTGGGGCGCCAGGGAATGATCCTGATTGAGCTGATACAGCTTGCCCGCCCGAAACAGGTACAGGACCGAATCCCCGATCGAGATCCACGACAGCGTGTCGCCGCGCTGAACCAGCCCGATCAGCGTGGCGCCCATCCCCAAGGTGTCCGGATGCGCCTGGGTGTGCTGGCTGATGCGATCGTTGGCCGCATCGGCGGCGCGGCGCAGAATGCCCGGCACCCCAAGCGGGTCCGAGGCGAGTTCCACCGACCGCCGCTGCAACTCGGAAAACACCTCGGCCACCACGATGTCGCTGGCGACATCGCCCGCATTGTGCCCGCCCATTCCGTCCGACAGGACCAGCAGCCCAACATCGGCCCCCACCGGGAAATGCGCCATGATGGCGTCTTCCTGGGTGTCCCGCTTGCCAAGGCTGAGCGCCGAGGCTGCGTCGAACGACAAAACCATATGCCGGGATCTGTCAGGCAACGTCGATCTCGTCCTCATCCGTCAGATCCCAGGCGAAATCCGGGCCGCACAGGCTGACAAAACGCAGGGTCGTCTCGCCGATGCGGATCATGTCGGCATTTTCCAGCTCTTCGGTCGACAGGACCGGGCGGCCGTTCAGGCGCACGATGTTCGCCTTGCCGCCATGGCCGATGTAAAAGACGTTCTGCTCCTCGTCATAGGCGACCGAGGCGTGATTTTCGCGCGAGATGGCGCTGTCGCCGAAATTCAGCTGGATCGCCTGGCCATCGCCCCGCCCCATCTGGCTG
>CAYGRI010000570.1:0-2375 GCA_964352155.1 uncultured Maritimibacter sp. | reverse complement strand
GGCCAATGTCATTGGCCCGCTGATCAATGACCGGCAGGTGGAACGCGTGAGATTCCAGATCGAGGATGCGCTGGCCAAGGGCGCCAAGGCGGTGCTGGGGGGCCGGATCTGGGACCGCTTTGTCGAACCCACGATCCTGACCAACGTGACCCCCGACATGGCGGTCTGGCGGGATGAAACCTTTGGCCCGGTCGCCGTCGTCGTGCCGTTCCGCACCGATGCAGAGGCGATCGCGCTGAACAACGACACCGAGTACGGGCTGAGCTCTGGCATCATCACGGCGGATGAAAACCGCGCGCTCGAGATGTCGCGCAGGCTGGAAACCGGGATGTGCCATGTGAATTGTTCCTCGGTGAACGATGAGCCGCATGTGCCCTTCGGGGGCAGCAAGGCGTCTGGCGTGGGCAAGCACGGGGGAAAATGGTCGATGGAAACCTTCACGGAAACGCGCTGGATCACGCTGGATCGCGGCGGCCGTCCCTTCCCGCCGGTGTTTTGAGATGAGCTGGGACCGCGCGCCCCTGCTGAAGGGCAAGACGATTCTCGTCACCGGCAGCGCCTCTGGCATTGGGCTGGAAACGGCGCGCGTCTGCACGGCCATGGGCGCCCGCGTGCTGGGCGTCGATGTCACCAAGCGCTTTGACCATGTCGAGGAATTCTACCGTGCCGATCTGTCGGACGGAGCGACCGTCGACGCGCTGATCGACGCGTTGCCCAAGGGGATCGACGGGCTCGCCAATATCGCCGGGCTGCCGCCGACCGCCCCGGCGGACAAGGTGCTGGCGGTGAACCTGTTCGGGCTGAAACGTCTGACGCTGGGCCTGATCCCCAAGCTCAATGATGGGGCGAGCATCGTGAACCTCGCCTCGCTGGCCGGGTTCGGCTGGCCGCAGGCGATCCCGGCGATCCGCGCCAGCGAAGGGGTGGATATGGACGACGCCGCCAGCTTTGCCGAGGCGCATCAGATCACCAACGAGGGCGGGCGCAGCTATTTCTTCTCAAAGGAAGCGCTGATCGCCTGGACGATGCAGAACCGCTGGACCTGGCGCGACCGGGGCATCCGGATGAACACGGTCAGCCCCGGCCCTGTCGACACGCCGATCCTGGGCGATTTTCTGGAAACGCTGGGCGCGCGGGCCGAAGAAGACGCCCGCGTCATGGATCGCCCCGGCACCCCGCAAGACCTGGCGCCGATCGTCGCCTTTCTGCTGTCGGACATGACCACATGGATCCGGGGCACCAATATTCCCGCCGACGGCGGCATGTCATCCAACATCCTGTGCGAGATGCACGGGCTGTCATCTTAAGGGAGGCCAAAGATGTCTGCACTGGCTTGGATCATTATCGTTCTGATCATCGCGGCGGTCCTGATCGTGCTGGCCGCGTCCTTCTACCAGCGCGCCACCAACGAGGTCGCCCTGGTGCGCACCGGCCTGGGCGGGCGGCGCGTGGTGATTGACGGCGGCACGCTGGCGATCCCCTATTTCCACGAGATCAACCGGGTGAACATGCAAACCCTGCGCATGGATGTCGCCCGCCATGGCGAGGCCTCGTTGATCACCAAGGACCGGTTGCGCGTCGATGTGGGGGCGGAATTCTATGCCAGTGTGACGCCCGATGAGGTCTCGGTCACGCGGGCGGCGCAGACCCTGGGAAAGCGGGTGTTCCAGCCCGATCAGCTCAAGAACCTGATCGACGGGATGATGATCGACGCTCTGCGCGCCGTGGCGGCCCAGATGACGATGGACGAGCTGCACGAAAACCGCTCCAGCTTCGTGCGGCAGGTGCGCGAGGCGCTGACCGACACGCTGGCCAATTACGGGCTGCAACTGGATTCGGTGTCGCTGACCGCGCTGGATCAGACGCCGTTCGCAACGCTGGACGAGAACAACGCGTTCAACGCGGTGGGCATGCGCAAGCTGGCCGAGGTGATCGCGAAATCCAAGAAGGAGCGGGCCGAGATCGAGGGTGACAGCCAGGTCAGCGTCGCCCGCGCCGCGATGGACAGTGAGCGCCGCAAGCTGGAGATCAACCTGGAACAGCGCCGCGCCGAGATTGCCCAGACGCAAGAGATTGAGACGCTGATCGCCGCGCAACTGGCCGAGATCGCGGCGCGCAAGGCGGACAGCGAACGCGCCGCCGCGCAATCCCGCATCCAGATGGAACAGGACATCGCCGCCGCCGACATCGCCAAGGAGCAATCGCTGCGCGAAGCCGAGATCGCGCAGGCGCTGGCGCTTGAGATCGCCGAGCAGAACCGCGCGATTTCCTATGCGGCCAAGTCGCAAGAGCAAAGCCGCGCCCATGCCGAGGCCGATTCCGCCCGTGTCGAGGCGGTGAAGGCGGCGGAGGCGGTCCAAACCGCCCGCCAGATG
>CAYGRI010000569.1:0-2383 GCA_964352155.1 uncultured Maritimibacter sp. | reverse complement strand
GAACACTTCGGACGCGGACATGATAGCGGCCTATGCCACCTCGGATGTCGAGGCGCTGGTGCCCTTTGTGGCGGTCCTGATCCTTTACACCGTCGCCTCGGAGATTCGGTTGGCCGAGAATCCGGCGGACCGGCTGTTGCCGCGGCTGAGCAAGATCGGCGAGACGGGTGTGCGGCTTTTTACCGAAGGCGACCGGCGGACCGGACGCATCCTGCTGTGGTATGACACCGGGATCAGCCTGCTGCGGCTGGCCATCGGCGTGGGGATTGCGACGCTTGCGGGTCTGGTGTTCGGCTTGCTGATCGGGTTGCTGCCGCATGTGCGGTCAGGGCTGGGGATCTTTGTCGCGGTGCTGTCCATGGTGCCGCCGCTGGCGATCCTGCCGATCCTGTTCATCATGTTCGGGCTGGGGGAACTTTCGAAGGTCGTGCTGATCGTCATTGGCATCACGCCGTTTCTGATCCGCGACACCAGCCAGCGGGTGCTGGACATCCCCCATGAGCTGATCGTCAAGGCGCAGACGTTGGGCGCCTCGTCGCTGGTGATCGCGCTGCGGGTTGCCTTGCCGCAGATCATGCCGCGTCTGATCCAGTCGGTGCGGCTGTCGCTGGGCCCCGCCTGGCTGTTCCTGATCGCGGCGGAGGCCATTGCCTCGGATCTGGGCCTCGGCTACCGGATTTTTCTGGTGCGCCGCTATCTGGCGATGGATGTGATCCTGACCTACGTAATCTGGATCACGCTGCTGGCCTTCATCATCGACTGGGCGCTGAAGACCTTGTCGCGCAAGTTGTATCCCTGGGCGGGAGAGGGAATGTGAGCTTCGTTTCCGTCGAGAACATCTTTCAGAGCTACGGCAACCGGCCGATCCTGGAGCGGGTGAACCTGCAGGTGGACGAGGGCGAGTTCATCTCGATTGTCGGGGCCTCGGGCTGCGGCAAGTCGACCTTTCTGCGGATGCTTCTGGCCGAGGAGACCCCGACGCGCGGCGAGATCCGGATTGACGGCGCTGACCCGGCGGTCGAGCCGAACCTGGAGCGGGGCGTGGTGTTTCAGCGCTATTCCGTGTTCCCGCATATGAATGTGCGCGACAATATCGTGGCGGCAGAGAGTTTTTCCAGGCCGCTGGGTCGTTTGCCACGGGCTGACCGTATCGCCGCGCGGGACCGGGCGCAGACGACGCTGGACCGGATCGGGCTCGGCCATATGGCCTCTGCCTGGCCCGCCGCCCTGTCGGGCGGAATGCAGCAGCGGCTGGCCATCGCACAGGCCTTGACGGCACGGCCCCGGATCCTTCTTCTGGACGAACCCTTTGGCGCGCTGGATCCCGGCACCCGGCTGGCGATGCATGACTTTCTGACCGAGCTGAGGGCCGAGACCAAGATGACCGTCTTCATGGTCACCCATGATCTGGAAGAGGGCTTCAAGCTGGGCGACCGTGTGATCGTGTTCGACAAGCCGCGTTGGGATCCGACCGACCCCAGCGCCTATGGCGCTACGATCACCTATGATTTCGATGCCCGCAACGGCGGCATCCCGTTTCAAGACCTTGTGGAGGATACCAATGTACTTCGGCCCGCGTGACCGGTCCCGGTCCCATCATCCCGCCGACGCCACCGCCCGCGACCGGCGCCACCACCATCCGGATCTGACCAAGCTGCTGGGCTGGAAGGCGGCGCGGGCCGAGACCGACATTCCGGGTGCCGAGTGGAAGAAGGAGCAGCAATGGGCCCTGCGCATGGGTCTGACCGGCGCCGACAGCATCGAGGATCGCACGATCCCCACCTTCGCGCGGGGCGAGCTGCCGCATTACGCTGGCATCAACACCTTCCTCAAGGCACCCTATACCGAGGATGTGACCGAGGTCGGCGCCTATGACGCCACCGTTCTGGGCGCGCCGTTCGACGGCGGCACCACCTATCGTCCCGGCACCCGGTTCGGGCCGCAGGGGCTGCGCAAGATCTCGGCCCTGTACACGCCCTACAACTACGAGATCGGCGTCGATCTGCGCGAACAGATGAGCCTGTGTGACGCGGGCGATATCTTTACCATCCCCGGCAATATCGAAAAGACCTTCGATCAGATCAGCCGCGCCGTCAGCCATGTGTTTAGCTCTGGTTCTATGCCGATCATCATTGGCGGCGACCATTCCATCGGCTTTCCCTGTGTGCGCGGGATCGCGGAATGCACGTCGAAGAAGATCGGAATCGTCCATTTCGACCGTCACGCCGACATCCAGGAAAAGGATCTGGACGAGCGGATGCACACCACCCCGTGGTTCCATTCCACCAACCTTCCGAACGTGCCCGCAAAGAACCTAGTGCAGGTGGGCATCGGCGGCAAGCAGATGCTCTGACAGATTCTTGCGCATCTTGAGGGCGACGTC
>CAYGRI010000568.1:0-2387 GCA_964352155.1 uncultured Maritimibacter sp. | reverse complement strand
GAATGTGGACGCCCTTGGGCACGTTCGGCAGCCGCCCGTCCCAGTCCGGGAAGCGGCGATAGTGTTTCGGGATCGTCAGCTGGATCCGCGCGGGCCGCAAGCGCTGCGACATCAGGCTGTCCAGCGTGGCCCCGATCTTTTCGAACCGGGGCGGGATCGTCGTCAGTGTCACAATCGGCCGATCCACTATGCGTTCCCCCAAAACGTGCCTTGCCGCCCCCTAGCGTCCCGTTTGCCGGAATGCGCCACGGCGGCCAGTCCATCATTGGGTGTGTCCGCGCCAGCGGCAAGCCGGATCGGATGTGGCTTCGGCCCGGGGACCGTATGGCTTCGCCCGCCCGACCGACCCATCGAAACAGGGGGCATCGGCCGCAGCATCAGGACCAGATCCCGTGCCTTTCGCGAAAATACTCCACCCCTTTGCGATTCGCCGTGCGCCGGTCGGCGCCATCCACCACCGATTTCGCCAGCGGCGCCTGCGCCTCTGCCGCGCTGTCGCGCGGGTCGGGGATATTGCCCTCCAGCCAGATCGGGATGCCGCGCAGGGTCACCATGCCCGACAGCCAGACATCGTCCACCCCCCAGAGGACCGGTGGAATTTCATAGAATGCGTCATCGAAATGCTCTGGCCGGACGAGCACGCCCGCATACCCCTCGAACACATCGACATAGCCGGAGCGTTTGAAGATCCGCCGCGCCGGGGCGGCAAGCTGGTGGCGCCGGGCACCCGCCGTCAAATCCTGCCAGAGATAGCGGAGTTGAAAGCCAAGATCCGTCACCCGCCAGCGCCGCACCGCGCGGGGCTGCAGATCGCGCGGTCCGGCGCCCTCGGCGTATTCCGCCGCCTGCCAGCCCGCCTCGGCAATCACGCAGCCCGGATGCCGCGCCTTGTGGGCCAGAAACCGCTGCGCCCAGCCTGGGGCGTAGACGTGATCGTCATCGCAAAATAGCAGGTCCACATCCTGCCCGGCAAAATCCCGCGCCGCGCAGAGGATCTTGGTGGCGGGGCCGTAATCCGCCTCAGTCCGCCGGATCTCTACCTTGTCGGGCACGGCGGGCAAGGTCCCGTCCCAGTCGGTAAACCGGCGGTAGCGGTGGGGGATATACAACAGGATCCGGTCCACCCCGTCCTGCGCGACGAGGCTGTCCAGCGTCTGTCCGATCCGCGAGAACCGCGGCGGAACGGCGGACATTGTGACAATCAGCACCGCCCTGCCCTCACGGCCAGATCCCGTAGGTCTCGCGGAAATGCGCAATCGCCCGCTTGTTCGCCTCGTCGCGGTCGGCGCCCTCGATCTCTGCCATATACAAAGCGTCGGAGATTCCGGCGGGGGTGTGCTGGGTGTCGTGCTGATCGGCGATCACCCAGATCGGTACCTTCATCCGCGCCAGATGCCCCGACAGCCAGACATCATCCACCGTCCACAGCACCGGCGGAATGTCGAACGCGGCATCGTCAAAGAACTCGGGCCGCATCAGAGCGCCCGCGAACCCTTCGAAGCAATCGACATAGCCCGATTGCCGGAACAGCCGCCGCGTGGGCTCGCGCAGGTATTTTCGCTCCACCGGGGGAAAGAGGTATTCCCACACCATCTTGGCCTTGAAGCCCAGATCCAGCGCACGCGGACGCTTCTTGGCGCGCGGTTGCAGACGGTCTTTCATCTGGCTTTGCCCGTAGCGGTCCGCCTCGAACCCCGCGATCGCCAGGCAGCAATCGGGATGCTCGGCCCGCGCGTCCACATAGGTCTGCGCCCAATGCTGTTTGTAGCGCCGGTCGTCATCGCACAAAAGTATGTCCACATCGCGGTCCCGATTGGCGCGCGCCGCATACAGGACCTTGGTCGCGGGGCCCAGGTCTTCTTCGACCCGCACAATCTCTATGCCCTTGGGCACGTCGGGCAGGGTGCCGTCCCAGTCGGGAAAGCGACGATATCGTTTTGGAATATGGAGTTGGATCGCCTCCACCTGCGCGGTTTGGCGCAACAGACACTCCAGCGTCGGCGTCAAAAGCCCGAACCGCGAGGGGATCGAAGACAGGGAAATGATCAGCATATTCGAACCATCATGGCGTCGTCTCCGTCTCACCCTATCGGGGGTCGCTCTTGCGGAAGGCCGCGCCACTTGTCAAGCGCGGCGCGACATGGATCAAAACGGCTTTTCTGTCCGAAACCGCTGACGTATAAGCGCGCCACAGCGGGCCCGGCCCGTCTGCGCGTATTTCGGGGCAAGGATAACATGGCAAAACCATCGAACGATAGCGACGTGGCCTTTGTGGCGGCAATGGCAGAAATCCTGCGCAGTCATGATCTGGCCGAGCTCGAAATCGAACGCGGCAGCAAGGAAGAGGGCAAGCTGACCCTGCGGCTGAGCAAGGTTGCCCGCGCCCC
>CAYGRI010000567.1:0-2393 GCA_964352155.1 uncultured Maritimibacter sp. | reverse complement strand
AGGTCAGCGATCCTACTCCAACCGTTGGGACACTATCGTTGCGACGTCCGACGCCCTCGCGTTCCATCTCCCGCAACACTTCACCGATGCCACGCAGTTCCGCTGCGCTGAGGAAACGTTCACGCCTTTCTTCCGGGTATTTCCGGATGTGCTTCCGCGGATTGGTCCCGTCCGGGCGCAGTCCCCACATCTCGGCGAGGCTGCGTGATCTCGCCCTAAAAGGTCTTTTCCCGTCACGGCTACTGCGTGGCCTGGACCTTGCCGCGCCTGAACGCGCTGCCCCATGACGGGCTGATCGGCGGCCCCGCGGGCAACTGGGAACTCGGCACCCGCGACACCGGCGCCTATGCCACCATGTCCGACGTGGTGGGCTATTTCGACTGGCTGGGCGGAAAGGTTTCGGGCGCCACCGACCGGCGGGCCGGATCGAGGCGGCAGGCGCAGCGATCCACGACCACGAGAAGGCCCTGACCGATGCCATGATCTTCGGCACCGGGAACCTTGCCGGGCTGGCGGATCTGCCCGGGGTCGATATCATCGGGGGCGCGAACAATCCCGCACGGGAAGGGCTCGTGTCGATCACGGTCGATGGGATGGCGGCCCCTGACGTGGTGGCTGCGTTGCGATCAACGGGTACCCGTACCCACACCCGCAAGGCGGACCATTATTTGGGCAACATCCTCGATCCCCTCGGGCTACCCGCCGCCGTCCGGGTCTCGATGTGCCACTAAAACACTCTGGACGAGGTCGCGGCCTTGCTGACCGCGATGCGCGAGATCGTGGAGGTGCGCGGCTAGACGCGTCCATTCACCTCGGCCCAGACGTCATCGAGCGCCGCCTTCAGGATCGCGGTCGCCTCGGCGATCTCGTCCTCGGAGATGATGAGCGGGGGCATGAAGCTGATCCGGTCGGGCGCGATCGAGCGGAGGTAGAGCCCGCGCGCATGCGCCCTGTCCTGCACCATCGTGCCGACCTTGAGCTTCGGGTCCCAGAGCGCACGGGTCGCCTTGTCCTGCACGATCTGGATCCCGCAGAAGAGCCCGATGCCGCGCACGTCGCCCACCAGCGTATGGTCCATCAGCGCCTCGCACCCCGCGAGGAACGGCACCGAGACGCGGGCCACATGACCGATGAGGTCGATCTCGTCGTAGATCCTCAGCGCCTCCAGCGCCACCGCGGCCCCGAACGGGTGGCCCGCATAGGTGAAGCCGTGGCCCAGAACGCCCGAGGCGTCCGACGTCTTCATCAGGTCGTCGAAGAGGTCCTGGTGGAACATGATTGCCGACATCGGAAAGAAGGCCGCCGTCAGCGCCTTGGCGCAGGTCGTGCTGTCCGGGGTCAGTCCGAAGGCCTGCGCGCCCCAATAGTGGCCCGTGCGACCGAAGCCCGTGACCGTCTCGTCGACGTGGAAATGGATGCCGTACGTTCGGATCACCGCCTGCATCGCTTCCCAGTAGCCTTCGGGCGGGCGAATGGCGCCACCGCCCGACTGCATCGGTTCGGCGAAGAAGGCGGCGATCGTATCGGGGCCAGCGTCGAGCACCTTCGCCTCGAACTCGGCAGCCATGCGCGCCGAGAACTCGACCTCGGTCTCGCCGTTCGCGGCATTGAGATAGTAGTTCGGCGTCGACAGCTTCAGGAAATCGTACATCGGCAGGCCGAAGCCCGCATGCATGTGCGGCTGCCCCGACAGCGCGACCGCAGCCACGGTGTTGCCGTAGTAGCCGCGCCAGCGCGATATCATCCGGCGCCGCTGCGGCTCGCCGCGGGCGATGTTGCGCGCCCAGATGAACTTGATCATCGCGTCGTTGGCTTCCGAGCCCGAGCACTGGAACATCGCCTTGGCGAAAGGCGCGGAAGCCTTGGAGGTCAGCATATGCGACAGTTCGGCCACCTTGGGGTGCGACCGGCCGTAGAATGTGGGCGCATAGGGCAGCTCCTGCATCTGCGCGAAGGCCGCCTGCGCCAGCCGGTCGTTGTGATAGCCGAGCGATACGCAGCCCAAACCCGAGAACCCGTCGATGATGGTGTGGCCCTCATCGGTTTCGATCCGCACGCCGGTCCCGCGCACGACCATCGCGGTCGGGCCGCCCTCCTGGTGGGTCCGCATGTTGGTCTGGCCGTGGACGTGGTGCAGCCGGTCGAGGCTGCGGGGCGAGTTCAGTCCGGCATGGGTGTTCACCGGGGGCTCCTGTGGCGTCGCCCAACTGTCTCTCACACGCTTTTCTGAGCCACAATTTCGTATATCGTGGGTTTTGCTGAATTTCCTTCATGAAAAGCTCGTGATGCAAGGTCCTCGCCTCGATATCCGCCACCTTCAGATGTTCCGGGCGATCGGGCGATCGGGCGCACGGGGCGCGTCGGCGACGCCGCCGACGCGCTCGGCCTGACGC
>CAYGRI010000566.1:0-2394 GCA_964352155.1 uncultured Maritimibacter sp. | reverse complement strand
GCGCCGTTCCATTGCGCGCTGATGGCGCGCGCCGCAGAGGCGATGGCGGCCGCCCTGGCCGAGGTGGAGGTTCTGACGCCCAAGGTGCCGGTGGTGGCGAATGTTCTGGCCGAGGCGGTCAGCGACCCGTCCCGGATCCGCGAATTGCTGGTCACCCAGGTCACGCATTCGGTGCGCTGGCGGGAATCGGTGGCCTGGATGGCCGCGCAGGGCGTGACCGAGACCTGGGAGATCGGCGCGGGCAAGGCCCTGACCGGGATGGTGCGGCGGATCGATCGCTCGGTTGCGACGCGGACGGTGGGCACGCCGGACGAGGTGGCGGCGGCGGCGGCGACGCTGGCCTGATCCGGGACAATGGATCTTGGCAGGAGGCGATACAAAACGAAAATGGTGAAGGAGAGAGCGCAATGTTCGATTTGACGGGGAAGGCGGCGCTGATCACGGGCGCATCGGGCGGCATTGGCGGGGCAATCGCGGCGGCGCTGCATGGCGCCGGGGCAACGGTGGGCCTGTCGGGCACCCGGGTCGCCCCGCTGGAGGAACTGGCAGCCTCGCTGGGGGAGCGGGCGCATGTGCTGCCCTGCAACCTGGGCGAGCGCGATGCTGTCGTCTCTCTGCCCAAGCAGGCGGCCGAGGTGATGGGATCGGTCGATATTCTGGTGAACAACGCCGGGATCACCCGCGACAACCTGTTGATGCGGATGTCTGATGAGGAATGGGATCAGGTGATCGAGGTCAACCTCACCTCGGCGATGCGGCTGTCAAAGGCCTGTCTGCGCGGGATGATGAAGGCGCGCTGGGGCCGGATCGTGAACATCGGCTCAGTCGTGGGCGCCTCGGGCAATCCGGGTCAGGGCAACTACGCCGCCGCCAAGGCCGGGCTGGTGGGGATGTCGAAATCCCTCGCCTACGAGGTCGCCAGCCGGGGAATCACGGTGAACACCGTCGCACCGGGTTTCATCGAGACGGCGATGACTGACAAGCTGACCGACGACCAGAAGACCGCGATCCTGGGCCAGGTTCCGGCCGGTCGCATGGGCTCTGCCCAAGAGATCGGCGCGGCGGTGCTGTATCTTGCCAGCCCCGAAGCCGCCTATATCACGGGGGCGACGTTGCATGTGAACGGCGGAATGGCCATGTTCTGACAGGATCGCGCCGGGCCGGAGAAAGCGTTTGCCTTGGTGAAGCGATATGCTATAGGCCCCCCACCTCTGGCCGGTGAGGGCGCCTTCCACTGGGTGTTCCCGGCTTGCTGGCGGGTCGAGGATGCCTTTGCGAAGGCTGCGGACATAAACGGTTAAAAGCGGGCGTCGACCCGCGCTTGGACATGAGGACACAACATGAGCGACGTCGAAACGCGCGTGCGGAAAATCGTGGTAGAACACCTGGGAGTTGAAGAAGAGAAAGTTGTGAAGGGTGCGTCCTTCATCGACGATCTTGGCGCCGACTCCCTGGATACCGTGGAACTGGTGATGGCGTTCGAAGAAGAATTCGGCATCGAGATTCCGGATGACGCGGCCGAAACCATCCAGACCTTCGGCGACGCGGTGACCTTCATCACCGAACATACCGACTGATCCCCGCGGATCTTTGCGGAAGCGTTGGGCGCCCTGATGCAGGGCGCCTTTTGCTTGCGGGCCGGGTATTGCCCTATCCGTTTGGCGCGGTCTGGGGAACCGTTCGGCTGGCAGGCCGTAATTCTCTGAAACCAATGCTTTTGGGCGTTGACGGGCCGCTTCGGTGCGGTGCGGGCGGCAGCCCTTTTCAAGGGCGGTCGGGTCGGATAGAAACAGGCGAAGTCGTTCAGGGGGACATTCCATGCGTCGAGTGGTTGTAACCGGGCTGGGGATGGTGACCCCGCTGGCCAGTGGTGTGGAAGAAAGCTGGCGTTTGCTGCTGGACGGGCAGTCGGGCGCCGGGCCGATCACCAAATTCGATGCCAGCCGGGTTGTGACGACCTATGCCTGCGAAGTGCCTTTGGGCGACGGCACCAACGGCACCTTCCGGTCCGAAGACTGGATGGAACCCAAGGAACGCCGCAAGGTCGATGATTTCATCCTGTTCGGGATCGCGGCGGCCGACATGGCGGTGCGCGACGCTGGCTGGATGCCCGAGGACGAAGAAGACCGGTTGCGCACCGGCGTGATGATCGGCTCTGGCATCGGCGGTCTGCAATCCATCGAGGCGACCACCAAGCTGATCGCCGAAAAAGGGCCGCGCCGGGTCTCTCCGTTCTTCATTCCGGGGGCGCTGATCAATCTGGTCAGCGGCCAGGTCGGTATCCGCTATGGATTCAAGGGCCCCAACCATGCGGTCGTCACCGCCTGTTCGTCGGGCGCCCATGCCATCGGCGATGCGGCGCGGCTGATCCAGTGGGGCGATGCGGATGTGATG
>CAYGRI010000565.1:0-2398 GCA_964352155.1 uncultured Maritimibacter sp. | reverse complement strand
CGGCAAGACCCGCCACACCAGCGCCCACGACGAGCACCTTGGCAGGCGGCACCTTACCGGCGGCTGTGATCTGGCCGGTAAAGAAGCGGCCAAAGTTGTTGCCCGCCTCGATCACCGCGCGGTAGCCCGCGATATTCGCCATCGACGACAGAGCGTCCATTTTCTGCGCCCGGCTGATCCGCGGCACCATATCCATCGCGATGACATTGGCGCCCTTGGATTTCGCCAGTTCCATCAGCGGCGCGTTCGATCCGGGGTAGAAGAACGAAATGACCAGCTGCCCCTCGCGGGCATGCTCCAGCTCGGCCTCCGAGGGGGGGCGCACCTTGGCCACGACATCGCAGACGGCCCAAAGCGCTGCGGCATCGCCCAGCACCTCGACCCCGGCCTTGGCATAGGCGGCATCGGTAAAGCCCGCCGCCATACCGGCCCCGGCCTCGATCGCGCAATCATATCCCAGCTTTTGCAGCTGTCCCGCGCTGTCGGGCGTCATCGCCACGCGCGCTTCTCCGTCGAAAGTCTCTTTCGGCGTTCCGATCTTCACCTGTCACTCCCCTCGTCGCAATCCCGACCCCGCCGCAAATTAGGTTGCCCGGGCGTGAATTCCATATCGCGCGAAACGCCATATCACAAGCGGATGACAGGCCGCGCCGCCCAAAGCGGCGCGACACCGGATTGTGCCGGTCATGTCGCGGGGGGGTGGCCCGGTTCAGATCCAGCGGCGCGTCCGCTCGGCATAGGCCGGAAACGCCGAGGGAAACGCCGCGCGCAGGCGCTGTTCCTCGGGCAGGATAAAGCGCACCCGCAGGATCCAGACAAAGGCCGGCACCAGCAGCAGCGGCAAGACGGCGTCGCGGAACAGCACGGCGCCGGTCAGGATCAGCACATCCGCCAGGTAGATCGGGTTGCGCGTCCAGCGAAACACCCCGCCAGAGATCAGGGCCCGGGGCTGCTGATGCGGGATGATCGAGGTGGCGGCCCTGCGGAACTCCCAGGCGGCGGCCAGGATCAGGCCCGCGCCCGCGATCACCAGCATCGGCCCCGCCACCCCGGCCCAGGCCCCAATCGCGGGGCCCGGCAGCACGCCCGCCCACAGCCAGGACAGCGCGATGGTCAGCGCCAGCCAGACCGGCGGCATGTCCAGCCACTTCACCGGCGCGCCTCGGAAGAGCCCGCGCGGGTCGCGCCAGGGGGCCGTGTCAGCGGAGGCGTTGGTTGTATCCGTGTCATATGCGCTCCTGTCTCGTCCTGCCTGAATGCCACGGACCCGGCCAGACACCAAGCGCGTTTGTCCAAGGCTCCGCCGGGCCGGGGCATCTATGGCCAACACCAGCCCCCGGATACGGGACCGGCCGGCGCAAACCGGGCGCCCCCTCGGTGGCGGGCTCTTGCGTCGCCCCGGTTCGCCGATAGACTGGCCCTCACCGGGAGGATGCACATGAAACTACAGGGAAAACACGCGCTGGTCACGGGCGGCGGCACCGGGATCGGGCTGGCGATTGCCCGCGCCATGGCGGCAGAAGGCGCCCGGGTCACCATCACCGGTCGCCGGCCCGCCCCGCTGCAGGCGGCGGCGGAAGGCACCCGTGGCCTGTTCGCGCAGGTCATGGATGTGACCGACGAAGAAGCGGTGAGCCAGGGGATCCAAAGCGCGGCCGAGGCGCGCGGCCCGATCCAGATCCTGGTGGCCAATGCGGGCATCGCCGAGGGGCGCAGCCTACCCAAGACCGATCTCGCCTTCTGGCGCCAGATCATGGGGACGAATATCGACGGCGCCTTCCTGACGATCCGCGAGGCGCTGCGCACGATGACGCCAACCGGCTGGGGCCGGGTCATCGCGGTCTCCTCCATCGCGGGCCTGCGCGGGCTGAAAGGAGCGCCCGCCTACACGGCGTCGAAACACGCGCTCACCGGCCTGATCCGCGCGCTGGCCGCCGATTACGTGGGCCGGGGGATCACCTTCAACGCGCTCTGTCCGGGCTATGTCGACACCGACATCGTCACCCGCAACGTGGTGTCGATCCGCGACCGGGCCGGCATCAGCGAGGCCGAGGCGTTGCAGATGATGATCGGCGCGAACCCCCACAACCGCCTGATCTCGGCAGAAGAGGTCGCCTCCGCCGCGCTCTGGCTCTGCGAGGAAAATGCGGGCTCGGTCAACGGCCAGGCCATCCAGATTTCGGGCGGCGAGATCTGACCGCCCAGACAGCGGCCCCCGACACCGCGGACATCAATCCGGGGCAAAGCAATACGGTTGGCACCCATAGGTGGGGCGCTGATCCAGAGGAAGCCGATACGAGAGACGCCGACACGGGAAACCATGGCCGGAGGGGGCGCCCCCCGCCCCCCCCCCCCCCCCCCCCCCCCCCCCCCCCCCCCCCCCCCACCCCCCCCCCCC
>CAYGRI010000564.1:1900-2406 GCA_964352155.1 uncultured Maritimibacter sp. | reverse complement strand
CGCGGACAATATCCGCGAGGCGGTGCGCATGGGGTCCGAAGTGTTCCATACATTGAAGAAAGAGCTGTCGGCGGCGGGCCTGTCCACCGGGATCGGCGACGAGGGCGGCTTTGCCCCCAACATCGCTTCCACCCGCGAAGCGCTTGATTTCATTCTGAAGTCCATCGAGAAGGCGGGCTACACACCGGGCGAGGATATCTATCTGGCGATGGATTGCGCGGCGACCGAATATTACAAGGACGGCAAGTACGAGATGGTCGGCGAAGGCGCCTCGCTGACGTCCGAGGAAAACGTCGCCTATCTGGCCAAGCTGGTCGCCGACTATCCGATCATCTCGATCGAGGACGGCATGTCCGAGGACGATTGGGACGGCTGGAAGGCGCTGACGGATGCCCTGGGCGACAAGATCCAGCTTGTGGGCGACGATCTGTTCGTGACCAACCCGCTGCGTCTGGCCGAAGGGATCGCCAAGGGCAGCGCCAATTCGATGCTGGTCAAGGTCAACC
>CAYGRI010000564.1:0-1890 GCA_964352155.1 uncultured Maritimibacter sp. | reverse complement strand
CCGAAACCCTGCGCGCGGTGGATATGGCGCATCGCGCGGGCTTTACCAACGTGATGTCCCACCGCTCTGGCGAGACCGAGGACAGCACCATCGCCGACCTTGCCGTGGCGACCAATTGCGGGCAGATCAAGACCGGCTCGCTGGCGCGGTCGGACCGGCTGGCGAAATACAACCAGCTGATCCGGATCGAGGAAATTCTGGGCGAGATGGCCGAATACGCCGGAAGTTCGATCCTCAAGTAAGGCCCCCGAACGCCACCACGCGCCGGCGCCTCTGGCGACTGGCGCGTGACGCGATCTGCCTGGATCGTGACACCACCCATTGCGGGGTGCCTGATCAGACCCAGCTATGCGCCCCGCCGAGGCAGCGTTTGTACAGCATCGGAGGGTCGAGGGCGGGCTTGCAGAGTTCGATTGTGCGCAAAGCGCGTCAGGATATGCCACACCGCAAGCGTGGCGCGAAAACGGTCCCCTCCGCGGTTCATGGCTTTTCAAAGCAGGTCGCGCCCGATCGGTGTCGCGCAGTCACCCGCCGGACCGAGGCATGGTGAGCCCGGCAAGGGCCCGTTCGGTCCGGCGTGAGGCCTTCGATCCGGCGCGGAGACGCGTCAGAACGGCGGCCCCAGCAGGATCATCGCCAAAGGCACCGGCGCAACGGCAAGCACCACCGTCAGAAACACGGGCACCGGCGCGAAGATCCCGCTGAGTCCCGCCATCATCATGATCCCGCCCCCGCCGCCGATAAGCGAATTGCCCGGCGTGTTCAGCGCCAGCGCCAGCGCGATATAGCGATAGCGCAGCCCGAAACTCAGCGCGCGTTTGGACTGCCCTTCCTGCAGCAGCGCCAGCCGCTCCTCGCGGGACAATGGCGCGACGCGGGCCACCAGCGCCGCCGCGCGCCGCAACCGCAGCCCCGACAACAGCCGTTCCAGCGCGCCGACCGGTAGGAAACGCCCCACCAGATAGGCCAGCGCCATGGCGGCAACGGTGGCTATGTAGATCAGCGGCGCGATGGCGGGGCCAAAGGCGGCCAGCATCGTCAGCCCGATCTCTGCCCCCGGCACAAAGGGAAGCGCCAGCAGCCCCACATAGGCGACCGCCCCCAGCATGATCGCCCGGTGGACCTGCTGCTCGTTCTCGGGCGTGATCTGCAGAGCCATCGCATCGCGCACCTGATAGGCGACCCAGGTGGCCAGTAAAAGCAGCCCAATCACCAGCGCAAACCGCAGCACCAGGCCGCCGATATGCCCCCCCACAGAGGTCAAGCGCCGCGCCTCATCCCGAGGCGCGGGCAGGTGCAGGCGGCCCGTCCGATCCGCGCGCGGTGAAACCGATCTGCTGCGTCCAGTACCAGCGCCGCGTGGTCCAAGTGCCCTCGACCCGCAAGCTGTCGCCCGTCACCGTGCCATACCAGACCACCGTATGCGGCGCATCCGGACATTTCGGGCTGGCGGTGAAATGGATCACATCGCCCTCCACCCGTGTTTCATAGGCGGTCCAGCCGAAGGCGCAATAAGCCTCGCAATCGACGGATTGAAACATCCCGTTGCGAAAGTGGATCTCGTCGGTCAGCGCCTGGCCGCTGCCGTGGTGCACGCCCGCGATGTGAAAGGACCGGCCATCGAGCAGCGCGCCCGCGTCCCATGCGCCTTCGGGCACGGCGAGGTCCGGGATCTCGGTCTTCATCACACTTATCGTCGCCGCCCCGGTGCCAAGCGTCGCAAGGGCGATGGCGGCGACTTGCAGGATCTGGCTCATGACGCTCTCCGGAGAAGGGGCGGACCGGCGGCGGTTCCGTGACACCGCCTGGCGATACCCTATAGAGCGGCGCGGGCAATGCCAATCGCCCCCGCCCGCCCCCGGGCCCCCGCCCTGTCTCTTATACACAAAA
>CAYGRI010000563.1:0-2407 GCA_964352155.1 uncultured Maritimibacter sp. | reverse complement strand
GGTGGGTGGGGCGTTTGCCAAAACGCGGCACCGCTCATTGCGCCAGCCCAAGCGCCTCCAGACGCGCGACGCTGGCCGGCACTTTCGAGAAATCGTTGATCTCCACGATCAGATGTGGCCGCGCGGTCAAGCGCCCCAAGGCAGCAAAGACAGCCCCAAAGTCGATATCCCCGTCGCCTAGCGCCCAGTGGCAATCCGCCGTGCCGTCCGTGTCCTGCAAATGCACATGCGCCAAAGCCTCTCCGGCCGCGGCGATGAACCCCGCCGCCGATGCAGCCCCGCAGACCCGATGCGCCCAATGGGCATGACCTGTATCGACCGAAAGGCGCAGCGCAGGGCTGCCCGCAGCCGCAACGACACCGGCGCGCTCCGCCGGATCCACATCCTTGATGTTCTCCAGCACCAGCACTGCGCCCTGATCCTCGGCCCGACGCAACACCGGCTGCAGAGTGGCCAGCATTGCCTCGACCCGCCGCGCCCGGTCCCGTTTTCTGCGGCCAAGATTCGCTGCGTCCCAGCTGTCGAAAGGGGAATGCACCACCATCTGAACCGCGCCAAGCCGGTCGCAGACGGACAGACAGGCCATGAGCCGCGCCTGAACGATGTCGCGGATCTCGCGGTCCGTCACATCCAGCTCGAACCCGCTGAACGGGCCATGCAGACCCAAGCGCCCGTGCCAGCCGTCCAACCGCGTCCGTGCCATGTCGATGAACGGCTCGGGACTGCGCAGGATGTCAGCCATCGCGTATTCCGCCAGCTCAAGATCCCGGTCCTTCTCGAACAGCCAGTCGCGGTGCCGATCCAGCAGCAATCCGGTCAGTTGCGCCCCGACAATCGGTAGTTCGGTCATGGCCTAGCCCTGGAACCCGGATTTCAGAATAACCGGCACAATCAGATCCTCCTCATCCGTCAGATGCCGTTCCAGCAAAGGCGCGAACGCGGCCAGAGCCTTGTGGAAACCGCCAGCCGCCGCGCGCGCATCCTCCGGCTTGGCCGACAGCACCGCATTGGCGGCAGTTGCAAACTCGTGCAGCAACCCGTCGATGGCCGCGTGATCCGTCTCCAGCATCTCGAACCCGTGGGACAATCGCGGTTCCAGCCCGATGAGTTGCGGGAAGTAATGCGCATCCTCGATCCCGTGGTGAGAATGCAGCTGGTTCAGAAAGAACCCGCCCATCTGCGACAGACGCGGCGCATAGGCGCCCGCGTCGGCACGCCCGTCCAGGAAAGCCTCATTCTCGGCCACCAGGCGCCGCATCACCTCGCGGAACATCGCATGCCGCTGCAACCAGAACTGCACCATCTCGCCAAAATTGCCGTGCCCCTCCCAGATCTCGCGGGGAAACGCCTGTTGCAGAATGCGCAGCGCATCGGGCAACCCCGCGCGGGTGGCCAGCGTCATATCAGGGGTCACATCATGGCTCATGCCACAGGATGTAGGGCATCCCGCCGCAAAGGGGAACCAAAGCGCCCCATTCTCTTGGCCCATACATATATACCCAGCGATTCACCGATCATTAACCGAGGTTAGCCTATTGTTACGACGAGAGGTGCCATGGCTATCATCCGGATCTTCCTTGTCATTTTGCTGACCTCTGCCCAGGCCCAGGCGGGCGCCTGGGCGCGTGGCACCGGGAACACCTTTGTCGCGCTTAGCTATGCCATGGCCGAAGACCCCGAACTGTTCGGGACCGAGGCGTTCGATCCCGCAGGCTATCTTTCGCTGATGATCGAGCATGGGGTCGGTGACCGCCTGACCTTCGGGCTGGATGCCGGTCGGTCAGATGCCGGGGATTACAAGGCCGTCACCTATCTTAGCCGCACCTTCGGACCGATGGACGGCAAGATGCGCTATGCGGTTCAACTTGGCGCCGGAACCTCGCGGCATTTCATGGGCGACGACCCTGTGGCCTATCTGGGCACCTCTATCGGACGGGGCCTTGAGACGCCCTGGGGCACCGGCTGGGCCGCAATGGACACCACATCTTACTATCGCACGCGCACCCAGGAATTCGTGACAAAGGCCGACATCACCGTGGGTCTGAACACCGGCGACCGGGTGAAACTGTTCGTCCAGGTCCAGACCGGCAAATACCCGACGAACGATGCCTATGTCCGCGTTGTCCCCTCCATGGCCTACGAAGTCCGAGACGGCCGCTATATCGAGCTTGGGGTCGCCGTCGGGCTGGTGGGGGACAGCAATATGGGGGTAAAACTGGGCACCTGGCTGGAATTCTAGGACCGGCCCCGTCAGGGTCCCGCCGGAACAGGGGCGCACGGGCATCGCGCGCCCCCTCCCAGGCGGCCGCTACCGCAGCACATGCACCGCGCATTGGGCATGGCGCACCACCCGCGCCGCGGTCGAGCCCAGAAGATAATCCTGCATTCCCGGCTGATGCGACGCGAT
>CAYGRI010000562.1:0-2409 GCA_964352155.1 uncultured Maritimibacter sp. | reverse complement strand
CGTCGGCAGTGGAGACGGGGGGGCAGGGGCTGTGGGTCATCCCGGCAGAATGCGGCGATTGCCTGGGTGGTGCCAACCCGAACATGCGCCAGATGTTGCTGCGGGCGGAAGGGCTGCTCCGGCACGCAGCGGTGCCCGGGTGGGGCGGTGGCTTGATGCGGCGGTTGCCTCGGCGGGGCAGCCCAGTGGTCGGCTGTCGGTGGCAGGGCCGCTGTGGGGGCGGCGGCGCCCGAGAGGTGGTCGGCTCGGCGGGGCCAGCCCGATTGCGTGCCCATGGGCGGATGCGGGGGGAAGGTCGCTCCGGCCCGTAGCGTCGCCCAATGGGCTGTGGGAGCTTTTACCGCGGCGGAGCCACGGCCATGTGCCCGCGATCGGAAGCTAGTTGGCGAGGGCGGCGCCGCGCAGCAGTGCTGCCCAGGGCATCGTTTGCTCGATCCGCCAGGCGGTGCCGTCCCGCTTGCCCAGCCGCGCCAGGATCTGGCGCCAGCCTTCCGGCAGCGTTTCGGTCTCCTGGACCGTCAGCGAAAGGCCCCCCATCGCCTGCCCGCGCCGCCCGTTCGCCAGCGCCTCTGCCGTTGCCGCGCCGCCCGTCAGGTTCAGCCGCAGCCGCCAGCTGCCCAGCGGATCAAGCTGCGCCCGCAGCGGCCCGCCGCCAAGGGCTACGTCCTGATAGAAGGCGTCAAGCACCTGTGCCAAAGCCTCGCCCCGGATCTGGCCCCAGCCTGTGCGCAGACCCGCCCGGGCGGACAGGCTGTCGACCCGGATCAGGCCGCGCAGCGCGACGGTGTCGGGCAACAAGGGTTCCAGGGTCACGGTTCCCCTGGCGCCACGCAGCCAGGCGTTGGACAGGCTGAAGGGCACGAGGACCTCGCCCGCAAGGTCGATCCCCGGGCCGGTCAGGGCCGCGTTCCACCGCAGCCCGTCCCCCCCCGGCGCCGCCCAGGTCCAGCGCAACAGCGTGCCGGGCGGCAGATCGTCTAACCGCATCCGCCCCGCCAGCAGCCCGGCCTCCGGTGCGATGGCCTCGGTCCAGGCGGGCAGGTGCTGGGGCAGCCATGCGCGCAAATGCGACATCCGGACTTGCGTCGCCACCGCCACAGCCGCGCCCAGCGCCAGGGCAAGGATCAGCACCAGCGCCCGGATCATGGCGTCAGCGCCAGAAAGGCGGCGACCCGGCCGGGGGTGTCAGACCGCTCGAGGCTGAGCCGGGAAAAATCATAGCCCCAATCGTCCGACGCCGTTTCCAGCCAGGTGATGAAGGCGTCGAAGTCGATGTCGTCAAAGGCGATCTCGACCGCGCCGCTGCCCTGGTTCGAGAGGCGGCTGACCTGGTCGCGCATTCCAGCCGCCACCAGCGAGCCTTCCAGCGCGCTGACGCTGGCGGTGGGGCGAGGGGTGTCGGGCGAAAGTGTCGTCGTGAACGCGGATGGGGGCAGGGCGCTGGCCCGGGCATGAACCCAAAGGTGCAGCGCCTCTGCCTCTACCACCGCGCGGGCGGTGTCGCGGCGGATGTCCTGAAGCGGCAAGACCACGGCAAAGACCAGCAACAGGGGCACAAAGACGAGGGCCAGCAGGGCCAGCAGGCGCCGGGCATTGGGGGTGGCCTGGGTGAGCCGATAGATCAGATCTCCGCCCATCGCCGCCTATCCTTCGGCCAGCTGCAGCCGGGCGCGCACCTGCCCGCCGGTCTCGGCCCGGGCCTCGAGCACCGCCACGCTCAGCCCCAGGGCGCGCAGGGCGTCGGCCAGCCCCTCGACCCGGGCAAAATCGGGGGTGGTCACCGCCGCTTCCAGCCCCGATTGCGACCCGTAGCGCAAGGATTGCAAAGCGATCCCCTCGCCCGCCAGCACCGGCGCCGCGCGTCGGAACAGGGCGATGGGGGAGGGGGCGGCGTCGCCTGTGCGCCCGGTTGCCTCGATCTCGCTCAGCCGCCGCGCGACTTGCAGGCGGGCATCCAGGATCGGGCCGGACGGGATGAAGCTGTCGCGCAAAAGGGCCTCGGTCGCGGCGCGGATTTCGGCCAGCCGCGCGCGGTCCCGGTCGATCTGCCACAGCGTCCCGGCGGACCAAAGCGCCAGCGCCAGCAGCGCCATGACCGAGGGCACCGCCCATCGCCGCATCTGGCCGCGCAGCCGTTGCACCGCCGCATCGGGCGGGTCCAGCAGGTTGAGACGGCTGGCTGGGCGCGCCTCGACCACAGGCGCGGGATGACCGGCGGCGACCATATCCTCGGCGCTGCGGAACACGGGCAGCGCCAGCTCGGACAGCAGATCGCCTAGCGCGGCGGGCGCGTCGCCCAGCAGCAGAACGGCGCGCGGCGCGGGCTTTGCCGTGGCCGCCGCCTGTCGCAGCTGGAGCGTGGCCAGCGCGGCATCGGCGCCGAAGCCATCCGCTCGGCCCAGCCGCGCG
>CAYGRI010000561.1:0-2415 GCA_964352155.1 uncultured Maritimibacter sp. | reverse complement strand
CAAGCGGATATCAAATCCGCCGACGATGTTGCACCTCGCGTCTGAGTTCACCCCCTAACAATCTCAGCCGGATACTATTTTAAGCACAGAGATACGATCAGACGTCGTCGCCGCGCTGGACGGGATCGCCCCGCTGACCCCGCATCGCGCGCGGTTGCCTGCGCCGTTATCCGCAGCACATCAGGCGCTTATGAATGGATTGCACATCACCCTCGCCAACCCGTGCTAGGGACTCGCCGAGGTCGGAAGCGTGTGAGTTCTTCGGTGTGGTTGTCGGTGGTCTGTGCGGCGGCCTTTGTCACTCTTAACATTGGTGCGAGTTCTCAACCTCCGCACCGATCACACGCCATTCTCTATCCAGCCAGATCACGCACGAAGGAGAGGGTTTCCTTGATCTGGTCAATGTCCTTTTGCAGCTCTTCCGGCTGGCGCTCGAGGGCCTCATAGGGGATCAGCATTGGGTGGATGCGGCGGGTGTTGTTGCGCATGGCGCCGTAGGTCCAGCCGTCCAGCCTGCGGTCGATCATCCAGCGGTCATGCTCGATCCTGGCGAGGCGCAGCAGTGCCGCGTCGTCGTTGGGCGCGGCGAGGACTTGGGTTAGGATCGCGCGATCCGCTTGGGTCGGCACCCAATGGGCGGGGTCGCCCTCCATCCGCACACCAAGACTCCAGAGCTTGGCTGGCAGGTGGTCGGCGGTGCGGATATTCGCGCGGCGGTAGGTCTCTGGCAAGTGCTCCCAGGGCAGGTCAGCATCCGCCGTCACACCACCACGCTGGCGATAACCCTCATGCAGCCGCCGGGCCAGCGCCTCAGAAACCGGGTTGCCCAGGACCGTGGCGATCAGGGCGGCGGGATCAATCGACATGCGGATGAACCCACGATCGGCGGCCACCGGCAGCCTGTTAGCTTGCAACAGATCCTCGGCCTCGCCGTCCAGACGGCAGCGATAGACCATTGGCGCGACCAAGCGACCGGTGCGATCCCGCGCGCGATCCAACAGCAGTGCGGCGCGCATCACGTCCGACTGCTGGCCAAGCGCGAGAAAAATCGCGGTAAAGGGCGTGGCCTGCTCGATCGCACCAAGCGTGGCGACAGCTTCAGGCGCAGCGGGGCCTTCCAGCGGATCGTTGCAGATGTCGAGGGGCACGAAGTCGATGTCGAACTGCTCCAACACCGCAGGGCGGCGCGCGGCGAAACTGCGTTTGCGGGCCTCGGCCTCTACATCAACGACCGTGATCCGGGGCACGCCCAGATCTCCGGCCAGCGAGGTCAGCATGACTTGATCCAGCAGCCGCTCTCCCAGCCCGCCGAACCCGATGATCAGCGCGTGAACACGATCCTGCCCGCGGGCCGCCGCGCGAGGGAACAGCGGATCGCGCGCCAGGGCCCCCCGCGCCAGTGCGGTGTTGGTGTCAAAACTCACGATGCGGTGGCGCGCGGCAAGGTCGTGGCGGCGGATGATCTCGAACAGCTGGTCCGAGATCAGCGGATCCGACACGGCCACGGCGATATCCTTGACCCGCGCACCGGGCGTTTTGCGCAAATGGGCGAGCACGGGTTTGGCCAGCGACAAGGTCTCGGCGTCCTCGCCACAATCCACCACCACGGCGCGGGTCCGGTGCAACCCAAGACGCGCGACCAGCGGCGCGACCCCGTGGGGGACCTCGGTCACGGAGGGGTCCGGCGCCGTACCGGGACGGCCAATGCGCGCGCGGATCGCCCTGTGGCCAGCGTCGCGCAAGAACGGCGAGAGCGTGTCCAGCAGCGGGCTATCGCCATAAAGCAGCACATGATCGCGCCGCCCGAACTGGGTCCAGAGCCCGCCCAGCGTGCGCCCGACAGAGTGCAGCCAGATGAGGAACACAGCGACAAAGCCCGAGATACCACAGATGAACGCGGCGGCGCGCAGGGTCCAGGGATTGGTCAGATCCTTGGCGGTGTCCGGGTCGGGAAGGAAGAGCCGCAGCAAGGTCAGGATCGCACCGGGCAGCGCCTCTATCTCGGCCGGGGTCTTTTGCGCGACGCCGATCACGCCCAGCCCCGCGCCGATCACAACGAGGACCAGCGCAATCCTCTTGGCGCGGTGTTCGGGCGGCGGGCGATGCGGCATGGGAAACCTATGGGGCTGGGGGGGTCAGTCGTTCTGAGGGGTGGCTTCGAGATCTTCAATGGCTTGGTCAATGAGCCCGGGCCAGGATTGCTGATCCGCAGAGAGCAGGCCTTTTTGCGACAGCGTGGTGAGGATTTGCCGGGCCTCTGTCAGAGATGCGATGGCTTCGGATGGGGGCTGGGCTCCGGACAGTTTGAAAAAGCTGACGACCAGATCGGTCTGTGCCTGCACGTTATCCGCGTCCAAGGTGGCGAGGCTGCGGGCGATCCCGAGCCCCTCGTCATAAGCCGCCAGCGCGCCCGGC
>CAYGRI010000560.1:0-2439 GCA_964352155.1 uncultured Maritimibacter sp. | reverse complement strand
CGGCGCCCAGCACGTTCAGGATCTTGCCGCGCAGGGGCAGGAGGGCCTGGTTCTTGCGCTCGCGTGCCATCTTGGCGGATCCCCCGGCGCTGTCGCCCTCGACGATGAACAGTTCGGTGCCGTCGCGGGCGGTGGCGGAGCAATCGACCAGCTTGCCGGGCAGGCGCAGCTTTTTGGTGGCGGTCTTGCGGGCGGTCTCTTTTTCCTGCCGGCGGCGCAGGCGTTCCTCCGCGCGCAGGACGAGGAAGTCGAGGATCGCGCCGGCGGATTTGGTGTCGGAGGCCAGCCAATTGTCGAAATGGTCGCGGACGGAGTTTTCCACCATGCGCTGGGCGTCGACGGTGGCCAGACGATCCTTGGTCTGGCCGACGAATTCGGGGTCGCGGATGAAGCAGGACACAAGCGCCCCGGCGCCTGTGACCAGATCCTCGCGGGTGATGGTGGTCGCCTTGCGGTTGCTGACGAGATCGCCGTAGGCCTTGATGCCCTTGAGGATGGCGGCCCAGAACCCGGCCTCATGGGTGCCGCCTTCGGGGGTAGGGACGGTGTTGCAATAGGATTGGATGAAACCGTCGCGCGACGGGGTCCAGTTGATCGCCCACTCGACCTTGCCTGGCGCGTTGAACTTTTGGAACGAGACAGAGCCGGTGAAGGGTTGATCGGCATAGGTGGTAGCGCCGGCCATCGTTTCTGTCAGGTAGTCGGCGAGGCCGCCGGGGAAATGGAACTTCGCCTCGTGCGGGGTTTCGCCGTCTTCAATGGCGGTCTTCCAGCGGATCTCGACCCCGGAGAACAGATAGGCCTTGGAGCGGGCCATCTTGAAAAGGCGCGCGGGCTTGAGCTTGAGCGAGCCGAAGATTTCAGGGTCCGGGTGGAAGGTGACGGCGGTGCCGCGCCGGTTGGGGGCGGCGCCGATCCTGGCCAGCTTGCCCTGGGGGACGCCGCGGGCGAATTCCATCGCCCAGAGCTCTCGGTTGACGGCGACCTCGACCCGCAGGTGGTCGGACAGCGCGTTGACGACCGAGGAGCCGACGCCGTGCAGCCCGCCCGAGGTCTCGTAGCTGTCGCCAGAGAATTTGCCGCCCGCGTTGAGGGTGCAAAAGATGATCTCCAGCGCGGATTTGGAGGGGTCCTTGGGATGCGCGCCGATCGGGATGCCGCGGCCGTTGTCGCGAACCGAGACATGGCCGTTCTCGTGCAGCTCGACCTCGATCCAGGTGGCGTGGCCGGCGACCGCCTCGTCCATGGAATTGTCGATGATCTCGGCGACCATGTGATGCAGCGCGCGGTCGTCCTTGCCGCCGATATACATACCGGGGCGGAGGCGGACATGTTCCATATCCTCCAGCACTTCGATGGAGGAGGCGTCGTAGCTGCTCTCGGTCTGGCGGCCGGAGGAGAGAAGATCGTCGGCGGGCATGCTGCTCTGTTCCCTTATTCTTTGGGCGATTAGACCAGATAACCGGACAGAGGGGAAGCGCGGGTTGATCGGGATCAAGGCGGCGCGATGGCGCGCGGACCAGGATGGACGGGAAAAAGCAGGGAGCGTAGGGATGGATGGTGGTGTGGAGACAAATGCAGAGGGTCTGGGATTTCCCAGCGTGGCGCCGGATGCGGTGCGGGAGGCGTTCGAGACCGGCGCCTATCCCTATCCCGACAAGATGCACCGCGATGTCTATGAGGCGGAGAAGGCGGCGCTTCAGGCGGAATTGCTGAAGGTGCAGTTGTGGGCGCAGGAGACGGAGGCCAAGTTCGCGTTGCTGTTCGAAGGCCGGGATGCAGCGGGCAAGGGCGGCACGATCAAGCGGTTCACCGAGCATCTCAACCCGCGCGCGGCGCGGGTGGTGGCGTTGAACAAGCCGACCTGGGAGGAGAAGGGGCAGTGGTTCTTTCAGCGCTATATCTCGGAACTGCCGACCAGCGGCGAAATGGTATTCTATGACCGCTCGTGGTACAATCGTGCCGGGGTGGAACGCGTCATGGGGTTTTGCAAGCCGAACGAATATCTGGAATTCATGCGTCAGACCCCTGAGCTGGAGCGGATGCTGGTCCGGGCGGGGATCGGGTTGTCGAAATACTGGTTCTCGGTCACGCGGAATGAACAGCGGCGCCGGTTCAAAGCGCGCGAGACCGATCCGCTGAAACAGTGGAAGCTGTCGCCGATCGACCGAGCCTCGCTGGATCACTGGGACGATTACACCGAGGCGAAGGAGGCGATGTTCTTTTACACCGACACAGCCGACGCGCCCTGGATCATCATCAAATCGGACGACAAAAAGCGGGCGCGGCTGAACTGCATGCGGCATTTCCTGTCCAGGCTGGACTATCCCGGGAAGGATTCCGAGGTTGTGGGCGCGCCGGATCCGCTGATCGTGGGCCGGGCGGAGCATGTGGTGCATCGGTCTGAGCATATCCTGTCCGCGTCGTTACACCCTGACT
>CAYGRI010000559.1:0-2441 GCA_964352155.1 uncultured Maritimibacter sp. | reverse complement strand
CGCAAGCCGGACCGACCGGGCCGTTGCCTTGTAACGCCAGCTTCGGCCCGGTCGGTCCGGCTTGCGCGCTCGATCCGGCGCGGCAGGCTTTAGCCTCGCCAGAAGCCCGCCGTCAGCAGCACCAGCACGACCATCAGTTCCAGCCGCCCGACCAGCATCGAAAAGCACAGGATCCACTTCGCCGTGTCCGTCAGATCCGCAAAATTCCCCGACGGGCCGATCTTGTCGCCCAGACCCGGGCCGATATTCGCAATCGCCGTGGCCGCGCCCGAGACAGAGGTCACGATATCCTCGCCCGTCATCGCCAGCAGCACCGACACGATGCCGATCATCACGATGAAGGTCACAAAGAACGCCATCACCGAATTCATCACGTCCAGCCCCACCGGCCGCCCTTCGTAGCGGGTGGTGAACACTCCGTGTGGGGCATAGATCTGCCGGACCTGCGCCCGGATCGCCGCGAACAGCAATTGGTAGCGAAAGATCTTGACCGAGCAAGAGGTAGAGCCGGCGCAGCCCCCGATCAGCCCGATGAAGAAGAAGGCCACCACCGGGAAGGCCCCCCAAAGCTGGTAATCCACACTGGCATAACCGGTGCCCGAGATGATCGAGGTGACATTGAACAGCCCTTCGCGAATGCCGTGTTCCAGCCGGTCGCCATTCGCAAAGATGCGATAGGCCGTCAGCACCACCACCAGGATAGAGATGGTTATCAGATAGACCCGGATCTGACTGTCCTGCCAGATCGGCTGGGCCTGCCCCGCAAGGATCTGCACATAGCGAACGAAGGGCAGGCTCGCCAGAATCATGAACAGGCTGGCCACATATTCCGCCGGTCCCTGAAACGCGCCAAACGAGGCGTCAGAGGTGGAAAACCCGCCGGTCGAGATGGTGGTGAGCGCGTGATTGATCGCCTCGAACGGCTGCATTCCGGTGGCGAGATAGGCCAGCATGCAGGCCACCGTCAGCCCCAGATAGACGCCCGATATGCGCGAGGCGATCTCTGCCGCGCGGGGCAGCACCTTGCCGCCGGTGTCAAATGCCTCTGACCGAAAGATCTGCATCCCGCCAACACGCAATTCTGGCAGGAACACCATCGCCACGACGATGATGCCGATGCCGCCGAACCATTGCAGCATCGAGCGCCACAGCAAAGTGCCCTGGGCCAAGGTCTCCAGACCGCTGAACACGGTGGCGCCGGTGGTGGTCATGCCCGACATCGCCTCGAAATAGGCGTCGACGACGGTCGCCTGCGGGTCGCCCAGCATGAAGGGCAGCGCCCCGAAAACCGGCAGAAACAGCCAGACAGAGGTCGCCACAAGAAAGGTCTGCTGGATGGTCAGGCGGTCGCGGACGGCATTCGCGCAAGCCAGCGCGCAAGACACACCGCATACGACCGTCAGCGCCGCTGCCTCCAGAAACACCGGCCAGTGGCCGTTGCCATAGTAAAGATCGGTGCCCATGGGCACCAGCATCGTCGCCCCGAGGACAGCGATCAGAAGGCCGGTCACATAACCCACGGGGCGAAGATCGAACATAGAAGCGAGGCTTGGCTTTGCGGGGAGCCGGTGTCAAGCCACCGGCCGCATCGGGCCTGAAAACTGGCCCAGCACACCTGACGGTCAACCGGGACGGGCGCGATGAAAACGGCGCCGCGACCGGCCGCGCCCCTGGCGCCCTGCCCGGTCAGCCGACGTGGAACAGCGATTCGAACAGGCGCGGATCCAGGCTGGCCTGGTCGAAGGTCTCGCCCTCGGTCAGCAGCGAGACGGCGTCGTGGCTGTGCAGACTTTCCTGATGGCTGGCCACCACGCGAAAATCGCCGACGCGCGGATCGTCCTGCAGGCGTTCGGAAAACAACCGCGCCGCATCCTCCACGAACATCGGGTTGGCGGCGTTCAGCTCTGCAAAGGCCTGTTCATCCTCGCGTTTGACCATCACCTGCGTCTCGGTCGGGACAGCGGCGCGGCACATGTCTACCAGATCCTCGAACCACAGGCAGGGCGCGTCCTCGGTCACCACCAGCGAGATCCGCGCCACCGAGCGCTGGGAATGCGGCGTCGCCAGTTGCCCCCGAGTGCGGCGCGCATGTTCGGACAATTCCAGCGAACAGGGGCAGGTCGAGGAATAGACGTAATCCAGATGCACGATCCTCCGCCGGGCACCCGATTGCTCCACCAGTTCCAGCGCGATGTCGTAGTACTGGTAGCCCGACAGGCCAGAGCGCAGGCTTTCCACCTTCATCGGGAAGCGAAACCGCATCATGATCCGGGCGTCAAAGCTGCCCAGGTCGGCCTTGTAATCGGCCAGCGCCCGCTCGATCACGTCAAAGCTGAACGTCTCTTCGGCATGGCGATAGAAAGACCGCATGATCCGGGACATGTTGATGCCCTTCTTCTCGGCCTCAGGCTGACAGAGCCGGTGACCGAGGTCTCCAGCGT
>CAYGRI010000558.1:0-2446 GCA_964352155.1 uncultured Maritimibacter sp. | reverse complement strand
GGGCCGGTCCGGTTGCAGGCGGTCAGCGGGTTGATGGCCAGCGTCGTGCTGATTCCCGTGTCCGGCGTCGCCGTTGTCGTGGGTTGGAGCGGCCCTTTGGCGCTGCCCGTTGCCGACTGGGGCCTGCTGCTCGCGCTGGGTCTGCTGGGCACCGCCGCGCATCTGCTGATGACCTGGTCGCTGCGCTTTGCCCCCGCCGCCACCGTCGCCCCGATGCAGTACCTCGAAATCCCCTTCGCCACCCTGATCGGCTGGATGATCTTTCGCGACTTTCCCAACGGTTTGGCCCTGCTGGGGATTGTAGTGACCATGGCCGCGGGGCTTTACATCATCCTGCGCGAGAGCCGGATGCCAAAAGTGCCCGGACCACCAGAGTAAGACAGCCCCGCGGGAGGATCGCCAGCATCCCCGGCCCCTCCAATTCCCAGCCCACCGGCGCCGAGACGCTTTCGTTCGACGTGCCCGCGCGCCCGTCGGGGGCAAAGGTCAACCCGTCGATCGGCCAGCGCAGCCCGTGGGATCTGCCCGACACCGGGGCCATCGGAAACAGCGACACCCGAGTGCCCAAAGGCAGATCCAGCGACAGGCGTCGTGGCGCGTGAAAGCACAGATCCGCCTCTCCCAGCACCAGTACGGATCCGGCGGGCTGTCGCACCAGCACATTGTAGACCGACAGTTCATGATCCAGCCGCGCGCCGGTAAAGCCCACCGCCAGCACCAGCGGCGCCGCGATATGGCGCAGGGCCTTGTGGAAATCGGTGCTCTCCTGCTCGCGGATCTCGAACACCGTGGCCGGGTCCAGCCGCGCCCGGTCCGCATCGCTTAACGAATCCATGTCCCCGATCACCGCTTTGGGCGTATATCCTGCGGCCAAGGCCTTGCCCCCGCCGCCATCCGCCGCCACCAGCAACGGGGCCAGCGCAAGCGCTTCGGCCAGATGCTTTGTTTCCAAAGGGGCGCCACCGAGTAATGTAATAGGGGTGTTGGACTGGATAATGGGAGGAATCATGCAGACATTAATGGGATATTCGGACATAGGTCACAATCTGGCCTTGAAATAATACCGCAATTACCCCGGTTCTGTTCCGAATTCAGAACCACCACATGGTAAACAGAAGATGCTGGATCGGGGGAGAAAGCGACGTTCTGATGGTTAATGCCAGTAAAATTCTGACGGTGTCCTACGGGACGTTTTCGTGCACGCTCGAAGGGTTTGACGATCCCTTTTCGACGATGAAATCGATTGCCGAATACTTCCGGGATCTGGCCGCAGATGATCGGTATTTCGGTGCGGAACCGCCGACGCCAGACGCAGAGATGCTGCACCGGATCGCCGAGCGGGAGGCGCGCCAACGCGTCGAAGCGAAGGTTGAGCGCAATGGCGTGCATCTGCGGCAGGCGCCCAGCCGCCCGGTGCTCGAACCCGTCGCCAGCGGCCCCGGCCCGGAGCAGGACGCACCGCCGCGCGCCAAGGATCGGACGCCCCCGGCACAGCCACAGGCCCCGCGCTATCAGCCGCAAGAGGAAACCGCAGAAACGGTGGCCGAATCGGTAACCGAAAAGCTGCGCCGCATCCGGGCCGCCGTGGCCCGCGCCCAAAGCGAACCGCAATTGCCCTCTGTCTTCGCCGAGGACGAGCAGCCCGAGGCGCAGCCTGCCGCCGACATGTCTCCGCCGGCCAAGGATCCCGCCGAACCGGCCCCCTTGGAACAGGCCGCCGTGGATCAGGCCGCCGTGGATCAGGCCGCGCGGCCCGACACCCCGGCGCCCGAAAAGGACGCTCCCGAACCGTTCGCCGCCGAAACGCCTGAGGTTGCAGCGCTGGAAACGGCCTCGCTGGCCGACGACCTTGCCGAGGACATCCTGGCCGAGGACTTGGTGGAGGGCGACGAAGACGACGGCAGCATCCTGAGCGCGCTTCTGGACGCCGAACGCGAGAAAAGCGCCCGGATCGACAGCGAGAGCCCGTCTGCACCGTCCGCCGAGACAATCGCTCTGGCGGCGATGCCCGAGGATGCGGAAACCGAAGCGGCCGAGGCCGCAGACGTGGCGTATGACGTCGACCTTCCGGTCGCCGTCTCCCCCGATTTGGACACAGCCGAAGCGGTAAGCACCGAAGGCGCGGCCACGGACGCGTTGGAAACGGATGCCGGGGACACCCCCGCAACGACCGGGTCCCCGAGCGCGGTCTTCGCGCAGATAGAGGCGAACGGCGATCTAGTCTCAATTGCCGACGACGCCGAAGCAGAAGGCGATGCAATCGCCGGGATGGCCGACGACGCCGAAGCAGAAGCCCACGAAATCGCCGAGACGGTCCACGTCGCCGAAGCAGAAGCCCACGAAATCGCCGGGATGGCCGACGACGCCGAAGCAGAGGCCCCCCCATACCACGCTGATTGCGACGAGGCGGATCCCGCAGAGCCCGACGAGAACGCCGAAGCCGTCG
>CAYGRI010000557.1:0-2448 GCA_964352155.1 uncultured Maritimibacter sp. | reverse complement strand
TGTTCGATTCGGTGCTGGGCTCTGTCACGGCGGGGGTGATGGGGCTGGACGAGGCAGGGCAGGTGACCTTCGTCAACCGTTCTGCCGCGCGGCTGCTGCGGTTGGATCCCGATGTGCATTCCGGCATGCTGCCCAGCGTCGTGCCCGAGTTCGAGGCGTTGTTCCAGCGGCTGCGCGGCGGCATTTCGGAGCATGTGCAGGAAGAGATCAAGATGCTGCGCGGCGGCAAGCTGGAAAGCCTGCTGGTGCGAATGGCGACGCGGCGGTCGGGCGATGGCAAGCTGGAAGGCTATGTGGTCGCCTTTGACGATGTCACCGATCTGGTCAGCGCCCAGCGGATGGCGGCCTGGGGCGACGTGGCCCGGCGCATCGCCCATGAGATCAAGAACCCGCTGACGCCCATTCAGCTTTCGGCCGAGCGCATCAAGCGCAAGTTCGGCAAGGAGGTCAGCGAGCCGGAGCGGCTGGCCCAGATGACCGAAGTCATCGTCCGCCAGACCGACGGCCTGCGCCGGATCGTCGACGAATTCTCCAAGTTCGCGCGGATGCCAGAGCCAGAGCGGCGCATCCAGGACCTGACCGCGATCCTGCGGGATGCGGTGCTGCTGCAAGAGGATGCGCAGCAGAGGAATGTGACGGTCACTGCCGATCTGCCATCGGGCAAAGTCCCGGCCGATATCGACCCGGCGATGATCAGCCAGGCCTTGACAAACCTGATCAAGAACGCCGGGGAAGCCGTTGAAAGCTATCGCGAAAAGGCCGAGGATCCGGATTATCCCGGCGAGGTCCGCGTCGCGATGCAGGCAGGCCCGGCCAGCGCATTGATCACCATCGAGGACAACGGCATCGGCCTGCCGCCCGACCGGGCACGCCTGTTCGAGCCATACGTGACGACACGAGAAACGGGGACCGGGCTTGGCCTCTCGATCGTGAAGAAGATCATCGAGGAACATGGCGGCACGTTGAGCCTTGTCGATGCCGAGCCCTTTGCACAGGGCGCCCGAGCAGGTGCGCGCGCCGAAATCCACCTGCCCTTGGTGGAACGGGAAAAACAAGAAACCCAGGACCAGGAATTGGCCATTTAGGAGGCAGTGATGAGCGATATTCTTATAGTTGATGACGAGCGTGACATCCGGGAACTGATCTCGGACATTCTGGAAGACGAGGGGTATTCCACCCGTGTGGCGGCGAATTCCGACGAATGCATGTCGTCGATCAACAACGAACCGCCCGCGCTGATGATCCTGGACATCTGGCTCAAGGACAGCCGGATGGACGGGATCGACATTCTCAAGACCGTCAAGCGCGACAATCCCGGAATTCCCATCGTGATCATTTCCGGCCACGGCAACATTGAAATCGCGGTGGCGGCGATCAAGCAGGGCGCCTATGATTTTATCGAAAAGCCGTTCAACATCGACCAGTTGATGGTGGTGATCGGGCGCGCGATGGAAACCTCGCGGCTGCGGCGCGAGAATTCCGAGCTAAAGCGCCGCGACGAGGGCCCGACCGAGATGGTGGGCACAAGCTCGCCCTTCAAGACGTTGAAAAGCAACCTGGAAAAGGTCACAAAGTCGAATGGCCGGGTGATGCTGACGGGGCCTGCGGGAAGCGGCAAGGAAGTGGCCGCGCGCTATATCCATGCCAATTCCAGCCGGGCCCAGGCGCCGTTCGTGACGGTCAATTGCGCCTCGATCGAGCCGGAGCGGATGGAAGAAGTGCTGTTCGGCCGCGAAGGTGCCGATCGCGGGGTGGAACCGGGGTTGCTGGAACAGGCCCATGGCGGCATCCTGTACTTTGACGAGGTGGCGGACATGCCGCCGGGCACCCAATCCAAGATTCTGCGGGTTCTGGTGGAACAGCAATTCCAGCGCGTGGGCGGGTCGGACAAGGTGCGCGTGGACATGCGCGTGATCTCTTCGACCAACCGCGACTTGCAGGCCGAGATCGAGGCGGGCCATTTCCGGCAAGAGCTGTTTCACCGGCTGAACGTGGTGCCGATCCAGGTGCCGTCGCTGGAGGATCGGCGCGAGGATATTCCCGCCCTTGCCACCTATTTCATCGAAGGGTTCAACAAGTCGCAGGGTCTGCCACTGCGCGATCTCAGCGACGAGGCGGTAGCGCTGTTGCAGACGATGGTCTGGCCCGGCAATGTTCGCCAGCTCAAGAACGTGATCGAGCGGGTGCTGATCTTGGGCGATGGCGCGGGGCCGATCCTGGCGGCGGAACTGCCCCAGGGCGACAATGGCGATCAGGACGGCGGCAGCAAGGTCGTGCTGTCGGGCTCTCTGGCCACGCTGCCGTTGCGCGAGGCCCGCGAATTGTTCGAGCGGGAGTATCTGCTGACCCAGATCAACCGCTTCGGCGGCAATATCAGCCGGACGGCGAGCTTTGTGGGGATGGAACGGTCGGCCCTGCACCGCAAGCTGAAATCCCTGGGCGTGGGCC
>CAYGRI010000556.1:0-2451 GCA_964352155.1 uncultured Maritimibacter sp. | reverse complement strand
CGCAGCAGATGTTGTGGGGCAAGTTGAACTGACCGGGCCCCGTCCCGGCGGTGCCCCAGCTTTGCAACAGCCGCCCCTTGGGGTCGAACTTGTGAATGCAGGCATTGTGATAGCCGTCGGACACCAGGATATCGCCCGACGGGGTCACCGCCGAATGGGTGCATTTGCAAAACGGCGCGCCGCTCATGAAACCAGAGCCTATGCCGGGGGTCCCGATCTCCAGCAGCAGCGTCCCGTCAAGCGAGAACTTGCGCACCGTGTGGTCGAAATTGTCGGTGAGGTAGAGCGATTGGTCCGGCCCGATCGACGCCCCATGCGGATTGGCGAAAATGCCCTGTCCCCAGGTCGACAGAACGTCGCCCTCGTGGCTCAGCACCACGACCGGATCGGCGCCGCGATTGAACAGGTAGACGCGGTCGCGGTCATCCACGGCAATGCCCGCCACATCGCCCAGGCGCAGCTCGGGCGGCAGCTTGGCCCAATCGGGCACCGGCACATAGGAATACGGCCCCTGACCCAGAACATCCGACATGCGCGTCCTCCCATTGCAGCCGATGCGCCCATCCTTGGGCAAAACGGCGGCCACAACAACCCGTCATGCGGGCGCGCGATGTCCGGCCACGGATGGCCAAGCCGGCCGAGTAGCACCCTCAAGGCGGATCGGCGTCGACATCACAAGGGGCGCATCCCTGTTGGCCCAAACAGACGCGACCGAGCCCATCAGGCGTAAGCCCACCCGGACCGAGCCGAAACCCCGCGCCGGTCTGCTATCATCCGGAACGCCCCCGAGGCCCCGGTGATGCATGGCGGGCAGGGCCAGACCTCGCGTGGCCGCAAGCTGCGCGACCTGGCGGTCCGCTACCCAGCAGCCACCGGCTCTGGCGTAGCGGTCAGGCTTTGCCAGGCGTTGAACTGTGACAGGAACACTTCGCCATTCAGTTCTGCGAGGAAATGCGTGGCTTTCAGGCGGTCCATGACCGGCCCCTTCACCTCGGACAGATGCAGCCCAACGCCCTGCTCTTTCAGCCGCGTATTGATCGCCTCCAGGCTTTCGACGGCGGAATAGTCGACCTCGTTCACCGCAGAGCACATCAGGATCACATGCCGCAGCCCCTTGTCGCGGGCCAGCCGGTCAAGGATCAGATCCTCAAGAAACCGGGCGTTCACGAAGTACAGGCTTTCGTCGATGCGCAGGGTCAGCAGGCCGGGCCGGGTTTCGACCTTGTGGCGGTGGATATTGCGGAAATGCTCTGTCCCCGGAACCCGCCCCACCTCGGCCACATGGGGGCGCGAGGTCTTGTACAGATGCGACAGCAGCGACAGGATCACACCGGCCGACACCCCCGCCTCGACGCCGACGCCCAGGGTCAGCAGGATCGTGGCGGAAACGGCCATGAAATCCGCCTTTGAATAGGCCCAGGTGCGTTTCAGGATCGAGAAATCCACCAGGCTCAGCACCGCGACGATGATCGTGGCGGCCAGGGTGGCCTTGGGCAGATAGAACACCAGCGGCGTCAGCGCGACGGCGGCAATCGCCAGCCCCATCGCGGTAAAGGCCCCGGCGGCGGGGGTGTCGGCGCCCGCGTCGAAGTTCACCACCGACCGCGAAAAGCCCCCCGTCACCGGGAAGCCACCGGAAAAGGCCGCGCCCAAATTGGCGGTGCCCAGCCCGATCAGCTCTTGATCTGGGTCGATCCGCTGGCGCTTCTTGGCCGCCAGCGTCTGCGCGACAGAGATCGACTCGACAAAGCCGATGACAGAGATCAGCAGCGCCGGCACCAGCAGCGCACCCAGCAGATCCGGCGAGAACGAGGGCAGCGTCAAGGGCGGCAGGCTTTGCGGCACCGCGCCCACCACGGCGACGCCCCGGTCCGACAGGCCCAGCGCCCAGACCAGCAAGGTGGTTCCGGCCACCGCCGCCACCGGCCCCGCCTTGGTCGCCACATCCGCCAGCTTGGGCGACACGCCGCGCCGCAGCAGCAGCGGTTTCATCCCCTTGCGGACCCAGAACAGAAAGCCCGTGGCCCCCGCCCCCAGGGCGAAGGTGATCCAGTTGATCTGCCCCAGATGCGCCAGCAGCGAGCCCAGAATCTCGATCAAGGTATGGCCATGCGCCTGGATGCCCAGAATATGCCGAAGCTGGCTGGCGGCGATCAGCACGCCCGAGGCGGTAATGAACCCCGCGATCACCGGATGGCTCAGGAAATTCGCAACGAACCCCATGCGCAACAGCCCCATGGCCAGCAGCATCACTCCCGACAGCATCGCCAGCGACAGCGCCGCCAGCCCGTAGCCCATCGTCCCCTGCTCGGCCACCTGCCCGATCGCCGCCGCCGTCATCAGCGACACCACCGCCACCGGCCCCACCGCCAGCGCGCGCGAGGTGCCGAACACCGCATAAAGCAGGATCGGAACGATAGAAGCATAGATCCCCGCCTCGGGCGGCAGGCC
>CAYGRI010000555.1:0-2459 GCA_964352155.1 uncultured Maritimibacter sp. | reverse complement strand
GGGTCTCGCGGCCCCGCTCTGCCATGACCTCGATCGGCAGGCAGCCGTCGAAATATTTCGCCGTTTCGCCCTCGTGGAATTCGGTCTTGTCGGCGGCCAGAAGCGCGTCGATGAAGGCCTCGTATTGCGCCTTGTCCATCGGGCAGTTGAGGTAGGCTTTCTGCTGCTCCTCGGTCTCGCCCTTGTCATAGCGCGATTGCAGCCAGGCGATATCCATGTCGATGCTCTCGGCATAGACGATGGGGGCGATGGCGTCGAAAAAGGCCAGCGCATCCGCCCCGGTTTCTTCCGCGATGGACTGGGCCAGGGCGCCGGAGGTCAGCGGCCCGGGGGCGATGATCCAACGCCCCTCGGTCGGCAGGTCGGTGATCTCTGCGGCGCGGATCGTGATGCCGGGATGGGCGTGCAGACGGGCGGTGACGGCCTCGGCAAAGACGTCGCGGTCCACGGCCAGAGCGCCACCGGCGGGCAGGGCATGGGCGTCGGCCATTTCCATGATCAGCCCGCCCGCAGCGCGCATTTCCCAATGCAGCAGACCCACGGCGTTCTGCTCATCATCATCCGAGCGGAAGGAGTTGGAACAGACCATCTCGGCCAGATGGCCGGTGCGATGGGCGAAGGTGCCCGTATGCGGGCGCATTTCGTGCAGGATGACGGGAATACCGGCCTGGGCGGCCTGCCAGGCGGCCTCGGACCCGGCCATACCGCCGCCGATAATGTTCAATGGAGTGCTCATGCGCGCCGGTTTAGCGCTGTTTGAGCGGTTGTGAAAGGGTCAGGCGGCGTCCCGGTCCCATTGGTCCGGTGCGCCGGGCAGGGCGGCGAGATACGCGCGCGCGTTTCGGTCCTGGCGTGTCCGGTGGGGCCAAGGGAAAGGCGCGACATTCGAGGGGACAATGTCCTGTCTGGTCCGGCCGCCAGAGCCGCCGGTCAGGGCAAACAGAACCAGCAGCACCGCCAGATCCCCCCAAAGTGCGGTCAAGGCAAGGGGAGCGCCGACGAGTCCCGCATGCACGCCGATCAGAACGGCCATGTAGACGCACAGCAGGGATGCGGCGGACCGAACGAACAGATTTGCCAGAAGGCATGCGCTTGGCACAAACAAAAGCATCGCCACAACCGGCGCAGCCTCGGGCGCCAAAAGCCCCCCCAGCAAAGGAACGGCGGGCGGCTGCATCATCAGCGCGGCGCCGGCGGCGCTGAAATAGGCGGCCGTCACAACGCGCAGCACGGGCTTGACCGGTGCGATGACTTTTGTCGCGATTGCGGGCACGCGCCCGGCCAGACGTCCTAACATGCTGTATTCCCGATCCTTAGCGCCCCCGCGATTAACGTTAACGAAACGCTTTGGGCGGCCCCGTGACCGGATCTGGGCAATCCTGTGGCGCCGCCCCCATGCAATGCATTACGTGACGTCAGGTGCGTCGGTTTCGCCCTCCGGTGGAGTCGGGCCATCGCCCTCCGGTTCCGGATCTGCGATCCAGGCGACGGAAACCACCTGCTCGCGCGGCGCTGTGTTGAACACCTTGACGCCGCCCGCGCCACGAGACCGGAAGCTGATTCCATCCACGGGGCAGCGGATCGACTGCCCGGTAGAGGTCACCAGCATGATCTGATCGTCCATATCCACCGGGAAACAGGCCAGCAGATGCCCGCCGCGCATCGCCTTGTCCACCGCGGCGACCCCCTGGCCGCCACGCCCGCGCACCGGGTAATCGTGGCTGGACGACAGCTTGCCCAACCCGCCGGATGTGATCGTCAGCATCAACTCTTCGGCCGCCGACATCTGCGCATAGCGTTCTTGGGGCAGGGCGACATCGGCCACCGTCTCGTCATCATCCTCGGCGGGTTCGGCATCCTCCACCATCCCGGCCACGGCGCGGCGCATCTTCAGATAGGCGGCGCGTTCCTCGGCGCTGGCATCGAAATGCCGGATCACGGCCATCGACACGACCTCGTCCTCCGGCCCCAGCCGGATCCCCCGGACGCCGATCGAGGCGCGCGAGTTGAACACCCGCACATCGGTCGACGGGAAGCGGATGGCGCGGCCATTGCGGGTGACCAGCATCACATCGTCATCGGGCGAGCAGATGCGGGCATTGATCAGCCGCGTGCCCTCCGGCGCCTCGTCCAGCTTCATCGCGATCTTGCCGTTGCGCATGACATTGGTGAAATCGGACAGTTTGTTGCGCCGGACGGTCCCGGCCGAGGTGGCAAAGACGATCTGCAGGTCGTCCCAGTCTTCCTCTGGCACATCCACCGGCATGATCGCTGCGACCGATACGCCCGCCGGGATCGGCAGGATGTTGACAATGGCCTTCCCGCGAGAGGTGCGGCCCCCCGCCGGCAGGCGCCAGGTCTTCAGCTTGTAGGCCATGCCGTCGGTGCTGAAGAACAAGAGCTGGGTATGCGTGTTGGCGACAAAGAGGGTGGTGCCCACATCCTCTTCCTTCAGCCCG
>CAYGRI010000554.1:0-2459 GCA_964352155.1 uncultured Maritimibacter sp. | reverse complement strand
CTTCATCGCCTCGATCGTCAGCAGCAGATCGCCCTGCTTGACCTTGCCGCCGCCCTGAACCGAGACGGTGGCCACCACGCCGGGCATCGGCGCGCCGACATGTTTGGCATTCCCAATCTCCGCCTTGGGTCGCGCCGCGCGCCCGGCGGTGGCCTTGCGATCGGGCACCCGGACGACACGCGGCTGGCCATTCAGCTCGAAGAACACCCGCACGTCGCCGTCCTCATTGGTTTCGCTGACCGCTTGCAGGCGGACTTCCAGCGCAACGCCGGGGTCGATCTCGGCCGAGATCTCTTCTCCCGGTTCCATGCCGTAAAAGAACGTCCGGGTCGGCAGGGCGCGCACCGGCCCGTACATCGCATGCCGTTCCATGTAGTCGCAAAAGACCTTGGGATACATCAGATAGCCGTTCAGATCCTCGTCGTCGATCTCTGCCCCGGTCTTGGCGGCGGCTTCATTGCGCGCCGTCTCCAGATCCAGCGGCGGCAGATGGGCGCCGGGGCGGTCGCTCAGCGGTTTTTCCCCCTTCAGCGCTTTCTTGACGATCTTGTGCGGGAAACCGCCCGGAGGCTGGCCCAGATTGCCCCGCATCATATCGATCACGCTGTCGGGGAAGGACACGTCGGTCTTGGGATCCTCGACCTGAGCACGGGTCAGGCCCTGGCTGACCATCATCAGCGCCATGTCGCCCACGACCTTGGACGAGGGCGTCACCTTGACGATATCGCCGAACATCTGGTTCACATCGGCATACATCTGCGCCACCTCGTGCCAGCGTTCCTCCAGCCCCAGACTGCGGGCCTGGGCCTTGAGGTTGGTGAACTGGCCGCCGGGCATTTCGTGCAGATACACCTCGGAGGCGGGGGCCTGCATCCCGGATTCAAAGGCCGCATATTGGCCGCGCACCGCTTCCCAATAGTTCGAGATCTCGCGGATCGAGGCGATGTCCAGGTCGGTGTCGCGCTCGGTATGGCGCATCATCTCGACCACGGTGCCCAGCGTCGCCTGGCTGGTGTTGCCCGACAGCGCGTCCATGGCGCAGTCGACCGCATCCACCCCGGCCTCTGCCGCCGCGAGGATCGTGCCGCAAGCGATGCCGGCGGTGTCATGGGTGTGGAAATGGATCGGCAGGCCGACTTCTTCCTTCAGCGCCTTGAACAGTGCGCGGGCGGCCACAGGGCGCAACAGCCCGGCCATATCCTTGACGCCCAGCACATGGGCGCCCGCCGCTTCCAGCTCTTTCGCCATCGTGACGTAGTATTTCAGATCGTATTTCGACCGATCGGGATCGAACAGATCGCCTGTGTAACAGACGGTGCCCTCGCAGACCTTTTCAGCGGCGATCACGGCATCCATCGACACGCGCATGTTCTCGACCCAATTGAGCGAATCGAAGACCCGGAAGATGTCGACCCCGCTTTCGGCCGCACGCTTGACGAAAGCCTGCACCACATTGTCGGGATACACAGTGTAGCCCACCCCGTTCGACCCGCGCAGCAACATCTGGGTCAGCAGATTCGGCATCGCTGCGCGGATGTCGCGCAGCCGCTGCCAGGGGCATTCCTGCAAGAAGCGATAGGCCACGTCAAAGGTCGCGCCGCCCCAGCATTCGACGCTGAAGAGTTGCGGCAGATTGGCGGCATAAGCGGGCGCGGCCTTGATCATGTCGAGAGAGCGCATCCGGGTGGCCAGCAACGATTGGTGCCCGTCACGCATGGTCGTGTCGGTGATCAGCAGCCGGTCCTGCGCTTTCATCCAAGCGGCGAGACCCGCCGGGCCGCGCTCCTCCAGGATCTGCCGCGTGCCGGGCGGGGGCGCTTCGCGTTGCAGATCGGGAACGCGCGCGGGCTTCAGGTCGGGATGTGGCAGGGCGCGGCCGGCCGTCTCGGGATGCCCGTTGACGGTGATATCGGCGATATAGGTCAGGATCTTGGTGGCGCGGTCGCGGCGGGTCTTGAACTGGAACAGCTCATCCGTCTGATCGATGAACTTGGTGTGGTACTCGTTGTTCAGAAAGGTCGGATGCCGCAACAGGTTGATCACGAAGTCGATATTCGTGCTGACCCCCCGGATCCGGAATTCGCGCAGAGCCCGGTCCATCCGCTTGATCGCGGCCTCTGGCGTGGGGGCCCAGGCGGTCACTTTTTCCAGCAGCGAATCGTAGAACCGGGTGATCACAGCGCCGGAATAAGCGGTGCCGCCATCCAGACGGATCCCCATGCCGGTCGCCCCGCGATAGGCGGTGATGCGGCCGTAATCGGGGATGAAATTGTTCTGCGGATCCTCGGTGGTGATCCGGCACTGGATCGCATGACCGTCAAGCTGCACGTCATACTGGCTGGCGGTGCCCGTCGCTTCCATCAGGCTCTTGCCTTCCGCGATCAGGATCTGGGCACGGACGATGTCGATGCCGGTGACTTCCTCGGTCACCGTATGCTCGACCTGGACGCGGGGATTCA
>CAYGRI010000553.1:0-2461 GCA_964352155.1 uncultured Maritimibacter sp. | reverse complement strand
TGATCTATTTTCGCAATTCGCTGATCGTCTCGGCCCTTGCGGCGCTTGGCCAGGTCTTCACCTGTTCGCTGGCGGGCTATGCCTTTGCCAAGATGGAGCTGCCGGGCAAGAACCTGCTGTTCGCCGTGGTGCTGGCCACGGCCTTTGTGCCGGCCGAAGTGACGATCATCCCCGAATTCCTGCTGATGCGGGGCTTGGGCTGGATCGACACCTGGTTGCCGCTGATCGTGCCGTCATTCCTTGTGGGCGCCTTCGGGACCTTCATGATGAGAGAATACTTCGGCGCGCTGCCGGATGAATTTGGCGAGGCGGCGGTGATCGACGGCGCCAACCCGTTCCAGATCTTCCGCCGGATCTATCTGCCGCTGGCGCAGCCCGCCTTGGTGGCGATCTTCGTCATCGGCTTCATCAACAACTGGGACGAGCTGTTGCGCCCGCTGATCTTTCTGAACTCTCCCGAACTGTTCACCGTGCCACTGGGCCTTCTGAGCTTTTTCAGCCAGTATGAAGCTGCCTGGCACCATCTGATGGCGGGGTCGGTGATCTCGGTCCTGCCTTTGGTGCTGGTCTATGTGATCTGCCAGAAATATGTGCTGCAGGGCTTCATGGGCGGGGGGGTGAAATGAGTGTAGAGGCGCAGTTTTTCGATCGGCGGCTTGCCTCCGGCAAGATGGCGCGCGTTTTGCGTCTGGATCCGGAGCGTGTCGAGGTGCTGGCGCTGTTCAATACCCGGGCCAGCCCCCAGGAAGACCGTTTGGCGCAGGTTCTGGGCGAGGCGCGGCTTGGCATGGCGCTGACCGCCGTGCCGCCCGCCGAGGACAGGCTGGCGCTGCCCGAGATTTGGGAGATGCCCGGGCCGGGAGTGGGGCTGGGAGTAGGGCCGGGAGTAGGGCCGGGATCGAGACTGGGACCAGGATCGGGACCGGAGCTGGTCACCTGCCTGGCCGGGCGCACGCGCGCCGTGCCTGCCGGGACGGCCCGCGCCGCGCCGCTGCATCTGCTCCGGCTTGCCGCCTCGCGGTTGAGGGCAGGGGAATTGCTGATCAATGCCAACCACTTCCTGTTCCTGCCGCCGGAACTGACGGGGCCCTGGGATGCCTATGGCGATCCGATCGGGCTGACCCTGACTGCCGGATGGGTCGAGACTCCGCCGCAAGCCCACCGTGCCTGCCTGCTGATGACCGGCAGCGGCCCCGCGATCCGCCGCCTGGGCTTTGCCGATCTCAAGCTGCGGCTGCCGGGCGGGCGGACGATCGCCCCGCACCCGTTCGGACCGCCCGTGGAACGCGCCGGGGGCACTGCCTTTGCCCTGTTTCACGGTTCGCACCAGGGGGCGACGCCCCCCGCGAAAGGCGCCTGGGAGGTTGCTTTCTGGGGCCGCCACGCCGTGGCGATCAAGGAGGGCGGCGGGATGCCGATCCCCCGCGCGGGCTGCGTGATCCGGCTGGACACCGAGGCCGAGGCCCGCATGGTCGAGCGCGTCACCTACGTGCTGGATGCCGACATTCAGGAAGGCGTTCAGGCCGGGCCGATCCTTGTCGAGGCGGGCGCGCTGACCGAGGCCGGTCGCGACATCTTCGCCGAAGAGATGATGCGCGCCGATCCCGGGCGCCCCGATGCTGTTCCGATCTCTCCGCATGACTGGGCGGCGGATTGGCATGAGACCCGCGCCGCCCGTCTGTCTGCCGGGATAACGCCGGAGGGGGCGGTGTTCTTCTGCGCGGTGGAGGGGACATCCTCTTTCCTCCGCGACAAATCAGAGGCCACGGGGGCGACCCTGCACGATCTGGCCTGCCTGATGCGCGACGAAGGCGCGGTGACCGCTATGCATCTGGACGGCGGCGGCTCGACCCAGGTGTTCTGCGAGGGCGGCGGCGCGCTGTTGACCCCGCGCGATGTGCACCACGGCCACCCCGCCAGCCCCGCCCAATTCGACCGCCCGTTGCCTTTGGCGTTGAAGCTTGGGTAACCCCCCGGCGAGGGACATCCCGCTTGGGGATCAAACGGGCGCGGCGTTCTTTGGCGGGCTTTGCGGGGCCGGGCACCAGCGCTTGCCATCCGGCCTGGCAGACGCCCCATGCGGTCGAGAATGCCGTGCCAGGAACGCGCGCTTTTCCGCTTTGTGCCGATTGTTGCGGCTTGCACCAATGCCCGGTGTCAGGAAGAGTTTATCTTTTTTCTATTCTTCAAATCACATTTGACGACTATGGTCTTGAAGAGCGTTGATTTAGGCAGGCACATTGGCGGCGGGCCAAGGGGATAGAGTATGAGTAGCAATTGCGTTTGGTTCGGCAGCTTCAGGGCGATGGCATTCAACAAGATCGGGTTGCGCCACAAGTACTATGGGCAGCCATGGCAAGAACCCTACAAGAACCACCATATCCCTATGGACCACGAGACGACCAAGGTGAACTCAGACGCGAGGTGCAACATCGTCGGCGGATTTGATATCCGCTTGTTG
>CAYGRI010000552.1:0-2478 GCA_964352155.1 uncultured Maritimibacter sp. | reverse complement strand
CCATTCGATTCCCGAGGCGGTGTATCTGTCGACCCATATCGTGGTGATGTCGCCACGTCCGGGGCGGATCACCGATGTGATCGAAAGCCCGCTGCCAAAGGAACGCCCGCTGGACATTCGAGACAGCCCGGAGTTTCTGCAGATCGCCCATCGGGTGCGCGAGGGGCTGCGGGCGGGGCATGCCTATGACGAATAGCGCCGGCACGATATGGCGGCGGGGGCTGCAGGAGAGGGAGGCTTTGGCCGCGATCCCGGGACGGGCCTCGGCAAGGCTTGCTCCGCGGAGGCAGGATCGCAGGGAGATGCTATCGAAGGCGCGGCCCGCAAGCCCGGTCGCAAGGCGCGTGCGCCATGCGTAACATCCTTCCGGTTCTCACTGTTCTGACCGCCATCCTCGGGCTTTGGTATCTGGGCGCGATCTGGATGAATTCCGCCTGGACGCTGGACCGGGCCGAGGGCGAGCTGACCTTTGCCCAGATCGTTGCCGACACGATGTCGCAAAGCCGACCCCGCCTGCCCGCGCCGCATCAGGTGGCGGCGGAATTATACGACACGGTGTTTGACAAGAAGGTCACCTCCAAGCGCAGCCTGGTCTATCATGCGTCGATAACGCTGACCTCGACGCTTACGGGCTTTGCGCTGGGCACGGTTTTGGGGATGCTGATGGCGGTCGGGATCGTCTATAGCCCGACGATGAACATGTCGCTGATGCCCTGGGCGATCATCAGCCAGACCATTCCCATCGTGGCCATCGCGCCGATGATCATCGTTGTCCTCGCCTCTATCGGGGTCGAGGGGCGGGCGGTGCCCAAGGCGATCATCAGCGCGTACCTGTGTTATTTCCCGGTGCTGGTCGGGATGGTGAAGGGGCTGCGCGCACCCGATCAGATGCAGCTTGACGTGATGAAGACCTGGTCGGCCAGCGGATGGCAAAGCTTTTGGAAGCTGCGGTTCCCCTCCTCGGTGCCCTATCTGTTCACCTCGCTGAAGATCGGGATCGCCGCCGCTCTTGTGGGCACCATCGTCGGAGAGCTGCCCACCGGCGCGATCCAGGGGCTGGGCGCGCGGATCCTGATCGGGGATCAGTTCGGCAACCCGTTGATGATCTGGTCGGCGCTGATCGCCGCGGCGGTGCTGGCCGGGGTGCTGGTCAGCGCGGTGGCGGTGCTGCAAAAGATCACGATGGCGCGGATGGGGTTCTCGCGGTGATGGCTTGCGCGGATAGGGGCGCGGGCAGTCCGGCCCGCGCGAAGACGCGGGGGCGGGGCTGATGCTGGTGGCCTTTGCCTTGGCGTTCTGGGCCGCCGCCTGGTGGCTGAACACCCGGATCGCGGGCTCGCCCCTGGCGGCGACGCAGGCCGGGCGGGTGGCGGTTCCGGTGATCTTTGGTGTCACCATTCTGGTGGTCTGGGAATGCCTGGTGCGGGGGCTGGAGGTGTCACCGATCATCCTGCCGCCCCCGACGGCGATCGCGGCGAAGTTCGTGCAAGAGATCGACACGCTGTGGCTCGACTTCCGGACAACCGCGCTGAAGGGTGCTGTGTCAGGCTATGTCATGGGCTGCGGCGCCGCGTTCCTGGCCGCCTTGCTGATCGACCGGGTGCCGTTCCTGCAGCGTGGGCTGCTGCCCATCGGGAATTTCGTGGCCGCCCTGCCGATCATCGGCATCGCGCCGATCCTGGTGAACTGGTTCGGCTTTGACTGGCAGTCCAAGGCGGCGGTGGTCGTGGTGATGGTGTTCTTTCCGATGCTGGTGAACACCGTGCAAGGGCTGGCCGACACGACGCGGATGCAGCGCGACCTGATGCAGACCTATTCGGCCAGCTATTGGCAGACGCTGGTCAAGCTGCGCCTGCCCGCCGCCTTGCCCTTTGTTTTCAACGGGCTCAAGATCGCGACAACTCTGGCGCTGATCGGGGCAATCGTGGCGGAATATTTCGGATCTCCGACACGGGGCATGGGATTTCGCATTTCGACAGAGGTCGGACGGCTCGGGCTTGATATGGTGTGGGCGGAAATCACGGTGGCGGCCATCGCAGGATCCCTGTTCTATGGGCTGGTCGCGCTGGCAGAGCGGGGGCTGACCTTTTGGCATCCCTCGCAACGCCGATAGGAAGAAAAAGCAACAGGAGGGTACACGATATGAAACACATGATGATCGGGGCGCTGGCCTTTGGCCTTGGGGCCGGGGCGGCGCAGGCGGCGGACGAAGTCACTCTGCAGTTGAAATGGGTCACGCAGGCGCAGTTCGCCGGCTATTACGTGGCGCTGGAGAAGGGGTTCTACGAAGAAGAGGACCTCGACGTCACGATCAAGCCGGGCGGGCCTGACATCGCGCCCACGCAGGTGATCGCGGGTGGCGGCGCGGATGTGACCGTGGAATGGATGCCAGCCGCGCTGGCAGCGCGGGAACGGGGCCTGCCGCTGGTGAACATCGCCCAGCCCTTCAAGTCGTCGGGCATGATGCTGACCTGCCGC
>CAYGRI010000551.1:0-2499 GCA_964352155.1 uncultured Maritimibacter sp. | reverse complement strand
GGCAGTAGCTGGCGCCGCGGGCTGCGCGACTTGCACCGCCGCGGCGGGGGGGGCGGCGCCAGCCGCCGCGCCCGAGGGGGGCTCGACGCCCCCCGAGGGCGCCCCCTCTGCCTCGACCATCATGATCACCGTGCCTTCCGACACGTTGTCGCCCTCGCCCACCAGGATATCGGTGACCTTGCCCGCGACCGGGCTGGGGACTTCCATCGTTGCCTTGTCGGATTCCAGCTCGATCAGCGGGTCTTCCAGCGCGACCGTATCGCCCACGGCGACCAGCACGGTCACCACCGGAACATCCGTGAAATCGCCGATATCGGGCACTTTAACTTCGGTTGCCATCGTCATTTCCTCCCTTCGGCGCTCACACGAGGCGCGGGTTCGGCTTGGCGCCGTCGATGTCGTATTTCTTCAGCGCGGCCTCAAGCGCGTCCGCCGTCACGGCGCCGTCGCGGTAGAGATCAACCATCGCGGCGGCGGCGATATGGCCCGGGTCGACCTCAAAGAACCGCCGCAGGTTCACCCGGCTGTCCGACCGGCCAAAGCCGTCGGTGCCCAGCACCGAATAGCGCATCCCCTCGGGCAGGAAGCCCCGGATCTGTTCGGCATAGTTCTTCATGTAGTCCGTCGCCGCGATCACCGGCCCCGTCACCCCGTCCAGTATCTGCGCCACATAGGGCACCTTGGGCTCCGCCAGCGGGTTCAGCCGGTTCCAGCGCGCCGCATCCTGCCCGTCGCGGGCCAGCTCGTTGAACGAGGGCGCCGACCAGATATCCACCGTCACCCCGAAATCCTCGCGCAACAGATCCGCGGCCTTCATCGCCTGCACCAGAATGGTGCCCGACCCCATCAGGTTGACATGTTTCTTGCCTGGCTGTGCCGTCTTCGACAGCCGGTAGAGCCCCTTGATGATACCCTCTTCCACACCCATCGGCATCTCTGGATGGCTGTAATTCTCGTTCATCAGGGTCAGATAGAAGAACACATCCTCCTGGTCCGCAAACATCCGCTTCAGCCCGTGCTGGATGATCACCGCCACTTCGAACTGGAACGTCGGGTCATAGGTGATGCAGTTCGGGATCGTGGCCGCAATGATGTGGCTGTGCCCGTCCTCGTGCTGCAACCCTTCGCCGTTCAGCGTCGTCCGCCCCGCCGTGCCGCCCAGCATGAAGCCCCGCGCCCGGCTGTCGCCCGCCGCCCAGGCCAGATCGCCGATCCGCTGGAACCCGAACATCGAGTAATAGATGTAGAACGGGATCATCGGCACGCCGTGGTTCGAATAGGACGTCGCCGCCGCGATCCAGTCGGCCATCGCCCCGGCCTCGTTGATGCCCTCCTGCAGGACCTGGCCGTCCTTGGATTCCTTGTAGAACATCATCTGGTCGGCATCCTGGGGCGTATAGTTCTGCCCCAAGGGGTTGTAGATGCCCGCGCTGCGGAACAGCCCCTCCATCCCGAAGGTGCGGCTTTCGTCCGGCACGATCGGCACCACCGCCTTGCCCACGCTCTTGTCGCGCAACAGCGTCGTCAGAATGCGCACGAACGCCATGGTGGTGGAAATCTCGCGCTCTCCGGTGCCATCGAGCTGCGCCTTGAACTTCTCCAGCGGGGGTATGTCCAGCTTGGGCGCCTTTGACTCGCGCTTGGGAAAGGCGCCGCCCAGCGCCTTGCGCCGCTCGTCCATATAGGCCTTTTGCGCATTGTTCAGCGTCACGAACGGCGCCTTGGCCAGATCCTTGTCGTCAATCGGGATCTGGAACCGGTCGCGGAAGGCGCGCAGCTGATCCTCTGCCAGCTTCTTTTGCTGGTGGGTGGTGTTCTGGCCTTCGCCCGCGCCGCCCATGCCATAACCCTTGACCGTCTTGATCAGCAGGCAGGTGGGGGATCCTTCGGCCTCGGTCGTTGCGCGGTGGAAGGCGGCATACACCTTTTCGGGGTCATGCCCGCCCCTGCGCAGCGACCAGATCTGGTCGTCGGTCCAATCCTCGACCAAAGCCGCCGTCTCGGGGTATTTGCCAAAGAAATGCTCGCGGATATAGGCGCCGTCCTTGGATTTGAAGGTCTGGTAATCGCCATCGACGGTTTCATCCATCAATTGCTTGAGGCGACCGGTGTGGTCATTTTCCAGCAGGTCATCCCAGCCTTTGCCCCAGAGCAGCTTGATCACGTTCCAACCGGCACCGCGGAAGTCGCCCTCAAGCTCTTGCACGATCTTGCCGTTGCCGCGCACTGGTCCGTCAAGACGCTGCAGGTTGCAGTTCACCACGAAAATCAAGTTGTCGAGACCCTCGCGGGCCGCCAGATCGATGGCACCCCGGCTTTCGGGTTCGTCCATCTCGCCGTCGCCGAGGAAGGCCCAGACCTTGCGGTCGCCCATGTCGATCAGGCCACGGTTGTGCATGTATTTCATGAACCGCGCCTGGTAGATCGCCATCAGCGGCCCCAGACCCATCGAGACCGTCGGGAACTCCCAGAAGTCGGGCATCAGCCACGGGTGCGGGT
>CAYGRI010000550.1:0-2501 GCA_964352155.1 uncultured Maritimibacter sp. | reverse complement strand
CTGACCCAGGGCGAATAGGCCTTCGAGCCGGGATTGCTGGCGCGCGCCAATCGCGGATACCTCTATATCGACGAGGTCAATCTGCTGGAGGATCACATCGTCGACCTGCTGCTGGATGTGGCGCAATCGGGTGTCAACGCGGTTGAGCGCGAGGGGCTGTCGATCCGCCATCCCGCCCGCTTCGTGCTGGTCGGATCGGGCAACCCCGAGGAGGGCGAGTTGCGCCCGCAATTGCTGGACCGCTTCGGCCTGTCGGTGGAAGTCCGCTCGCCCGACGACATCGAAACGCGGGTGGAGGTGATCCGCCGCCGGGCCGCCTTCGACGACGACACCGCCGCTTTCATGGCCCATTGGCAGGCCGAAGACGCCAGGATCCGCGACAAGATCCTGACGGCCCGCGCGATGCTTAAGGGGATGGCCGTGGACGAGGCGCTGCTGCGCGCCTGCGCCGGACTGAGCCTGGCGCTTGGCACGGACGGGCTGCGCGGCGAGCTGACGATGCTGCGGGCGGGCAAGGCTTTGGCCGCCTATGAGGGCGCGCCGTTGGCCATGGCGCATCTGCGCACGGTGGCGCCTTTGGCGATGGCCCACCGGCTGCGCCGCGATCCGCTGGACGAGGCGGGCTCTGTCTCTCGTGTGGAACGGGCGGCGGCGGACGTTCTGGCATGACTGATGCGACCGCCTGGTCCCGCGCGATGACGGCGCTGGCGCTGCTGGCGGTCGATCCCGAGGGGCTGGGCGGCGTGACCCTGCGCGCCCGCGCGGGGCCGGTGCGCCAATCGGCTGAAACCGCTCTGGCGCGCTTGCCGGGGGCGCGGCGGCGCCTGCATCCCGGACTCAGCGACACCGAGATCTTCGGCGGCCTGAACGTCGCCGCCTCGCTCGCCGAGGGTCGGGCGGTCTGGGAACCGGGGCTGGCCGACCGCCCCGCCCTGCTGATCCTGCCGATGGCCGAACGCACGCCGCCCGACCTGTCGGGGCGGCTGTCGCAGGTGCTTGACGCCCGCAAGGGCCACGCGCTGGTGCTGCTGGACGAAGGCGCCGACCCGGACGAGGCCGCCCCCGCGAGCCTGATGGAGCGCCTGGCCTTCCATGTCGATCTGGACGGGCTGCGCTGGGACGAAACCGACGTCCTGCTGCCCGCTCCCGCAGCGCTCGACGCCGCCCGCCAGCGCCTGCCCCAGGTGAAAGTGCGCGACGACGACCCCGCCGCTTTGGTGCTGCTGGCCGCCCGCTTTGGCATCCACAGCCTGCGCGCGCCCACCCTTGCCCTGCAGGCGGCGCGGGGGCTGGCGGCGCTCGACGCGCGGCTGGAAACCACCGACGCCGATCTGCGCGACGCGGTGGAGCTGGTCTATGCCCATCGCGCCACCCAGCTGCCACAGCAACCGCCCGAGGACGCGCCGGAGGAGGACAACCCGCCGCCTCCCGACGACAGCCCCGATGACGGCAGCCCAGAGGGTGATGACGAGATCGGCCAGCTTGAGGACCGGCTGCTGGAGGCTGTGGCCGCCGCTCTGCCCCCGGATCTGCTGGCGCGGCTGGAACAGGGCGCGGCCCGGCGCCTGCCCGGCAGCGGCAGCGGCGCGGGGGCCAAGCAAAAGGGCAACCGGCGCGGGCGCCCCCTGCCCTCGCGGCCCGGCCGGCCCGCCGGGCGCGCCCGGATCGACGTGGTCGCCACCCTGCGCGCCGCCGCGCCATGGCAAAAGATCCGCCGCCGCCAGCGCCCCGACGGCCCGCGCCTGATCCTACTCCCTTCCGACATCCGGCTGCGGCGGTTCGAGGATCGCTCCGACAGGCTGCTGCTGTTCGCGGTGGACGCCTCTGGCTCCGCCGCCGTGGCGCGACTGGCAGAGGCGAAAGGCGCCGTCGAGATGCTGCTGGCACAGGCCTATGCCCGCCGCGATCATGTGGCGCTGGTATCGTTCCGGGGCGCGGTGGCAGAGCTGCTGTTGCCGCCCACCCGCTCTCTGGTGCAGGCCAAGCGCCGGCTGTCGGCGCTGCCGGGCGGCGGCGGCACACCGCTGGCGGCGGGTCTGGTGGCCGCGCTGGCCCTGGCGGATCAGTCGCGCGGGCGCGGGCTCAGCCCCGCGCTTGTCCTGCTGACCGATGGGCGCGCCAATGTCACCCTGTCCGGCGCGCCGGGACGCGAGGCCGCCTTCGCCGAGGCGCAGCAGATCGCCCGGCAGATCCAGGCGCTTGGCATTCGCGGTATGGTGATCGACACCGCCAACCGCCCCGGCGCCGCCAGCGCCGATCTGGCCCGCGCTCTGGGGGCGGACTACCTCGGCCTGCCCCGGGCCGACGCGCAGCGCATCAGTGCGGCCGTGTCTGCCGCGCTTGAGTCCTGACCGATGGACTGGAGGCGCGACCTGCCAAGCTGGCCCAACGCCGCCCTGTCACAGCAGATCGCGCAGGGGCCGAACCTGTGGCATGTCCAGGATACCGGCGCGGTCAGCGGGTTGACGGCCAACAGCTTGGCCAGAACGGGGAACAGCCAG
>CAYGRI010000549.1:0-2506 GCA_964352155.1 uncultured Maritimibacter sp. | reverse complement strand
GGGCAGGGGTGGCCGAGCGCGACCGCCTGATGCACCGGATCGACATCATCAACGGGACGCTGGCCAAGGCCTACGGCGTCATGGGCGGCTATGTCGCGTCCAGCGCGAAGATGTGCGACGCCATCCGCTCCTACGCGCCCGGCTTCATCTTCACCACCTCGCTTCCGCCCGCCGTGGCGGCGGGGGCTGCGGCCTCTGTCCGGCATCTTAAGGCGGACAACGACCTGCGCGCGCGGCATCAGGAACAGGCAAAGATCCTAAAAACCCGCCTGCGCGCGCTGGGTTTGCCATTTATTGACCATGGGTCGCATATCGTCCCGGTCATCGTCGCTGACCCGGTTCATACCAAGATGATCTCGGATATGTTGTTGGATCAGCACGGAATTTACGTGCAACCTATCAATTACCCGACCGTGCCCCGCGGGACCGAGCGTTTGCGCTTTACCCCGTCGCCGGTTCACGGTCCTGAAGAAACTGATCGACTTATCCGCGCCTTGGACGATTTGTGGTCACATTGTGCGCTTAATCGCGCCGAGCTGTCTGCTTGAATGTTCCAAAAGTGCATTGACTGCCCCACTATGATAGGATGTTCGTAATAAGACGTGGCGGGGTGCGAATCACCTCGATGCAACAACGGGACAGTAGGATAGCCGAGGAATGATCGGTCGGAGGACACCTCCCCCACCGGACACGGCGGGTGATGACGAGTCGGGGCTGCAAAGCTTCGACGACTTTGAGGTGCGCCTAGGCGACGTCATGCGCGGCGAGCGTGCGACCCTTGGAAAATCCCTTCTGGATGTGCAGCGCGAGCTGAAGATCAAGGCCAGCTACATTGCCGCGATCGAGAATGCCGACCCCTCGGCGTTTGAGACTCCGGGCTTCGTGGCGGGATATGTCCGATCCTACGCCCGGTATTTGCGGCTGGATCCGGATTGGGCCTTCGCGCAATTCTGCATCGAAGGAAATTTCGAAGTCACCCATACCTTCGCGCCGGACGGGCGCCTTGGACGGTCGAAATCGAAGCGGCCTGACGGGGCGGTGCGGGGGACTGTATCACGAGATCCTTTCGAAAATCCAAACACGCCCTTTGCGCCACGCGGAGAAAGCGTGTTTTCCCGAATCGAGCCGGGAGCGCTGGGGTCGGTGACCGTGCTGGTCGCCTTGATCTGCGGAATCGGCTATGGTGGCTGGTCCGTCTTGCAGCAGGTGCAACAGGTGCAATTGACCCCGGTCGACCAGACGCCGGGCGTCGTTGCCGAGCTGGATCCGCTGTCGCCCACGGGACTGTCCTCGACGGTCGAGACGGCGGGACTGACACCGCCGCCTGTGGACAGCTTTGACCGGCTATATCGTCCGCAAGCGCTGGAAGTGCCAGTGCTGACCGCGCGCGACGGCCCGATTTCCAACCTCGATCCGTCGCGGACCGGCACGCTGGCCGGGGTGGCGCGCACGCCCGCCACAACGGTCGCAACCGCCACAGTCCCGGACGACCGGTCGGTGCCCGGCGCGCCGCCTGTCAAGGTCGTCGAAGACGGGCCGCAGCAGGTTGTCATGTTCGCCGTGCGCCCGTCCTGGGTGCGGGTCAGCGGCGCCGACGGCACCGTTCTGTTCGAAAAGATCTTGGATGCCGGGGAAACCTATGTCCTGCCCCAGACCGAAGAGCCGCCCTTGCTGCGCGCCGGGAACGCGGGCGACGTCTACTTCCAGGTCGCCGGCGAAACCTATGGGCCCGCCGGGTCCGGCGGCGCGGTGGTCCGCAACATCGCGCTTGGCCCGGATGAGCTGCGCGGCGCGTTCTCGGTCGCGGATCTGGGCGCCAACCGGGAACTGGCGCGTGTTGTCGCCACCCTGGATCCTCTGACCCCGGTGGATTGAGGCTGGACCGTTGCCAGCGCTGTGTCTTGGGCTTAGATATTTGACAAGCCCCGAGAACAGGAAGCCTATCCTATGTCGCTGAACCCTGTGCGCCCCTGGCGCAATATCTATCGCCGCAGCTCTCGCAAGATCATGGTCGGGGCCGTGCCCGTCGGGGGGGATGCGCCGATCACGGTCCAGACGATGACCAACACCGACACCTCGGATGTGGCCGCCACGGTGGCGCAGGTTCAGGCCTGTGCCGAGGCGGGCGCGGACATCGTGCGCGTGTCCACCCCGGACGAGGCCGCCACCAGGGCGCTGAAAGAGATCGTGCGCGACAGCCCGGTGCCGATCGTCGCGGACATCCATTTCCACTACAAGCGCGCCATCGAGGCCGCCGAGGCGGGTGCCGCCTGTCTGCGGATCAACCCCGGCAACATCGGCACCCAGGACCGGGTGCGCGAGGTGATCAAGGCCGCGCGCGATCACGGCTGTTCGATCCGGATCGGGGTGAATGCGGGCAGCCTCGAAAAGCACCTGCTGGAGAAATATGGCGAGCCTTGCCCCGATGCGATGGTGGAATCCGGCCTGGACCATATCCGGATCCTGCAGGACAATGATTTTCACGAATTCAAGATCAGCTGCAAGG
>CAYGRI010000548.1:0-2515 GCA_964352155.1 uncultured Maritimibacter sp. | reverse complement strand
TCCCGCATCTGGTCGAGATCGTGGAAGAGCGCGACTAAAGCTCTGTCCCGGGCGCGCCCCAGGCCCACAAAATCGAAACGCCTCGGCTCGTCCGGGGCGTTTTTTTTTAGATCGGCCGACCGCGCCAGAACGCAGATCGAAGGTCCCTGCCCTGCCTCCTGTCGCGGCTTGCGTCGTCGAGCCTACGGTCAGGCGCACCGCACGCGACTCAGTGGCAATGATAGGGTTTCTTGCCTGCGTGGCAGCATTGTCCGGGAGGAGAGGCCTTGCGGCATCCTCCGCCATGCTCAACCGGCGTGACACTTGCGACGTGCAACGGATTCCCAGCGGCAACCGGCTGAGCCAAGGCTGTCGTGACGGCCACGACGCAGATCGCCAAACGTTTCATGTGCGCCCTCCTGCCACTTGCTAACGAAGGTTAACACATCGCCCCAGACACAACGTAATGGTAACCGCCCCTACCCCCAGCTATAGTTGAAGCTAACACTGATGCGGTCCTCATCCGACATGTTCATTGGCACCTCATGGCGCAGCCAGCTTTCCCACAGCAGGATATCCCCGACCTTGGGAGCCACATAGACGAAGCTGCGCAGCGCCTCTGGCGCATCCTTGAGACGCGTCGGCGCGGCCATCATCATCGGCAGACGCGGGTCCTCCAACTTCAGCGCACTGGCGTCCTGGGGCATCGCCACGTAGGTTGTTCCGCTGATGACGGAATGCGGATGGATGTGAGAGGAATGCGCGCCGCCGGCGGGCAGGATGTTGATCCAGATGTCTTCGAGCGTCAGGGCCTTGTCGCCTAGATCAAAGGCCAGATCCTGCACGAAGGCCGCCACATGCGCGTCCAGAGCCGTCGCCACATCCTGAAAGATCGGAAACCGCCAGGGCAGATCGGTCAGCGAGGCATAGCTGGTGTAGCCCGGAAAGTCGTTCTCGTCGCACCAAAGCTGGCCCGCCTCGTCATCTTCGGCGATGGAATAGCAGGACGCCTCCAGCTCTCCGGGATCGATGGGGCCGCCAAAGTCCGACAGCGCCGCATGATAGAGCCGCGTGGCGAATAGGGATCTGATCTGCGCCATGACGGCCACCTTCCGTTCTGTCTGAGGTCCATGGAACGAAAAACCCCCGCCGGTTGCGCGACGGGGGGTTCCAACATGTCTTGGCCATAAGGCCCGGTCTTACCAGTCTTCGCGCTGGACGATCCGGCTCTTGATCGGCAGCTTCATGGCAGCCAGGCGCAGAGCCTCGCGGGCGACCATGTCTGTGACGCCGTCGATCTCGAACATTACTCGGCCCGGCTTGACCTTGGCCGCCCAGAAATCGACGGACCCTTTACCCTTACCCATCCGGACTTCGGTGGGCTTGGAGGTCACCGGGGTGTCCGGGAAGATGCGGATCCACACGCGGCCCTGACGCTTCATGTGGCGGGTCATCGCGCGGCGGGCTGCCTCGATCTGACGCGCCGTGATGCGTTCCGGCTGGATGGCCTTCAGTCCGTAAGAGCCAAAGTTCAGGTCAGACCCGCCCTTCGCCTCGCCAGAGATGCGACCCTTGTGCATCTTGCGGAATTTCGTGCGCTTCGGTTGCAGCATCGTTCAAACTCCTCAGTTGCGCCGGCCGCCACCGGACCCACGCGGGGCCGGGCCGTCCTGCAATTCCTGTGCGCGGCGATCACGGGCCGCCGGATCATGCTCAAGGATCTCGCCCTTGAAGATCCAGACCTTGATACCGATGATCCCATAGGGCGTCATCGCCTCGCAGGTGGCATAGTCGATATCGGCCCGCAGGGTGTGCAACGGCACGCGGCCCTCACGGTACCATTCGGTCCGCGCGATCTCGGCCCCGCCCAGACGGCCGGCCACGTTCACCCGGATGCCCAGAGCGCCCATCCGCATGGAGTTCTGCACCGACCGTTTCATGGCACGGCGGAAGGATACGCGCCGTTCCAGTTGCTGCGCGATGTTCTCGGCAACCAGCTGCGCGTCCAGCTCGGGCTTGCGCACCTCGACAATGTTGAGGTGCAGCTCGCTTTTCGTGATCGCGGCCAGCTTGCGGCGCAGACCTTCGATGTCCGCGCCCTTCTTGCCGATGATCACACCAGGGCGCGCCGTATGCACCGTCACGCGGCACTTTTTGTGCGGACGCTCAATGATCACGCGGCTGACGCCAGCCTGCTTGCATTCCTTTTCGATGAACGCCCGGATCGCCAGGTCTTCCATCAGGAGGTTGCCGTAATCCTTGGTATCGGCGTACCAACGGCTGTCCCAGGTGCGGTTGACCTGAAGACGCATACCAATCGGATTGACTTTATGACCCATTACGCAGTCTCCCCGACTGTCTCTTCCACCTGACGGACCTTGATCGTGAGTTCCGCAAACGGCTTGTGAATCTTGCCGAAGCGGCCCCGCGCCCGCGGACGGCCGCGTTTGAGCGTCAGGTTCTTGCCGACCCAGGCTTCGGCGACGATCTGCTCGTCCAGATCCAGGTTTTGGTTGTTCTCGGCATTGGCAATGGC
>CAYGRI010000547.1:0-2526 GCA_964352155.1 uncultured Maritimibacter sp. | reverse complement strand
GTACCAATCGGCGTAAAGCCGCGCAATCCGCGCCCGCAGCGCCGGCAGCCCCAAAGCCACCGTATATCCCATCGGTTCCGTCGCCATCGCCTGTTCCACGGCACGGCGCGCCCCTTCCGGCGCAGGGGTTCCGGGTTGGCCCACCTCCATGTGGATGATATGGCGCCCGGCCGCCTCGGCCCGGCGCGCCGCCTCCATCACATCCATCACAATGAAGGGATCGACCGCGCTGCGTCTTGAGTTCCGCATTCTGCTCTCTCTATTGTGACCGCCGAGGCAAGACCTGCCTGCAGGGGAGGAAACAGTCAATGAAAAGACCGATCCAGACATGGACCAGGCTGGTCGTGCTCTGCGCCGCCTTCGCCCTGGCCGCCCTGCCCGCCCGCGCTGCGGGGGTGATCCGCGATGCCGATATCGAACGCGCGCTCAAGGAAATCGCCAAACCGCTGATCGTCGCAGCCGGGCTGAACCCGACGCAGATCAAGATCTTGGTGATCGACGATTCCAAGCTGAATGCCTTCGTGATCGACAGCCGCCACGTGCTGATCCATTCCGGCCTGATCCTCAAGACCGAGCGGGTCGAAGAGCTGCAGGCCGTCATCGCCCACGAACTTGCCCATATCGCCAACGGCCATCTGGCGCGGCGGCTGACCAATCTGCGCACCGCCAATATCGCCGCCCAGTTCGGCTTCATGCTGGCGCTGGCCGTCGGCGCCGCGTCCGGCAATGCCGAGGCGGCGGGCGCCCTGGCGCTTGGCAGTTCCTCCAGCGCCGGCCGCGTCTTTCTGTCCCACACGAGATCTGAAGAATCCTCGGCCGACCAATCCGCCCTGCGCTATATGGCCAGCGCCGGGATCGACCCGACCGCCATGGCCGACGTTCTGGAGTATTTCCGCGGCCAGGAGGTGCTGTCGAACGCCCGCCAGGACCCCTATGTGCGGACCCATCCGCTGACCCGCGACCGGATCCGCGCGGTCGAGGGCTATGCCGCCGCCTATGCCTCGCGGGCGCGCGACAACCCGACCTCGGATTACTGGTTCGCCCGCGCCAAGGGCAAATTGTCGGCCTTTACCCGCGCGCCGGGGTGGACGCTGCGGCAGGTCCGGCGCGACAGCTCCGAGATCGGGCTGATGCGCACCGCCATCGCCCATCACCGCACCCCGAACCGCGCCAAGGCGATTGCCGCGATGCAAAGCCTTCTGGCCAAGCGCCCCGGCGACCCCTATTTCCTGGAACTTCTGGGCCAGATCCAGCTGGAAAGCCGGGATTTCAACGCCGCGGTGCGCACCTATTCCGCCGCTGTCAACGCCGCGCCGGGCGAGCCGCTGATCCTGGCGGGCTATGGCCGCGCGCTGGTGGCCCTGGGCACGCAAGCGTCGATCCGCGAGGCTTTGGGCGTGCTGGAACGGGCCCGCGCGCGCGATGCCACCGACCCGCGCATGCTGCGCGATCTGGCCGTGGCCTATGCGAGAACCGGCAATCCGGGTATGGCATCGGTCGTCACCGCCGAACGCTATGCCTTGCTGGGCAACCTGCAAACCGCAATGATCCATGCCAAACGCGCCGTGGGTCTTCTGCCCACGGGGTCGCGCGGATGGACCCGCGCCCAAGATGTGTTATCTGCGGCAAAAGCCGCCGGAATCGAGAGAGGATAATTGATGAAACGCTTTGCACTGGCGGCCGCAATGGCCGCCTTTACCGCCAGCCCTCTGGCCGCCTTCGACATCGGCGGCATGACAGAGGAAGAGCGGATGATCTTCCGGTCCGAGATCCGCAGCTATCTGATGGAAAACCCCGAAGTCCTGCTGGAAGCCATCAACGTGCTCGAAGAGCGCCAGGCCGATCAGCAGGCGGAAAACGACATCGCCCTGGTGCAAACCAATGCCGAGGCGCTGTTCCGCGACAGCCACTCCTTTGTCGGGGGCAATCCGGATGGCGACGTGACGGTTGTAGAATTCATGGATTACCGCTGCAGCTATTGCCGCCGGGCCTACCCCGATGTGTCAGAGCTGATCGCGAGCGACGGCAACATCCGCTACATCATCAAGGAATTCCCGATCCTGGGCGAACAATCGGTACTGGCGTCGCGCTTTGCCATCGCGGTGAAGGAAGTCGAGGGCGACGAGGCCTATCGCGACACCCATACCGAACTGATGACCATGCGCGGCGAAGTGACCGAGGAAGGCCTGTCCGATCTCAGCGAGCTTCTGGGCTTCGACACGCCCGCCGTGTTCGACATGATGAACTCGGACAAGGTGCGCAACATCATTGCCGAGAACCGCGCCCTGGCGCAACGGTTGCAGATCAGCGGCACGCCCAGCTTTATCTTCGAGACTCAGATGGTGCGCGGCTATGTCCCGCTGGACGGCATGCGCGAGATCATGGAGCAGGTGCGCGACGAAGGCTGAGCCATGGCGCAGAAAGCCTCCATGCGGGGCTTTCCGGTGCAGGCTTTCGGTACAGGCTTTCGGGCACGGGCGTGACGTCTGCGGGCGCCGCGCCCGGGCCGGGCCCACCGGGTGGGGG
>CAYGRI010000546.1:0-2556 GCA_964352155.1 uncultured Maritimibacter sp. | reverse complement strand
GAACTACTTCATGTCCGCCGACACTCCCGAAAATGCCGCCTTCATCGAACAGTGGCACGCCTATATCGGCGACGATGCCCGCGTGACCAATGACCCGATGGAAGCGCATTACATCGGCTTCAACATGTGGGTGAACGCGGTGACCGAGGCCGGCACCACCGATGTCGACACCGTGCGCGAAGCCATGTGGGGCCAGGAATTCCCGAACCTGACCGGCGGCACCGCCGTCATGGGCACCAACCATCACCTGTCCAAGCCGGTTCTGATCGGTGAAATCCAGGCCGATGGACAGTTCGACATCATCTCGGAAACCGATCCGGTTCCCGGCGATGCCTGGACCGACTACCTGCCCGAATCCGCGGTTCTGGTCTCTGACTGGAAAGACCTGGAATGCGGCATGTACAACACCGAGACCTCGACCTGCGTGCAGATCGAATCCAACTACTAAGACCACAACCGGGCTGGGGGCGTCTGCCCCCGCCCAACCCTGACAGGGGCTGCCCATGCGTCGCTTGTGTATCGTGTTTCTGGGTCTTTGGGCCCTCCTGTCAGGCCCTGCCATCGCGCAGGACAGCGAGATCCAGACGCTGCTGCAAACCCACCGCGAGATCATCGAGCGCAGTTCCCGCCGCACCATCGGCCCGGCCATCGACGCGCTGGCCGACAGCGGCCTGCCCGCGGCGCAAACCGTGCTGGAACGCTGGGCCAATCGAGAGATGTGGCAGCGCACCTCGGACGGGCTGTTCTTCTTCGCGACAGAGGCAGGCACGGACGCCAATGGCGACGACCTGCTGACCCTGATCGACATCGCCACCGGCGCCGAGGTCGCAACCGTCCTCGAAAACGAGATGGACCAGCTCAAGCCGAATGGCGGGATCCAGCGCATGATGGGCTCTGCCCTGGTGCGATTCCAATTGTCCGACCCCGACATCACCCGCCGGATGGACGCGCTGACCGCGATCGAGCGCCAGGCCGAGGAAAGCCACCTGGCGGCCCTGCGCGGTGCCATCGACAGCGAAACCGACCCGGCGCTGAAGATCCGGAAACAACGGCTCGAACGGCTGCTGACGATCCGCTTCGGCGAAACCGACGCCGAGCGCATTGCCGCCATCGACAGCTTTGCCGGCGAATTGGGCGTCGACGTCCGCGCCACGCTGAACCCGCTGCTGGCGATCAGCGTCAAGGTGGCCGAGGGCGAGATCCCGGACGATCCGGCCGTCGCGGGCCGCCTGACCCCGGGGACAGAGGCGCTGCCGCGCGAAGCGGCCTATGACCTGCTGGTCGCCGATGGGCTGGCGCCGCCACGGATCAGCCGCGCCGACCAGAAGAACGCGCTGATCGCCAATATCGACGGCGGCACCGTCGCGGGCGTGCGCGTCGCCGACCTGAACAGCGAATACCGCCGTGATGTCGCCTATGCGGAACTGGTCCGCCAGGGCGCGGTCGAAGCCGCCGCGACAGAGGCCGAGGTCGACACCATCCTGGCGCGCTTTTCCTTCTACCAGGTCTACACCGCCACCTCGCCCCAGGTCGCCGCCGCGGCGGTCGCGGCGCTCCAATCCATCGACCGCAATGTGGCGGTGAACCAGGTCATCGACCTCGCCCTCGACGGGCTGTCCCTGGCCTCGATCTACTTCCTTGCGGCCATCGGCCTGGCCATCACCTTCGGGGTGATGCGGGTGATCAACATGGCCCATGGCGAGTTCATCATGATGGGCGCCTATACCGGCTATGTGGTGCAGTTGTTCATCCCGAACTACACCGTCTCGCTGATCGTGGCCCTGCCGCTGGCCTTCGCGGTGACCTTCGCGGCCGGGGTGGCGATGGAGCGGCTGGTGATCCGCTGGCTCTACCACCGCCCGCTGGAAACGCTGCTGGCAACCTTCGGCATCTCCATCGCGCTGCAACAGCTCGCCAAGAACATCTTCGGCACCCAGGCCCGTCCGCTGACCGCGCCCGACTGGCTGGGCGGCGCCCTGGCGATCAACGACGTGGTCTCGATCAGCTACATCCGGATCGCGATCTTCGTGCTGGCGCTGTTCTTCCTCGCCGTCTTCCTGTTCATCATGAACCGCACCCGCGTCGGGCTCGAAGTCCGCGCGGTCACCCAGAACCCGCGCATGGCCGCCTCGATGGGGATCAATCCCGACCGGATCAACATGCTGACCTTCGGCCTCGGCTCCGGCATCGCCGGGATCGCGGGCGTTGCCATCGGCCTTTATGCCAAGGTCACCTCGGAACTGGGCGCCGACTACATCGTGCAATCCTTCATGACCGTGGTGGTCGGCGGCGTCGGCAACATCTGGGGCACCCTGCTGGGCGCCACGATGATCGGCTTCCTGCAAAAAGGGATCGAGTGGTTCAACCCCGCCAACACCCTGGCCGCTCAGACCTACATGATCCTGTTCATCATCCTCTTCATCCAGTTCCGCCCCCGGGGTCTCATCGCCCTCAAGGGTCGCGCGGCGGAGGCCTGCCCCCTGCCCGCAGACGCATCGCGCACCCCTTCAGCTGGCCCGAATGACTGCGGGCGCTCCCGGGGGCTGGGCCACCCGA
>CAYGRI010000545.1:0-2588 GCA_964352155.1 uncultured Maritimibacter sp. | reverse complement strand
GTCCGCAGTCAAGAGTTTGCACGGTTTTGAATTTCTATTGGTTGCCTTGGCTGAATTTGAAATGCGTTCAGCTGTTGAGGATGATCGTCCGGACCGGCTCTCTGGCGTCGGCGGCGGAACGCCTTGGGATGAGCCCTTCGGCGGCGAGCCGGATGATCGCGGTGCTGGAACACGAGCTGAACCTCACGCTGTTCTCGCGCCAGAACCGGAAACTGGATCTGACGGAACAGAGGTGGGATTTCATGCGCCGCTCCCAGCATGTTGTCGAAGGGGTCGAACGCCTGACCGAGATCGCCTCGCAGGAGCGTTCGACCAAGGCCGACCCCTTGCGGCTGGTCAGTACCGTCCCGCTGGCAACCTCGCTGCTGGGTCCGGTGCTTGCACATTGGAAGGCGGCGTCGCGGGCCACGAGCGTGGGTCTCGATATCGAGACCCGGTTCGACCTGGAAAGCAAGGTGGCCGCGCATGAATACAACCTCGGCATCCTGTCCATGCTCGTCGAGAACGCGATCGTCGACCTGGATGTGCAGCCGCTTGCCAGCGCGCGGCACGAGATCGCGATGGCGCCGGGTCACCCGCTTTGCCAGCGGAGTTCGTCGCGCTGCGCCCGGGCCAAAGGTGGCGCCAGCGTCTCGATGCTTTGGCCTCCGCCAATTCCTTTGCCCCGCGCGTCCCGTGCGAGACCGGCTCCAGCACCGTGGCGCTCGACATGGTGCGGCGCGCGATGGGCGTTGCCCTGGCGGGCCGCATGATCGCCGGGCTGGAGGAGGACGCAACCCTGGCGATGCGCCCGCTGGAGCCGGAAATCTGGACCGACTATTGTCAGGTCACGGGGCGGGAGCGCGCCTCGGCCGTGATCCGGGACTTTTCGCAGATGCTGCGCGACTGGCTTCGGGCGCGTTGCCGCGACAATGCCGATCTGGCCGCGTCGCTCAGGCTGGCCGCGCTGTCACCGCCGCCTCAAAGACCGTCCACGCGCGCCCTCGCATCCGATGCCAGCTGACGCGCGATCGCGGCGCTGTGCGCGGTGTTGCGGCGGGGGTCCGTCAGGCGGCCGAGCGTCTCGCGGTCGACCAGGCCGGCGATCTCCGGGGAGGCCATCATCAGATCGCGCAGCGGGGCGTCGCTTTCGCGGGCGCGCACGGCGAGGGCGTGAAGCAGATCATGCGCCGCAGAGCGTCCGATCCTCGGCGCAAGGTGCATCATCACGGTTTCCAGCGACGTCATCTCGGCGGTAGACAGGACATTCGCGGTCAGCGCGGCCTCGTTCACGGTAATGCGGTCGAGCACCTCGCCCAGCTTCGCGGCCACGTCCAGCGCCAGAAGACCGGCCTCCTGCACCAGGATGCGCAATTCGCGGTTGGTGACGGAATCGCCTTCATGCGATGGCGGGGTCACCGCGAATGCCGCCGCCGCCTTCGCCCGCAGCCGCGACGCCTCCGCGGTCAGGGTGACAACGATCTTCGGGTTGACCTTGTGCGGCATGGTCGAGCTTCCGACCACGTCATGGCCAAGATCCTCTGACAGTTCGCCGACCTCGGATTGCATACCAGCATAAAGATCGGTGCCGATCCGGCCCGCCGCCACCCCCAGCATGCCCAGCCGCGTGACATATTCGATCAGCGGATCGACTTGCGCCCGCCCGGCATAAAGCGCGGGACGCAAGCCCAGCTCCGCCGCAAGCTCGGCCGCCAGTTCCGGCCCGTCCGGCCCCAGACTTTGATAGGATCCGATGGCCCCGCCGAAGCGCAGACAGAACAGGCGGTCCTCGCAGGCGTCGAGTTGGTCGAACAGCCGCAGCATCTCGTCGATCCAGCCCGCGACCTTGAAGCCGAAGGTGATGGGCAGCGCGTGCTGCCGGTTGGTGCGGCCCACCATGACGCTGTCGGCATGGGTCTCTGCCAGCAGGGCCATGCGCGAAAGGGCATGGGACAGACGCGCGGTCAGTTCGGCCTGGACATCGCGCAGGATCAGCAGGCGGCCCGCGTCGATGATGTTCTGGGTCGTGGCGCCCCAATGGACCCAGGCGCCGGCCTCTCCGCTGGCCTCCGACAGGCATTTCGCCAGCGCGTGAACCGGTGCCATGGTGCGGCGGATCTCGCGGCGCAACCGATCCGGATCGAGGCGGTCCAGCCGCGCCGCCGCGCCGATCTCTTGCGCGGCCCAGGCGGGAATGATGCCGGCCTTCGCCTGCACACGGGCAAGGGCCGCTTCGACGTCCAGCCAGGATTGCCAGCGCCGTTCGTCGGAAAATAGGGACGCGCTGTCTTCAAACGGCATCGGATGCGCCTTCTGGCTGGCGCGTCTGCAACGCGCGTTTGATTGAGGGCACGGCGGACAGCAGCGCCTCGGCATAGGGTTCTTTCGGCGCATGAAGGACCTGCCTGGCCTCGCCGAACTCCACGATACGGCCTGCCTTCATGACCGCAACCCGGTCGGCGATCTGGTGCACCCCCCGATATCATGGGTGATGATAAAAAGCGTTAACCCGCTTCTGGCCTTGAGATCCGCCAGAAGGTTCAGGATCTGCGCCTGCACCGACACATCCAGCGCCGAGATCGGCTCGTCGCACACAAGGTTTTCCGGCC
>CAYGRI010000544.1:0-2594 GCA_964352155.1 uncultured Maritimibacter sp. | reverse complement strand
CAAGCCAACGACAGACTGCCCGCTTTCCGGGATCTGAGGTTCGGATTTGTTATCCGTTTCATCCTCGGGCGGGACAGGTGGTGCAGGTGGTCGCGCGATCGTGTCGTGGTGGAGCCGCGCATCTGACGATTGTTCAATGCGACGGAACGCTGGCAAAGATCCCTGCCTGGATGACCGAGGAGGGATCGGGAGAGGCGGTGGTCGTTCGCGATCCTGCGCTTTCGGTTGCGGCGCTCCTGGAGGCCCGCGCAATAGTGGATCGGTCCTTACGCTTTCCGGGCGGGGAATCATCCCCGAACAGCGGAGGCGAGAATGACAGCAACCAATCCTCTTCAACTGCATCTGTTCGATGCCAGCCCCGATCCCGCAACGATCCCGCTGGACCGCCGACGGCGTCTGCTGACGCTCACGGGAGCACTTCTGAGCGAAGCCGCGCGCGACATGACGGACTTGGAAGACCCGTCTTCGGCGAGGGAGACACACAATGAGTAAGGTTGGCTCTGATCATCTGGCGCGCCAGGCCATCGTGTATGTCCGGCAATCGACCGCGGGCCAGGTCGCGCATAACCTTGAAAGCAAACGGCGCCAGTACGCTCTTGTGGAGCGCGCCCGCCAGCTTGGTTGGACCGATGTAGAGGTCATCGACGATGATCTTGGCCGCTCGGGCTCCGGCGTCGCACGGCCCGGTTTCGAGAAGCTTCTTGCCCGGATCTGCGAGGGCCGTGTTGGTGCGGTGGTGTCGATCGAAGCCTCGCGGCTGGCGCGAAATGGCCGCGATTGGCACACGCTGCTGGAGTTTTGCGGCCTGGTTTCCACGCTCATTGTCGATGAAGATGGGGTCTATGATCCGCGCCATCCCAATGACCGCCTGCTGCTCGGTATGAAAGGGACCATGAGCGAGATGGAGCTGTCGGTCCTTCGGCAACGGTCCCACGAGGCGCTCCGCCAGAAGGCACGCCGCGGTGAGCTGTTCATGACGGTTGCCATTGGCTATGTGCGCATCGGCCGGGATCGGATCGACAAGGACCCTGACCGGCGGGTCCAGGACGCCATTGGATTGGTGTTTGCCAAATTCGACGAGATGCGGTCCGTCCGGCAGGTACATGTGTGGCTCCGGCAAGAACAGATCTCGCTCCCGGCGGTTGTCCACGGATCGGCTGGGCGCGATATCCGGTGGAAACTGCCCGTCTACAACACGGTCCTGCACATCCTCAGCAACCCGATCTATGCCGGGGCCTATGTGTTTGGCCGCACCGGCTCGCGCACGGTGATCGAGGACGGGCGCAAGCGTGTGATTCAGGGGTTACGCAAGCCACAGGAAGACTGGGATGTTTTGATCCCCAATCATCATGATGGTTATATCAGCTGGAATATCTACGAGAGGAACCAGCGATTGATTGCGGACAACGCCACAGGAAAGTTCGGCCCAGGGCGCGGTGCCGTACGGCGTGGCGAAGCTCTTCTGGCCGGGCTTCTGAGATGCGGCCATTGCGGGCGCAAACTTCACGTCGCCTATTCGGGCAAGGGCGGCAACACCGGCCGCTATCATTGCCGCGGCAGCCAGTTCAATCACGGTGGCGCGCGCTGCATCTCGTTCGGTGGCATGCGGGTCGATCAGGCAATCAGCGCCGAGATCATCGCGCGGTTGCAACCGCTCGGCATCGAGGCGGCACTCGAGGCAGAGTTGGCCCAGGGTCAGGCACATGAGGAGAAGCGCCATCAGCTTGAGCTGAGCCTGGAGCAGGCGCGCTACGAGGCCTCCCGTGCTCGGCGCCAGTACGATGCGGTCGATCCCGACAATCGTCTGGTGGCGGGAGAACTGGAAGCGCGCTGGAATGCGCGGCTTGGCGCGGTCACCGCGCTCGAGGATCAGATCAAGGCGCATGATGCGGCGGCCCTGTCGCAAAAGGCGAGCACCGCCGATCGCGACAGGCTGTTGAGCTTAGGGGTCGATCTTGAGCGCGCGTGGACAAGCCCAGGTGCTACACCTGCCACCAAGAAACAGATCATTCGCACTCTGGTCGAGGAGATCATTGCCCGCGTTGACGGAGAGATGATCGAGCTTGTTGTCCGCTGGCAAGGTGGCGCACATTCCGCTCTGGCTGTCCGCAAGAACCGCAGCGGCCAGCACCGCTGGAGTACCGACCGTGATATCGTCGATCTCGCACGTGCGCTGGCCCGTCTCATGCCTGACAAGTTGATTGCCGCAACTCTCAACCGGGCAGGCAAGGTGACCGGCCGCGGTCACGGATGGACGCAATCGCGGGTATGCAGTCTGCGCAATCACCATCAGATCGATGTCTATCGCGAGGGCGAACGCCAGGAGCGCGGAGAGCTGACACTTGACGAAGCAGCCGAGGTCTTGGCAATCAGTCCATCAAGCGTGCGCCACCTGATCCAGGAAGGTCGGCTGTCGGCGCAACAATTCTGCAAAGGTGCCCCCTGGATCATCAAAATGGACGACCTGGGCAGGAACGATGTCATTGAAGCAGCGGACAAAAGGCGCGGCAGCCGCCCGCCGCCTCAAAATCCGCATCAAAAAACACTTGCCTTATAGAGACATAGCGAGGTGGGCATTATGAAACTGGATCGCT
>CAYGRI010000543.1:0-2606 GCA_964352155.1 uncultured Maritimibacter sp. | reverse complement strand
GTGCAGGAATGCCCGCGACGGGGCTTTTGCAGGCTGGACAATTCGGCGCGCCTTGTCATCCTGAGCGGTGAATCAACGGACAGGAGACGCTTGTCATGAAAACCCTCGCAACCGCCCTCTCGGCCCTCGCCCTTTCCGCCACCGGCGCGCTTGCGGCGGCCCATTCTTCCTGCGCCGCTGGCAAGACGCTGGAAGACGGCGTCCTGACCATCGCCACCGGCAACCCGGCCTATTACCCCTGGGTGCTCGACAACGCCCCCGAAAGCGGCGAAGGGTTCGAGGCCGCCGTCGCCTATGCCGTCGCCGAGGCCATGGGGTTCGAAGCGGATCAGGTCACCTGGGTCCGCACCTCGTTTGACGAGGCGATCCAGCCCGGCGCCAAGGATTTCGACTTCAACATGCAGCAATATTCGATCACGCCGGAACGCGAGCAGATGGTCGATTTCTCGCTGCCCTATTACACCTCGGCGATGGCGGTGCTGACCACCCGATCCGTGGTCGAGGCCGGGGCGGAGCCGACGCTCGCCTCGGTCCGCGATCTGGTCTGGGGCGCCGATGCCAATACCACCGCCGTGCCGATGCTCACGGACATCGTGCAACCGTCGCGCGGCCCGCTGCTGTATGGCGACAACACCGATGTGACCGCCGCGATGCAGGCGGGCCAGATCGATGCCGCGCTGTTCGACCTGCCCACGGCGCTGTATCTCGCGGCGGTCGTCCTCGACGGCGGCGTCGTGCTGGGCCAGTTTCCGCCCGACCGGTCCGAGAACCCCGACCAGTTCGGCCTGTTGATGGAAGAGGGCAATCCGCTGAAGGAATGCGTCAACGCCGCCCTGTCCGAACTGACCGACAGCGGCCGTCTGGCCGAGATCGAGGCCGCCTGGCTGCAAGAAGCGACCGGCGTGCCCGTGATCGAATAGGTGGCGGCGCTGTCCGGGCCCGGCGGGGGGCCGCAAGCGTCCCCGCCGGTGTCGCCTGCCGCAAAGGGGCGCCGCGCGATCTACGAGGCGCGGATCCGCCGCCGTTCCGTCATGCTGGCCGCCCTGTCCACGATCGGGGTGGTCCTGGCGATCGTCCTGCTGGTGCCGCTGGCGCCGGGCTGGGCGGCGGTGCAGCGCAGCTTCTTCAACGGCGAGGTCTTTGCCAAGACCTTTCCGGGCCTGCTGAACGCCTTTCTCGTGGATGTGATGATCTTTGCCTGGTGCGCACCGCTGATCGCGCTGCTGGGGCTGGCGATTGCCCTGTGCCGCGATGTGCGCGCGCCGGCGCTGTTCCCGCTGCGCCTGTTCGGGGCGGTATATACCGACATCTTTCGCGGCCTGCCGGTGGTGCTGGTGATTTACCTCGTCGGTTTCGGCATCCCCGGTCTGGGTCTGCCGCGCCCGTGGAATTCGCCCTATATCTGGGGCTCGCTGGCGCTGATCCTGGTCTATTCGGCCTATGTCGCCGAGGTCCTGCGCTCTGGCATCGATTCCATCCATCAAAGCCAGCGCATGGCCGCCGTCAGCCTGGGCCTGGGCGAGGCGGACACGATGCGCTTTGTGGTGCTGCCGCAGGCGATCCGCAACGTGGTGCCCGCGAATATGAACCTGTTCATCGCCTTGCAAAAAGATGTGGCGCTCTTGTCCTTCATCGGTCCGGTGGAGATCTTTCGCCAGGCGGGCGTGTACAAATCCCTGATGGCCAATTTTACCCCCTATGTGGGCGCTGCGCTGATCTTTCTGGCGCTGACCATCCCGGCCACGCGCTATGCCGACTACCTGATGAACCGCCAGACGAGGCGCCGGACGTGAGCGTGAAACTCTCCCTGCGCGGGATCCAGAAGCATTTCGGCGACAACCATGTCTGCCGCGGCATCGACCTGGATGTGGACCGGGGCCAGATGGTCTGCCTGATCGGCGCCTCCGGCTCTGGCAAGTCGACGCTGCTGCGCTGCATCAACCTGCTGGAACCGATCGACGACGGCACCATTCACCTGGATGGGGTCGATATCGCCGAGCCGGGCCTGGATCCGCAGCCGGTGCGCCAGCGGATCGGGATCGTGTTTCAATCCTACAACCTGTTTCCCCACATGACGGCGGCCCAGAACGTGTTGCTGGCGCCGTCGCGGGTGAAAAACCTGTCCAAGGCCGAACTCGCCGCGCCGGTGGAGGCGTTGTTCGCCCGCTTTGGTCTTGGCGGCCATATGGACCATTACCCCGACCAGCTGTCGGGCGGGCAGCAGCAGCGGGTGGCGATCATCCGGGCGCTGGCGATGCAGCCCGAGATCATGCTGTTCGACGAGATCACCTCGGCCCTCGACCCCGAACTGGTGGGCGAGGTTCTGGATGTGCTGCGGCAATTGCACCGCGACGGGATGACGATGATCCTGGCCACCCACGAGATGGGATTTGCCCGCGAACTGGCCGACAAGGTCTGTTTCCTCGATGCCGGCCGGATCCTGGAGGAAGGCCCGCCCACCGCCCTGTTCACCGCCCCGCGCGAGGAGCGGACGCGGGCGTTTCTGTCGCGGATTTTGTGACGATGCAGGTGGTGCTGTTGGGGGGCACGGGCACCATCGGCCGGGCGACCCTGCGCGCTTTGGTGGCTGCGGGGCACAGCGTGCG
>CAYGRI010000542.1:0-2643 GCA_964352155.1 uncultured Maritimibacter sp. | reverse complement strand
CAAGCGGATATCAAATCCGCCGACGATGTTGCACCTCGCGTCTGAATTCACCGTGTTCGATTCGCGATGGACGCAAAAACAATGATAGATGCGTGTTGGTAATCGGCTTTCCACCTGGCAAGAGATCAGTGTCAGGGTGCGGTAGCGCAAATCATTTGTGCGTTAGCCGTTAAACCAAGCAAGATCAGAACTTTTCCCTTTGGCGTTTCCTACCGATGCCATTACGCTGATCCGGTAACACGAGAGCCTTTCTCAATACTATTCTTTGACGGGTCCTGCTTGCCGATGCTTTTTATCAGCCATTCCAGTCAGGATGCAGCGGTCGCGCTGCGGGTGCGGGATTGGCTGTACTCGCAGGGCCATTCCGAGGTTTTCCTCGATATAGACGCAGGTCAGGGCCTCGCGCCCGGGCAGCTTTGGAAAGAGGAGCTGAAGAAAGCAGGCGGGGCCTGTTCGGCGGTTGTGGTCTTGCTTTCGCCGGATTGGGCCGCCTCGCCTTGGTGTCGGTCAGAGTTCCTCGCCGCCGATCTCATGGGCAAGCGGATCTTTCCCGTCATGGTCCGCCCGACCCCCTTTGAGAGCCTGCCGAGCGAGGTGATTGCCCATCTGCAGATCGCCGATATCTCAACCCCAGAGATCGAGGCCGAGGGACTCGAACGCCTCGCCGTCGGGCTGGAACGTGCGGGGCTGGCGCCGGGCTCTTTCCCCTGGCCCCCCACCGATGACCCCAACCGCTTGCCCTATCGCGGGCTCAAAGCACTGGATGTTGCGGACGCGGGGATCTTCTTTGGGCGCGAGAGTGCCACCACGCAGGCGCTCGACATGTTGCGCCAGATGCGCGGCGGCGCGCCAGAACGGATGCTGGTCCTGCTTGGGGCCTCCGGGGCGGGCAAATCCTCTCTGCTGCGGGCGGGACTCCTGGCGCGGTTGCGCAATGAGGCGCAGGATTTTGCCGTTTTGCCCATTCTGCGGCCGGGCAACGCGGCGATCAGCGGGCCAACTGGGCTCACGACCCAACTCGGACGCAGCATCGCGACTGTCGGCGATCTGCAAGAGGTCTTTGCGGCGGAACGCGCCAAGTCTGAGGCGCGCCGTGCGCTTTTGGACCACGCGGGCGGCAGGCCCCCGACCGTGCTCCTCCCGATCGACCAAGCCGAGGAACTGCACGCCGTCGACAACCGCGAGGCCGCCCGCGCGATGGACCTGATCGGCCGGGCGGTCAAGGCCGACGGCAATGCGCTGGTGGTCCTCACGATCCGCTCTGACAGCTACAGCGCCTTGCAGGGCGAACCCGCCTTTGAGGCCCTGCCCAAGCTGCTGTTTGACCTGCCCCCCCTGCGTGAGACCGCTTTCCAGCAGGTCATCGAAGGGCCGGGCCGTCTTGCAAAGCCACCCATCTTGGTAGAACCCGCGCTGACCGAGGCGTTGCTGAGCGATCTCAACGCGGCGGACGCGCTACCGCTTCTGGCCTTCACGCTGGAGCGTTTGGACGCCCTGCGCCGCGCGGCGGGGGGCAGCGCGCTCACCCTTGACGACTACCAGCACAGGCTAAAAGGCCTCGGCGGCGCGATCCGTTCGGCGGTGGACGCGGCGCTCTCTCTGGCGCGCGACGATCCGGCCTTGCCCAACGCGCTGCCCGACCTGCTGACCCTTGCCCAACGTGTCTTCCTGCCTGAACTCGTGGCGCTGGACCATCCAGAGGCCGAGGCCCGCCGTCGCGTCGCCCTGCGCGATCGGCTGCCCGCCGATGTGCAGCCGATGATCGACCACCTCGCCACGCAGCGCCTGCTGGTCACCGATACTGACAACAACGGCGCACAAAGCGTCGAGGTCGCCCATGAGGCGATCCTGCGCCACTGGACAGAGTTACAGGACTGGCTGGTGGACGAACGCGACTTCCTTGTGGGGCGCGAACGGATGGAGGCGCTGCTGCGCGACTGGCAGGATCTGCCGGAAGATAAGAAAAACGGCGGGCTGTTGCGTGGCGTCCTGCTGGACCGGGCGCGGGGCTGGGTGCTCGCCCATCCCGAACGCTTTGCCGGAACCGGCCTGCGCAGCTTCATCGCCGCCTCGGACAGGGCTCAACGTGAAGAGGACGCCGTGATCGCCGCGCAACGCGCGCTGGCCGAGCGACGTCGTAAAATGATCGTCGGGATCAGCATGACGGCGGCGGTGATCCTGGCCGGGTTGACCTGGTGGGCCTTGGGGCAACGACAGGACGCCCTACAACAGAGCGAACGTGCCACCCGCAATTTTGACACCGCAAAAACCAGCATAGACGCGCTGATCTTTGACATCGTGCAGGGGCTGAAAAACGTCGAGGGGATGAGCCTCGCCGCCCGCCGCCGCATCCTTGGTCAGGCCGAGGTCGCTATGGATAAGCTGCTCGCAGGCGACCCGGACAATCCGGACCTGCTGCGCAGCAAGGCGGTCATGTTGGCGAATTTCTCTGATCTGTTCGCGGGGGCGGGCGATGCGGAACCGGCAGCAGAGCGTCTCACAGAGGCCACAGAACTCTTTCGCAGCCTCGCCGCGCGCGATCCCGAGAACGCAGAGTGGCAGCGCGACGTCTCTGTCAGCCTCAACAGGATCGGCGATCTGCGCCTGCGGGCAGGCGATGCGCCGGGCGCGCTGGCGGCTTAT
>CAYGRI010000541.1:0-2654 GCA_964352155.1 uncultured Maritimibacter sp. | reverse complement strand
CAAGCGCCGGAGGTCCGGGAGGCCGTCGGCGCCGTTGAGGTCGGGCACGTCCGGGTCTAGGACGAGGCGCAGCACCAGCTCGGTGAGCGCGTACGTCTTGCCGGTCCCCGCGCTGGCCTCGACGAGCGTGATGCCGGGCGCGATGGGGCCGCGTCTAGTGCCCCGCGGCCCCCTCGCCGCCCCTCTACCCGGCTTGGCGCAACCCCACGCCCGCTGGCTTCCGTTTTGGAAACAACACGTTCTCGTTTGCGCAACAGTCGTTGCCGCGTCGCCTAGGGGCAAAATTCTGTTGCCGGACGGCGCGCCCCGCGTATAGGGTGCATCTCGGGAGGAGCTTTGGGACTGTGCTGGGACAAGACGCGCACGTAGTGGATTCCGTGAGTCTGATCTGGGTCATGCCCCTGACTTTGCAGCGTTTAGCTGCGCAGGTCCGGGCGCTGGAACAGCCGTGTGCCGGGCCCTTTTGGGGGTATCCGGGACCGGACGGATCAAGCAGTGATCCCTGCTTTGACCCGCTGTGGCGTTCAATGACGTGACCCTAGGTTTCCCTGCACGCAACGGTTGCGATCTGTCATGGTCGGCAATCAGGCGGATTCAGCGAACAGGCGGGCCTTGGCCGGCTTTCCGGCGCCGGACATGGGCGGTGCCTTCAAAATAGACCCTGACCGCGACATCAGGGGAGGGATGGATGGCAGATTATCTGCAGGCGAGCGCGGTTGCGGTCGTGACGGAGAGGGCTTCGGGCCTTGGGCGCGCGGATCCGGCGGCGCGGGGCTTGGTCGTCGCCACGGCTGGCGGTGCTGCCGTCGCTGCGAGGCTGGCGAGGTGACGGCCGCGATGGATGCCAAGCGGATGGCCCGGGCCGCCGGGGGCCGGATCGGGAACCGCCCGTCCTTGGCGCGCTGGCTTCCCGGTTGCGCAGACCAATTCAAGAAGAACTGACATGATGGAATTCGCACGCTATCCCAGCCTGCAAGGGCGCAGTGTTTTTGTATCCGGCGGGGCTTCTGGCATCGGGGCGGAGATTGTGCGCGCCTTTGCGGCGCAGGGCGCCCGGGTGGGGTTTGTGGATCTGGATGCTGAAACCAGCGCCGCGCTGGTGGCCCGGACCGAGGGCGAGGTCGCCCATGAGGTGTGCGATCTGCGCGACATCGACGCGATGCGCGCAGCCTTCGCGGCGTTGAAGGAACGGGTCGGCCCGGCCCAGGTGCTGGTGAACAACGCCGCCCGCGATGACCGCCACGACTGGAAGGACGTCACCCCCGCCTATTGGGACGAGCGGATGGCCACCAATCTGCGGCATATGTTCTTTGCGATTCAGGCGGTTGCGCCCGATATGATCGCGGCCGGGGGCGGTGCGATCGTGAACATGGGCTCGAACAGCTGGTGGGAAGCGGGGGGCGGCTTTCCGGCTTATACCACGGCCAAGGCCGGGGTGCATGGGCTGACCCGCACCATGGCGCGGGATCTGGGAGGGCACCGGATCCGGGTGAACACGGTGGTGCCGGGCTGGATCATGACCGACCGTCAGAAAGATTTGTGGGCCACCCCGGAAGCGTTGGAGGCGCACCGCGCCCGGCAATGCCTGCCGGATCTGATCGACCCGGTCTATGTGGCGCGGATGGTGGTCTTTCTGGCCTCCGACGATGCGGCGATGTGTACGGCGAACAATTTCATGGTGGAAGCTGGCTCGATCTGAACGTGGAAGCCTGCTCGATCAAGGGGAGAGGGAGATGGAGCTGCGCAAGATTGGCGACACCGGGCTGACGGTGCCATCCTTGTGTTTCGGGACGTCCGGATTGGGCGACATGCCCGACACCTATGGGTATTCGGTCGGCGAACAGCGCGCGCGCGCCACGCTGCACGCGATCTTTGACGGGCCGGTGGGGTTTCTCGACACCGCACGGGCCTACGGGCACGGCCGCAGCGAGGAGCGGATCGGCGCGGTGATCCGCGAAAGGGGCGGGCTGCCAGAGGGGTTCGTTCTGTCGACCAAGCTGGACCGCGATCTGGAAACCGGGCGGTTTGACGCCGGTCAGGCGCGCCGGTCGCTGGAACAAAGCCTGACCGCGTTGGGGCTGGACCGGATCCCGATGCTGCATCTGCACGATCCCGAACATGCGCGCGATGTGGACGAGATCACCTGCGAGGGCGGCGCGCTGGACATGCTGTTTGCCTTCAAAGAAGAAGGGTTGTGCCAGGCCGTGGGGCTGGCGATGGGCAGTATCGACATGATGTTCGCGATGCTGCGCTCGCGCCCCTTCGATGTGGTGCTGAGTCACAACCGCTTTACCTTGCTGAACCGGTCAGCGGACCAATTGTTCACCTATGCCCAGGACAACGGGATCGCGGTTCTGAATGCGGCCCCCTATGCCAGCGGTGTCCTGGCCAAGGGCGCCGACAGCATGCCCCTGATCACCTATCAACCGGCGGACGAGGCCGCCCTGATCCCGGTGCGCCGGATCGAGGCGGTCTGCGCAAAGCATGGCGTCTCCATGGGGGCGGCGGCGCTGCAATTCTCGATGCGCGATCCGCGGGTGACGTCGACGCTTGTGGGGGTGACCAAGCCCGAGCGGGTGCTGCAAACCCTGGCCTGGTCCCGCGAAGAGATCCCGCCCGCCGCCTGGCAAGAGCTTGGGGTGCTGCCCTACGAC
>CAYGRI010000540.1:0-2660 GCA_964352155.1 uncultured Maritimibacter sp. | reverse complement strand
GTCAAGCGCGCCGTCGGCCCGCGCTTTGGTGCGGCATCGATCTGTCGTGGCGCCCGCCGCTCCGTTTCACGGGCAGCGGTGCCGCCGGGCGGGTGCGCGTTTGGGGATCCGCCCTGGGCGCCTATGCGTCGCCCGGAACGCCGTAGGAGGGCGCGGCGCGCGGGTCGCGCGCGCGTTGGACATAAGCCTCCAACTGCGGTTTGTAGACGGACCAGGCGGTGGCGACAGCCTCGACCGGGCAATCCTCTGTCCAGTCGCAGCGCAGATCGGCCACCGGCCAGGCGACCTGATCCACCAGCATCATCCCGGCGGAATGCACCGGCCCGGCCTCGCCCCCGGCGGCCAGCCCCGCCCTGAGCGCTGCGATCAGACGGTCGCCCAGATCGCCGGAGCTAGCCTGAAACGCCGCGACGATGGCCTGCGGCACCGTGTCATTGGCCAGCAGGTTGCCGCCAGAGGCGACGTTGTCCGCCTTCGCCTCGGTCCAGATGCCCAGCGATTTCGGCCCGGAATGGATCGCCGAGCGCCCGGCGGCATCCACCGCCAGCACTTGCCGATATTCGATGAACTGACTGCGGCGCCGGATTTCGGCAATCGCCTCGGGCGCGCTGGCGCCGTCCTGCATCAGATCCAGCGTCAGCGGTCCCAGCGCCGGGTCGGTCACATTCTGCGAGGCGACGGCCCCGACCCCGGCGCGGGCATGGGCACAGCGCGCCGCCACGGCGGGCGACGAAGACGAGATCGCAAGGCCGAACATCCCCGTCTGGGCGCAGCGCGCGACGAGCGAGAAGGTCATGCCAGATCGTCCGGGATCACGGCGGTGCCGTCGATCTCCACCAGCCATTCCGGCCGGGCCAGCGCCTGCACCACCAGGCCGGTGGAGACCGGATGCACGCCGCGAATGTATTCGCCCATGGTGCGGTAGACCGCCTCGCGGTGGCGCACGTCGGTGATATAGACCACGACCTTGACCAGATGCTCCATCGAGCCGCCGGCTTCTTCGATCAGCTGCCGGATGTTCTGCATCACCTTGTGGGTCTGTTCCACGGGGTCATGGCTGTCGATGCTGGCGGCGCTGTCCAGATCCTGCGGGCATTGGCCACGCAGCCAGACGGTGCGCCCGCCCCGGGTGACCACGGCCTGACACAGGTCGTTGTCCAGCTTCTGTTCCGGATAAGTCTCGCGTGTGTTGAATTTTCGAAGACGGGTGTGGGCCATGGGATCCTCTGGCGGCATGAAGGGCGGGTTGGCGGGGGCGGCGCGCAAGCGGGCGGTCCGCGCCAAGGTACCGGGGCAGGCTCTGCTGTCCAGCACAAGGCGCTGCGCGGGGCCGGTCCGCTAGGGGGCCGGCGTATCCCAGCGCACATGCACATGCAGCGGCCCGCGAAAGGCCCAGCCGCCGAACTCCGCGGGCCGGTCCGGGTCGGTCCTCAGGCCCGGCAGCCGGGCGAACAGCTTTGGCAGCGCGACCTCGGCCACCAAAGCGCGCGAGGCCCAGGCACCGGCGCAGAAATGCGGCCCCGCCCCGAAAGAGATCGCCTTGGACAGGTTCCGCCCGATGTCGAACGCATCCGGCGCGTCAAAGATCCGTTCGTCGCGGTTGGCCGAGCCGTACATCAGAAAGGCGCGGTCGTCGGGGTCCAGCGTCACGCCATACAGATCATGGGTCCGGGCGATGCGGCGTGGCGACATGCCGATGGGGGACATCCAGCGGGCATATTCCTCGAACGCCTGCATCCAGGATGCCGCGCCCGACAGGACCCGCGCCAGCTGCGCCGGATGCGCCAGCAGCGCCCAGACGGTGCCGGCAATGGCGTCGCGCGGCTCATTCTGCCCGCCAGAGATCGCGAGCTTCACATTCGCCCGCATCTGCGCGTCGCTCAACCCGGCCTGCCGCTGGACAGAGATCAGCGAGGCATCGGGCGCGGCATCAAGCTGCGGGATCCGCGCGTCGATATGGGCGTCGATCGAGGCGGTGCAATCGTGGCAGCGGGCCTCAACACCGGGGTCGCCCGCATAATTGGCGCAACCGTCGATCATCCCCTGGCTGACCCGGTCCATCTCTTCGGCGGCCATATTGGTCAGCCCGGTGATCGCCTTCAGCGCCTCGGCGGACACCGGCATGGCGAACGCCCTGACCAGATCGCAGGCACCCAGCGGGGCGATCCGGTCCAGCACCGCATCCGTTGCCGCTTCGAACTGGGCTTTCCAGACTGTCTTGACCGTCTTCGGCGAGACCGTGGGAAAGATCGCGCGCCGCTCGGCCATATGCGCCGCGCCATCCTTGCGCATCATGTTCTGGCCCATCAACTGGGTCATCAGCCCCTCTGGCTGGTCGGAAGAGAACACATCGGTCCTCTTTTCGTTGACGAAGATGTCGTCGCGCCGAGTCAGCAGCAGGGCGCCCAGTTGCGGGACATGGACAACGGGCGCTGCCTGCCGCATCGATTTCAGCACGGGATAGGGGTCGCGCCAGAAGGCTGCGGGCTCGATCTCAAAGACAGGCGCGTTTTGCATGGTTGAATCCTCCTCCGGTCCGCCGCCCGGGGCGTCGCCGCAAGCCCCGGTGGCGCATTGACATGACTGACAGACGGGGCGCGCCTGTCAAGGCAAGGCAAGGCAAGGCAAGGCAAGGCAAGGCAAGGCAAGGCAAGGCAAGG
>CAYGRI010000539.1:0-2665 GCA_964352155.1 uncultured Maritimibacter sp. | reverse complement strand
GCCGATACCGATGAGCGATAAGCCCCCCCCCGGCTGGGATGGCATTCTGGATCCCGGCGAACAGATCCTTTGGCAAGGGCGCCCTGATTCCGTTGTGACCTGGACCATTGGCTCTGTCATCGGGTCGCTCTTTGGCCTCGTCTTTTCAGGCTTCGCAGTGTTCTGGATGACGATGGTCGCGCAGATGGGGGGCGCCTTCTGGATGTTCGGGCTGATCCATTTCTTCGCCGGGATCGCGATCGGCATTGCCCCGCCCTTCGTCAGCGCCTGGCGCCGGCGGCACACCTGGTACACCCTGACCGACAAACGCGCCTTCATCGCCACCGACGTGCCGCTTCAGGGCCGTAAGCTGAAGAGCTATCCGATCGAGAAATCGACGCAAGTGACCTACACATCCGGCCGCCTTGCCACGATCCATTTCGCAATTGAATTCCGGCGCGGCAAGAAAGGCTCTACCCGCGTGCCCATCGGGTTCGAGCGCGTGACCGACGGCGACGAGGTCTATCGCCTGATCCGCGACGTCCAGCAGGGAAAGACCGCGTGAGCCGCACCTTACTGACCAACGCAAAGCTCATCGACCCCGAAGCGGGGAGCCAGAGCGACGGCGCATTGCTGATCGAGCATGGCCGGATAGCCGAAGTGCTGACCGACCCGGCCCGCATTGCCGCCGCCCGTGCCGCGCAGGTGATCGATTGCGGCGGCAAGCATCTGGCTCCGGGCATCGTGGATCTGGGCGTCAAGGTCTGCGAACCCGGCGAGCGGCACAAGGAAAGCTTCCGGTCCGCCGGGGCCGCTGCGGCGGCGGGCGGGGTGACCACGATGATCACCCGCCCCGACACGCGGCCGGCCATCGACAGCCCGGAACAGCTTGAATTCGTGTCCCGCCGCGCCGCCGAAGTCTCTCCGGTGCGGATCCATCCCATGGCCGCCCTGACCAAGGGCCGGCAGGGCCACGAGATGGTCGAGATCGGGTTCCTGCGCGATGCCGGGGCCGTCGCCTTTACCGATTGTGACGCCGTGGTCACCAACACAAAGATTTTCGGACGCTGCCTGACCTATGCCCGCGCCATGGGGGCGCTGGTCATCGCGCATCCGCAGGATCCCGGCCTGTCAGCCGGGGCGGCCGCGACCTCTGGCAAGTTCGCCTCGCTCAAGGGGTTGCCGGCGGTGTCGCCGATGGCCGAACGTCTGGGGCTTGAACGGGATCTGGCTCTGGTCGAGATGACGGGCGCCCGCTATCACGCCGACAATCTGTCGACCGCCGCCGCGCTGCCCGCGCTGGCCCGCGCCAAGGCCGCCGGGCTGGATGTCACCGCCGGGGTCAACATCCACCACCTGACGCTGAACGCGCTGGACGTGGCCGATTACCGCACCTTCTTCAAGATCAAGCCGCCGCTGCGCGACGAAGACGACCGGCTGGAGATGATCGCGGCTGTCGGCTCGGGCCTGATCGACGTGATCTCGTCGATGCACACGCCACAAGACGAGGAATCGAAGCGGCTGCCGTTCGAAGAGGCCGCATCTGGCGCCGTGGCGTTGCAAACCCTGCTGCCCGCCGCGATGCGGCTCTATCACGCGGGCCATCTGAGCCTGCCGGATCTGTTCCGCGCCATGTCGCTGAACCCGGCCCGCCGACTGGGTCTGCCGACGGGGCGGCTTGCGGTCGGGGCCCCGGCGGATCTGGTGCTGTTCGATGCCAACGCGCCCTTCGTGCTGGACCGCTTCGGCCTTCTGTCGAAATCCAAGAACACCCCTTTTGACGGGGCGCGGATGGAAGGCAAGGTGCTGCGGACCTTCGTTGGCGGCGCGCAAGTCTTTCCGCACGCTGCGGCCTAGCAGCCAGGGCGGAAGGGTCAGTCAGACTTGGGCTGATCGTCGAAATCCTCTGACAGGATGCGGCGGCTGTCGCCCTCGGGGTCGTCATATTGCTTGGATTTCAGCGTCCAGACAAAGGCGCCCAGCCCCAGCCCGCCGAGGATCAGGGAAATCGGGATCAGATAGGCCAGAACATCCATTAGCTGCCGTCCAGTTCCTTGAAGCCGTCGCAATCGGCATTTGGCGCCGCCATCACCGCAACCGCAACGCGTTCAGCGACACACAGATCGACGAGGCCGACATCGCCAGCGCCGCCGCGAGTGGCGTCGCAAACCCCGCCAGCGCCACCGGAATCGCCACCGCGTTATAGGCCGCCGCGATGCCAAAGTTCTCGCGGATCCGGCGCACGGCCTTTTGCGCGGTCGCCAGCGTATTGGGCAGCGGCGCCAGAGAGCCGCCCAGCAGCACGATGTCCGACACCACCCGCGTCGCTTCGAGCGCGGAGGCGGGCGAGATAGAGGCATGGGCCGCCGCCAAAGCCGCCGTGTCGTTCAACCCGTCGCCGACCATCAGCACCCGGCGCCCCTCCGCCGCCAGATCGTTGATCCGCGCCACCTTGTCTTCGGGGCGGATGTCCGCCTCATATCGGGTGATCCCGACGCGCCCGGCCAGATCGGCCACAGCCGCCGCCGTGTCCCCCGACAACAGCCGCACGTCAAAGCCCCGCGCTTGCAGGGCCGAAATCGCCTCTGCCGCGCCGTCGCGCAGGCAGTCAGAAAAGCGAAAGGCCTGCACTCGGTCGCCGATGCCCAGATAGGTCGCGGTCTGCGGCACCGGCGCGGCCCCGACC
>CAYGRI010000538.1:0-2665 GCA_964352155.1 uncultured Maritimibacter sp. | reverse complement strand
GGCTTTGGCCCGGCGATGGAGCGGGCCGAGGCCTATGTCTCCGCCGGGGCCGATGTGCTGTTCATCGAGGCGCCCCGCTCCGGCGACGAGCTTCGCCAGATCGCCGAAACCTTCGGGCGCCGGGTGCCGCTGCTGGCCAATATGGTCGAGGGGGGGGAAACTCCGATCCAGGCGGCAGGGGATCTGGACACGCTGGGCTATTCCATCGTGATCTTCCCCGGCGGGATCGTCCGCGCGGTGGCCAGGTTCGCGGCCGAATATTACGGCAGCCTGCGAGAGAACGGGTCGAACCGCCCCTTCGCCGACCGGATGTATGATTTCAGGGGGCTGAACGCGCGGATCGGCACAGACGAGATGCTGGCCACCGGCAAGCGCTATGAAAACGGGGCGCCGGACTGAGATGCGAGTGCATCCCGCCCCCGATGCCGGATTTGACCTGGAGGTGCCGGTGCTGGTGATCGGTGCGGGGGCCTGCGGAATGATCGCGGCCCTGTCGGCGACCGACCAAGGCGCAGAGGTGCTGGTGATCGAGGCCGACGCGGTGCCGTCGGGCTCCACCGCCTTATCGGCGGGGCTGATCCCCGCCGCGGGCACCCGGTTTCAGGCCGAGGCGGGGATCATGGACGATGCCGCAACCTTCGGCGCCGATATCCAGCGCAAGGCCAAGGGGCAGAACCCGCAGGATCTCGTCGATCTGCTGGCCGGGCAGGCAGGGCCCGCCATAGATTGGCTGGCGGATCGCTATGGCCTGCCGTTCTCTGTCATCACCGATTTCGACTATCCGGGGCATTCCCACAGGCGGATGCACGGGCTGCCGACTCGCGCGGGGCGCGAGCTGATCGACCGTCTGCGCGCCACCTGCGAGGCCGAGAGGATCGACATCGCCTGCGGGCGCCGGGCAGAAACGCTCTATGTCACCGACGAGCGCGTCACCGGGGTTGGCGTGAGGGGGCCGAGCGGTCTCGAGACCATTGGCTGCGGCGTGCTGATCCTCGCCTGCAACGGCTATGGCGGCAACCGCGCTATGGTGCGCCAGCATATGCCAGAGATCGAGACGGCGCTTTGGTTCGGCCATGATGGCAACAAGGGCGATGCGGTCGCCTGGGGCGAGGCTTTGGGCGCCCGGTTGCTGCATCTGGGCGCCTATCAGGGGCACGGCAATGTGGCCCATCCGCATGGAATCCTGATCACCTGGGCCGTCATCACCGAAGGCGGCGTGCAGGTGAATGCCCAAGGACGCCGGTTCTGGGACGAAAGCCAGGGCTATTCCGAGGCGGCCCGCGCCGTTCTGGCGCAACCGGGCGGCATCGCCTGGGCGATCTTTGACGGTCGCATCGCCGCAATCGCACGACAATTCGAAGATTTCAAACAGGCCGAAGCCCTCGGCGCCGTACGCGGGGCCGACACCGTTGCGGCATTGGCGGATCTCTGCGGCCTGCCCGCCGATGCCTTGAAGGCGACGCTGCGGGCGATCCCGCCTGAGGGCGCGGATGCCTTTGGACGACGCTTCGGCGGGCGCGCGCTGGTCCCGCCCTACCGTGCGGTGAAGGTCACCGGCGCGCTGTTTCACACCCAGGGCGGGCTGGACGTCACCCCGCAGGCGCAAGTGAAACGCGGTGACGGCGGTGTGATAGAGGGCCTTCTTGCGGCGGGCGGTGCGGCTGTCGGCGTCTCTGGCCAGGGCGACAGCGGATATCTGTCTGGCAACGGGCTGCTCTCTGCCGTCGCGCTGGGGCGGATCGCCGGACAGACGGCGGCTCGGATGACCCGGACGTAGCGCCCCGCCCTGCCCCTGGGGAGGGGCGCCGCACGGTGGCGGCGGACGTCGTGGCGCGGCGCACCGGACATGTTTTGGCAACCGCAGACCCCGATCAATCGTTGCAAACGAAGCCTCTTCCGAATAGGATTTTGGAAACAACGTTGCGTCGGCGACCGGGATGTTTTCTGGCCGTCATGTAATGGAAGATATGTCGCCAGGGTCGGCCCGGCGGCAATTGAACGTCAAGGCTGCGAATCACATGCGTCGCGAAGAGGCGGAGTTGGTGGACATCGAACGCTCCGGCGTCAATGGCGCGGGCGGTTATTTGCTTTGCCCAGGCCTCGTCAACAGAACGGGAACCCAACGGCATCTGTCGGGTTTCCATCATGCCAGAGGGATCAGTAAACTCAAAGGACTTGCGTTCTAAGGGGAACCCAACGTTAACTGGCACAAAGGACTACGCCCGTTTGAGCAATGGGATTAGGAGGATAGAATGTCATTGTTAGTTTCAGATTCAGGAATGGCGCCCAGCGAAAAGTCGTTTGACATGCCCGTCATGCTGCCGGTCGGGTTGCCCGGGGCGGCAATCACCGAAACCACAGACGCGGCTGCGGATACGTCCACGACCTATTCCATGGCGGTCGGCGACAGCTTTTCCGGATCGCTGTCTCCTGTTGGCGATATCGACTGGATCGAGGTGACGCTTGTCGCGGGCGAAACCTATGAGTTCGCGCTGAACGGCGTTGGCGGCGGCAGTGGGCTGGCCGACCCGCTTTTGAGGCTTTTTGACGCGTCTGGCAATTTCATCATCGGCGACGATGACGGTGGTCCCGGGTTGAACTCTTTGCTTTCCTACACCGCGACCACCGGCGGGACGTTCTACATTGCAGCAGATTCCTACCAGAG
>CAYGRI010000537.1:0-2688 GCA_964352155.1 uncultured Maritimibacter sp. | reverse complement strand
TTCTATATCTATGCCGATGTCTCGGATCTGACGGGGGACAGCCGCGCCTTTGCGGCGCGGATCCTGGCCGAGGCCGGGGTGGCGGTGACTCCGGGGCTGGATTTCGACGGGCGGCGCGGGGCGGGCACGCTGCGGTTTTCCTATGCCCGCGCGACCGAGGACATCGCGCTGGGGCTGGAGCGGTTGCGGGACTTCATGGCCCGGGGGTGAGGCGGCTGGGAGACGTGGCGCGCCGGGTTTTCGGACGGGCGGTTCCAGGCGGAGCGCGCCTGCCGGCGCGCGCTGTTTTTCCGGGCGAGTCAAGCGGGTGTCGCGGCCTGACTCCATGGTGGGCCTGTCAGTACCCGATGCGGCGCCGGGCGCCCTTTTCCGGGGGGCGGGATCGCGGTAGACTGCGCGCAACCAGACCGAGGGGCAAGATGCGTCGATTTATGATCCTGATATGCGTCCTGTTGTGGGGCGGCGCGGCGGTGGCGCAGGGTCTGACCGCCCTGGCGCGGGTCAATCCGGGGATGTCGCGGGTGATGGAATCGACCACCGGTATTGATCTGCGCCTCTTCCTGAGCCAACCGGTGCCGTTCCGGGTGTTCACCCTGGATGCGCCGCGGCGCCTGGTGCTCGATTTCTCGGAGGTGGACTGGAGCGGGCTGGACACCGCCGCTTTCGACCGGGCGGCGGGGGTGACCGAGATCCGCGTGGGCGCCTACCGGCCTGGCTGGTCGCGCATGGTCCTGACGCTGGACGCCCCCTATGTGGTGACCGAGGCCGCGATGAAGACCGGCGAGGGGGCCATCGTCTCTGTCAGCCTGGAACCCGCGACGGACGACGCCTTCGTGGCGGCGGCGGGCGTGCCTGAAAGCGCGCTGTTCACCCTGCCGGAACCGGCGGACACGCTGGCGCCGGCGCGCCGGCAGGATGGCACCCGGCCTGTCGTCGTGATGCTGGACCCCGGGCATGGCGGCATCGACCCGGGCGCTGAGCGGGACGGCGCGGTCGAGGCCGCGTTGATGCTGACCTTCGCGCGGGAACTGCGCGATGTGCTGTTGCGGACCGGCGGGTTCGATGTGCGCATGACGCGCGATGCCGATGTCTTTGTCCCGCTGGAAATGCGCGTTTCGCTGGCGCGGATGGCGGGGGCCGATGTGTTCCTGTCGCTGCATGCGGATGCGCTGGCGGAAGGGCGGGCGCGCGGTGCCACGATCTATACGCTCAGCGACCTTGCCTCTGATGTGGCGTCGGAGAAGCTGGCGGAACGGCATGACCGTGCCGATTTGCTGGCCGGGGTCGACCTGACCGATCACGACGACCGCGTTGCCATGGTGCTGATGGATATGGCGCGGGCCGAGACGCGGCCCCGCACCGACCGGCTGGCGGATGCCCTCGTGGTCGGTCTGCAGAATTCCATCGGCGGGCTGTACAAGCGGCCCCGGCTGGAGGCGTCGTTCTCGGTCCTCAAGGCGGCCGATATTCCCTCTGTCCTGATCGAGCTCGGCTTTCTGTCCTCTCAGCGCGACCGGGAGAACCTGCTCGATCCCGACTGGCGGGCCAGGGCGGCCGAGGGGATTCGCGACGCGCTGGTGGTCTGGGCCAGGGAGGATGCGGCAGAGGCCGCGCTGCTGCGCCAATAGGCGGGGCGTCAGGGCGCTTTGCGCGCCCGCGCCATCCAGATCGTATGGCCGCGGCAGTCCGGGTCGTTTGGGCAATAGTCGACCAAGTCGAACCCGTAGTCATCCAGGATGGCGCGATATTCCTCTGGGTCCAGGCTGGCGTGATAGACCCGCTGTCCGGCGACCTCTCCGACCGGCTCTCCGGCTTCGGGACCGGAGGTGAACATCAGAACGGTTCCCGGCTGGGCATGGGCGGCAAAGACCGGAAACATCCCCCGCTGGTGAATCGGCGTGAGATGAAACAAGGAATCCCACGCCAGAATCATGTCGAAGGTCCGGTCCAGCGCAAGCCGCCGCATGTCGGACACGATCGTCTCGGCTTCGGGGACATAGTGGCGGTACAGGTCGATCATCGCCGGGGCGCCGTCGACGCCGATGATCCGGCAGCGCCGGTCCATCAGATATTGTCCGATCGGCACCCCGGGGCCGCAGCCAAGATCCAGCAGCCTGCGCCCGGTGGCATGGTTGATCATGCGGTCGAGCCAGCGCCGCTCGAACAGGCTGCGGTCGCGGGCGATGACATATCCGTGTGCGACACGGTCATAGGTTTGCAGAATATCCTCGGCGCGCATAACGTTGCGTTAGGGCTGGCGGGCGACACTTGCAAGAGGTGTATCACTTGCGCGCCTTACCGCCGAGGGGGGTTTTGGGCGGGACCGCGCCGGGTTATATTGACCGCAACGAATTATCCAGCGGGGGCAGCCATGCTGCGTTTCATCGCATCCTTTTTCGGCGGCATCTTTTCCTGGATCACGACCGGTCTCGTCATGGCGGCGCTGACCGTGGGCGCGGTCTTTTACATGTACGGCCGCGATTTGCCCAATCACGAGCAGTTGGCAATGTACGCCCCGCCGATGATCAGCCGGATCTATTCGGGCGAGGGGCGCTTGATCGACGAATTCGCCAAGGAACGGCGCCTGTTCACCCGGATCGAGGATGTGCCGCCCATCGTGCGGCAGGCCTTTATCAGCGCGGAAGACAAGAATTTCTACAGCCACAAGGGCTATGACCCGCGCGGCAT
>CAYGRI010000536.1:257-2713 GCA_964352155.1 uncultured Maritimibacter sp. | reverse complement strand
CCCAGATCCAGCGCCAGCGCGGATCCTCGATGGCCAGCACGACTGAAACGGCGAGGCTCGCCAGCAGCAGATGCGACGCCGTCGTCGGATTATAGGCAGAGGCGCCGGCGGGCCGGATCTCTCCTTGCCAGGCGGCGATGTCCATGGGGTTTGCGGCGGGCAGGAACCTTAGGCCCAGGCGCGCCTCGGCGATCATCAGCAGGGCCGAGATCGCGCCGCTGACCGCCAGGATCAGCGCCATGACCCGCAATTCGGTCACCCGGCGCAGCGTCAGCCCGATGAAGGCAACCAGCAGCAGGGTCGAGAGAAATCCGATGGTATGGGACCGGCCCACATCCATATCCGCCGAAATCAGATGGGCCACCGCCATCCAGATCGCGAACAATGCGGTTGCCAGGATCGGCCCCTGCAGGCGCGGGCGCCCCTGCAGCAAAGGATTGACGCGGAGGGTCACCGCAAGCGTAGCGATCAGCGCCGCCGACAGCAGCTTGAAGGTCGAGACCGGCAGATGCCGGTCCACCAACAGCGCGACACCGTCCATATGCGCCAAGGCGACCAGCGCATAGCTGCCCAGAATCGGCCAGGACAGAAACAAAAGCGCGCCGACCGCTGTGGCCAGCAAAGCCGCCGGGACCAGCAGGCCCGGCACGGCGGCCAGCAGGCCCGCCGCCGCGAACAGCGCTGGCACCCGCAATGCGGTCATGCGGGCACGGGCAACGGCGTCAGCGCGGCAGCGCCTTTGGGGTCCTCCCCATCGGTGTAACACAGCGCGATGGGCAGGTTGCGGCCCCGGCGCAGCGGCTGCAGCATGTCCGATAGCATATCGGCGGACACGCCGCCGCGCGGCAGGGTGACCAGGATCGCGCCGGTGTCCTCGGGTACGTATCCGGGCCGCGCGGCATGTTTCAGCACCCCGATGTCAAAGGTCGCCGCCGCGGGCGAGCGTTCCATCAGCGCCTGCACCACCGCCTCGGCCCGATCCTCGGAGCGGATATCGAGCACCAGCACTGGCCGTTCGCCATCCAGCGCAGCCCAGCCCAGCAAGGGCGCGCCCTGGCCCCGGCGCCCGTCCAGCGCTTTCTTGAACCGCGCCCGGCTGCGGCTGAGTTCCACCGGCTCCACCACCCGCAGCCCCGTCGCCTCGGCCAGATCCGCGCCGGTTGTCAGGCGCCGGCCCAGCTGATCGCGGCCGAACAAGAAGAACAGCGCCAGCACCAGCCCCGCCGCCCCGCCCATCGCGGTATCCTTCAGCACCTTCGGGTTGTCGGGATACAGCGGCGGGCGCGCCTCGTCGATCAGGCGCAGGGTCTCGATCCCCTCGGTCTGGTTCATCCGCACGGTCAGCAGGCGCGATTCGATGTCATCCAGCCGCACGCCTTCGCGCAACAGTGCATCGTCGATGGCCGCGAACTGCCCCTCGAACGAGGCATAGCGCCGTAGATCCGTCTCGAGCTTGGCGATGATCGCCTCGCGTTCGGCAATCGCCTCGGTCAGCTCCACCTGCCGCAGCCGCGCAAGTTGCAGCGCATCCTCGGCGGCCTGATCCAGCCCGTTGCGGCGCAGCCCCGTCGCCTCGGCGTCAAAAGAAGACAACAGCGCGCGGGCAGAGCGCAGCGCCGCCCTGTCGGAATCGAGCTTGGCCTGCTCGCCCGACAGCCGGCTGATCAGGTCCGACCGCTCGGTCGCGAAATCGACGATGCCGTTTACCGTGCGAAACTCGTTGCGCCGCAGGTTCAACGCGGCAACGGCCGCCTCGACCTCGGCCCGCTGCGCATAGAGGAACTGGGTCAACTCGCCCGCGGCAGCCTCGGTCTGTTCGCGGGTGCGCGCCTGATAGACTTCGGCCAGAATATTGGCGATGTCGGCAGCGATCTGCGGGTCGTCCCAGCTGACTCTGATCTCCATGATGAACGAGCTTTCGATCATGTTGATCTCGATCGATTCCTGGATCGCGCCGATGATCGCCTCGGGCCCCTCGACCGGAATGAAGGTGCCGGAATTCATCCAGCGCAGCGTGGAACGCACCCAGAGCTTGGCGCTGGACACAAGCTGCGACAGGGCGCTGGGATCGACGACCATACCGTCGCTGCCATAGCGTTCCATGAGCAGAGCATAGGTCCGCTCCGCGATCTCGCGGCTGCGCAGGTATTCCATATGGCTTTGCGTCACCACATTGGCGCTGTCGTAGGAGGACGAACGCACATAGACCTGCGTGAACTTCAGCTCGGCATCAGTGGGCTGCACGGTGACCTTGGCGGAGGCCACATAGATCGGATTGGTGTTCAGCGTATAGACGGCCATCAGCCCGGCCAGCAGCGCCGCCGCCAGCGTCATCAACACGCAAAAGCGCAGGTTGTTGCGCAGCAATTCCGCGTAATGGCCCAGGACCTGTGCCGCATCAGACGTGACCGGCGCAGAGGGCGGAGCCATGTTGGCGGGCCGCGCGGTGGGACCGG
>CAYGRI010000536.1:0-247 GCA_964352155.1 uncultured Maritimibacter sp. | reverse complement strand
GGGCAGCGTCAGAACGTCCTGTCGGCTCATTGGATCGGCGCTCCTTGCACTCCGGACCGGGCGGGGCGCAACGCGGGCGCCTCCGGCGATCTGGATCGGGACATGGCAATTTCGGCGGGTCGATCGTCCGGGTCCTTCCAGACCCAGGCGGGAAATTCGATCTTGCGGTTGACGGTGGCGGCGCGCACGGCGGACAGAACCGGGCCGGGCACACAGGCGACCACCGCATCGGCAAGACGTGCCAGCG
>CAYGRI010000535.1:0-2721 GCA_964352155.1 uncultured Maritimibacter sp. | reverse complement strand
GGCCCGACCTGTTCACCGGCCGCCATATCAATGTGGAGATCGAGGTGCAGTCCGAGCTGACGCGCGGGATGACCGTGGCCGATTGGTGGCGCGTGACGGACCGCCCCGCCAACGCCACCTTCATGGGCGGGCTCGACGCCGACGGGTTCTATGCTCTGCTCACCGAACGGCTTGCCCGTCTGTGACCGCCCGCCTGCACCTCGCCGCCGAGGAAGACCTGCCCAAGCTGTTGCCGCTGGTGGCCGCGTTTCATGCGCATGAGGCCATCGTCAGCACCGAGGCGCAGCGCGAGGACGCGGTCCTGCCGCTGCTGCAGGGCTCTCCCCACGGCGCGATCTGGCTGATCGGACCGCGCCGGGCGCCGGTTGGCTACATCGCGCTCAGCTTCGGCTGGTCGATCCGGACCGGCGGCATGAATGCCACCGTCGACGAATTCTTCGTCCGCGAAAGCATCCGGGGGCGCGGCATGGGGACAGAGGTCGTCTCGACCCTCGTGCCGCAGCTGGCGCAGGCGGGGCTGACGGCGATGACCCTTGAAATCGCGCCGGACAACACCCGCGCCCGCCGCACCTACGAAGCGCGGGGGTTCCGGATGCGGGACAAGTATCAAATGATGACCTGGCGCGCGTGACACCGGGTTGAAAAAGGTTTGAACCCTCGGCCCCGCGCCGACGACGTATCAAGGACCGCGTTGCAGAACGATTATTACCCGTCGCGGTCGTTCACATTTGATACGAAGGACCTTTTTCATGACATTCCCGATGCGCAAAACCTCCGGGTTTCTGCTGACCGCCGTGCTGGCATTTTCCATGTTCGCGGGCGCCCAGGCCAATGCCCAGGGCAAGTCCCTGACCCTCAAGACCACCACGCCCGGGTCGACGATCGGCCAGCTCAAGGCCGCCGCCGGTCATCAGGAACTGAAATGCACCGGCCGCGCCGGTCACGCGACGTGCACGTCGAAATACGCCTTTGTCTGCCCCTCGGGCTGGAGCGCCTGTTCCGCGCCTCCGGGCGGCACCTGCTGCACCCAGAACTGATCGCGGCGCCACCGGGGGCGAGGCCGTCCCTGAACACGTCTGCTTCGCGCACCGCCGCGTTCCCGATGGCCTGCCTTTTCGGCGGGCCATCGGCCTATCAAACCGGCCCGCGAGCCATCAGTCTGCGCCGGATGGCATCTGGCACCTTTCAAGTCGCCGCGCCGCCCCCTACATTGGCGCCATGACCCTGCACATGCCTTTTGACAACAGCTATGGCCGCCTGCCGGACCGGTTCTACACCCGTCAGGCGCCCACCCCCGTGCGCGCTCCCGCGTTGATCGCCCTAAACGAGGGGCTGGCGCAAGAGCTGGGGCTGGACCCCGACGCCCTGCGCTCTGACGATGGGATTGCCGCGCTGGCTGGCAATGCGGTGCCCGCCGGGGCCGATCCCCTGGCGCAGGTCTATGCCGGGCATCAGTTCGGCGGCTGGTCGCCTCAACTTGGCGACGGCCGCGCGCTCTTGTTGGGAGAACTCATAGATCGCAATGGGTTGCGCTGGGATCTTCAACTAAAAGGTTCGGGGCCTACGCCGTATTCCCGGATGGGCGATGGCCGTGCCTGGATGGGGCCGGTGATCCGGGAATATCTGGTGTCAGAGGCGATGCACGCCCTTGGCATCCCCACCACCCGGGCGCTGGCCGCCGTTAGCACCGGCGAAAAGGTCGTGCGGGGCGAGGTGCTACCCGGCGCGGTGCTGACCCGCGTCGCCTCCAGCCATATCCGCGTCGGCACCTTCCAGTATTTCGCCGCACGCAGCGATGTAGAGGCGGTTCAGGCGCTCGCCGACCATGTGATCGCGCGCCACTACCCGGATGCGGACGGCGCGCTGGGGCTGCTGAACGCCGCCATCGCCCGGCAGGCGCGCTTGATCGCCCGCTGGATGGGCGTAGGCTTTATCCACGGCGTGATGAACACCGACAACGCCCATGTGGCGGGCGAGACGATTGATTATGGCCCCTGCGCTTTCATGGACGACTACGATCCGGGCAAGGTGTTCTCGTCCATCGACCGTTCCGGCCGCTACGCCTATGCCCGCCAGCCCGAGATTGCGGTGTGGAATCTGGCGCAATTCGCCACCACCCTGCTGCCGCTGATCCATTCCGACGGGCAGACCGCTGTGGATCTGGCGACAGAGGCGGTGCACCGTTTCCCCGACCTCTATCATCAGGCATGGCTGGCGGTGTTCCGCGCCAAGCTGGGGCTGTCCACGGAAGAAGACGAGGACGCCGCGCTGATCGACCAGTTGCTGACCTTGATGGCGGCGACAAAATCGGATTTCACCAACAGCTTCCGCAGCTTGTCGGTCGATGTTGAGCCATCCTTGCAAACGGCGGAGGGGTTCGAGGACTGGCGCGCCGCCTGGCAGGCTCGGCTGACGCGCGACGGTCGGGGCTGGCCCGCGCAGGCAGCGCGGATGACCGGCGCCAATCCAGCAGTGATCCCCCGCAACCACCGGGTCGAAGAGGCGATCTCCGCCGCCGTGAACGGCAATTACACCCCGTTCCATACATTGCACGCGGTGCTGGCGCAGCCCTATGACTCGGGGCCAGAGTCCGCAGACTATGCCCAGCCGCCCCGCCCGCAGGAGGTGGTGCGGCAGACCTTTTGCGGAACCTGACCGGGCCGGAGCCGCCCCGAGGCGCCGCGGCGGCCGCCCCCCCCCCGGGGGGGGGGGGGGGGGGGG
>CAYGRI010000534.1:0-2725 GCA_964352155.1 uncultured Maritimibacter sp. | reverse complement strand
CCGATGTCTGGGTCTTGACCGGCGGCGGGCCCGCGGGTTCCACCCAGGTCTGGATGACGCAGATCTACACCCAGGGGTTCGAGCGCAACAATCTGGGAGTCGCCTCTGCCGCCTCGATCCTGTTGCTGATCGCGTCGGTCTTGCTGACTGCCGTGGCGATCTATTTCACCCGAAACAAGGAGGGCCGCTAAGATGGCGAACCCCGCTCCTCCCCGGCGTCGGCGGCAAACCAGCGTCGAAGGCACGTTGGACACCGCATTCGGCTGGACCGTCGGCGACAAGAAATCCCTGCTGGTGCGCGGGCTGGTCTGCGCGGGGCTGCTGTTTGTCTTTGCGGGCCCGATCATGACCATCGTGGTCGGCGCGTTCGACCTGAACCCGGACCCGACCGCCCTGACGCTTTGGCCCCATAACCCGAGCCTCGAGAACTTTCGCGTTGCCACGGGCCGGGGCATCTGGGGCTTTTTCGCCAATTCGCTGTTCATTGCCGGCTTTGGCCTGTTGCTGCAGATCATCGTCGCCGTGACGGCAGGATATGCCCTGGCGCGGCGAAAGTTCTACGGCCAGACAATTGTTCTGGGCATCTTTCTGGCGACCATGATGCTGCCCGAAGAGGTTGTGGCCGTGCCTCTGGCGGTGGTTCTTGGCGATCTGCCGCTGTTGGGCATCAGCATCCGTGGCACCATTTTTGCAATCGTCCTTCCTGTGGCGGCCTCGGCTTTCTCGATCCTCGTGATGGCGGCGTTTATGCGCGACATTCCAGAGGAAATCATCGAGGCCGCGCGGATTGACGGGGCCAGCGAGTTTCGCATTCTGGTGCAATTGATCCTGCCCATGAGCCTGCCCGCCCTAGGCGTGGTCGCGATCTTTGGTTTCAACGGGATCTGGGACCAGTATCTGCTGCCCCTGGTCGCCGCGAACCGCACCGAGGACTACACCATCACGGTGATCCTGCGCAGCCTGCGCGCTGATGTCGAAGTCGGCACGGGCGCGCTTCTGGCCGGGGCCTTCCTGGCGCTGATCCCCAGCCTGATCGTCTATCTGCTGCTGCAGAAATCCCTGGTCCGCGGCATGACATCGGGCGCGCTCAAAGGATAAACAGCCCTCCGCCCAGGTGCCCTGCCGCCGCGACGGGCCACAACCTTCCAACAGAACGGAGTCCCATGATACTGGCCACAGTCACGGATGAGGTCTTGCCGGACCGATCGCACGCCGCCTTTCCGCGCATCTTTGAAACGGCGCTCAAACAGGGTGTCAGCACGTTTGAGATCCGCATGGTCGAGGCAAAACGCTATCCCATCGTCGAGGCAGACGCCTGGAGCCGCCTGCGCGCCTACGGGCGTGACTATGGCATCACCTATACCACCGTGTCGCCGGGCCTGTTCAAGACCGGGTTGCAGCACGACCTGATGCCGATCCATCGCCATCATCTGGCCGCCATGAGCCTGGATCTGGCGGAGTCCATCGGCATCCAAACCCTTGTCACCTTCGGCGTGATGCGGGAACCGACGGATGGCCCGGACAGTTTTGGCAAAGTCGTCGACATCCTGCGCGAGACCACGGAAATGGCCGCGGCGCGGGGTTTTGCCGTGCAACTGGAAAACTTCCCCGGCTCCTGGGCGGATACCGCGGACAATTGCCTGGCACTTCTGCAAGCCGTGGACCATCCGGCCTTCGGCTATGTCTGGGACGTCGGAAACCTCTATGAGGCGGAGCCGGTGCATTTCATGGAGGGGTATCAGAAACTGAAGCCCTTCATCCGCAATGTTCACCTGAAAGACGGGCAGTTCATCGACGGTCACATGGTCTGGCAGCATTTCGGCAAGGGCAAGACAGACATCAAAGGTCAGATCGCGGTGCTAAAGGCAGACAATTACACCGGCACTTTGACCGTAGAGGCGAAATGCGAACCGCAGATGGACGAGGATTTCCCGACCACGCTTGAATATCTTCGGTCGCTGATCGGGTAATCCCCGCACCCGCACCCGGGCGGGATCGAAAGGTCTATGCAGACAGCGCGCCGTGACCCGCGCCTTCGGTCACCATTCCGAAAGGCGCAGGGGCAGCGGATCGACCGTGAAGGCCATTCGATGGGACAGCTTTGTCAAAAGCTCCGCCTTCAGGGCCAGCGCCTCCGGGTCGCGCCAAAGATTGCGCATCTCCAGCGGATCCGAGGCCAGATCGTATAGCTCTCCATCGTCGCGGGCATGGTCCACGACGATCTTGTGGTCCGTCGTCCGCAGCATCGTCAGTTGCGCGGTCGGATCGGTGTGATAGGGCATCGCGTTGTAATACTCGCAATAGATCGAGTCATCGGCCGGAATCGCCGCCTGCGGGTCGCAGAGACTGCCATAGATCGACCGCCCCTGCATCCCCGGATAGGGCGCTACACCAGCAGCCTCCATCAATGTGGGCGCCAGATGCACCAGTTCCAGAAGCGCGCTGTGGCGCCCCGGATGGATATGGCCGGGATAGCGGATCATCAGCGGCACACGGATCGCGGAATCGTAGAAGTAGGGGCCTTTGAGATAGATGTTGTGATCGCCCATCATCTCGCCATGATCCGACATGTAGAGGACGATCGTGTTGTCGGCCTGACCGGTTTCGTCGAGAACCTTCAGGATGCGCCCGATCTGCTGGTCCACATGTTCGCACATCGCCCAATAGGCCGCCTTGACCATCTTGTGGTCGATCTCGCGCATCTGGTCGCGGCCATATCCGCCGA
>CAYGRI010000533.1:0-2743 GCA_964352155.1 uncultured Maritimibacter sp. | reverse complement strand
GTGCCCCGACCGGTCGGGGCACTGGCGGTTCCTGCTGGATCAGCAACGCATCGAGTGGGCCGACGGGATCCTGGGCGATATCTCTATCGACGCGGCCAGCGTTTCGGATCCGGTGCTGATCCGGGGCGACGGGCAGGTGCTGTACACCCTGGCCTCGGTGGTGGACGACACAGAGATGGGCGTGACCCATGTGGTGCGCGGGTCCGACCATGTGACCAACACCGCGACGCAGATCCAGATCATCGAGGCGCTTGGCGGCAGCCTTCCGTCCTTTGCGCATCACTCCCTGCTGACCGGCCCGCAGGGGGAGGCGCTGTCCAAGCGTCTCGGTACCCTGGCGCTGCGCGATCTTCGGGCGCGCGGCGTAGAGCCGATGGCGCTGTTGTCGCTGCTGGCAAGGCTTGGCTCTTCGGACCCGGTGGAGATCCGGGGATCGGTCGATGAATTGGCCGAGGGGTTCGATCTGTCGCATTTCGGCTCGGCGCCCACGAAGTTCGATGAGGCGGATCTGTTCCCCCTGACCGCGCGTTATCTCGGCGGTTTGCCCTATGATGCGGTGGCCGGCGATGTGCGCGCGCTGGGCGTGCCCGACGCGCTTGCCGACAAGTTCTGGGGCGTGGTGCGCGAGAACATCACGACCCGCGCCGATATGGCCGGCTGGTGGACCCTGTTTCGCGACGGGGCCAAGGCGCAGGTGGCAGAGGAAGACCGCGCCTTCGTGGCCGAAGCCTTCGCCCTGCTGCCGCCGCCGCCCTATGACGCCACGACCTGGTCGAGCTGGACCGCCGCCGTCAAAGAGGCGACGGGCCGCAAGGGCAAACAGTTGTTCATGCCGCTGAGGCTGGCGGTCACCGGGCTGGCGCGGGGGCCAGAGATGGCCGATGTGATGCCCTTGCTGCAAACGTCGCCCCGGGTCTGACCGCGGCGGCGTCGGTTGGGGGCGGCAGTTTCTTGATTTGGGGGGCTGCGATCCGGTGCTCTTGGGCACCCGGCCTGCGCCGGGCCGGAATTATGATTGACTCCTGGTCGGCCCGGGGCATCTCTGGGCCGCAGCCACGACAGGCCGCATTCCGCCGGAAAGGACCGACATGGCAGAGCCAGCGAAATTCCTGGAAGGGTCCCTGTTTCGCCACATTGCGGTGATGTCGCTGACGGCGAGCGTTGGCCTGATGGCGATCTTCATCGTCGATTTCGTCGACATGGTCTTTATCTCGATGCTGGGGCAGGCGGAACTGGCGGCGGCGATTGGCTATGCCGGGGCGATCTTGTTCTTCACCTCGTCTTTCGGGATCGGGATGGCCATCGCGGCGGGGGCTTTGGTGGCCCGGGCGCTGGGGCAGGGCGACGATCAGCGCGCGCGGCTGGTGGCGTCGCATGTGATGATCTACGGCATCGTGTTCGGGGCGCTGTTCGCCGCGGTCGTCTGGATCAACCTGCCGCATCTTGCCGCCCTGATGGGCGCGACCGGGGCCACCGCCGACCTGACGGTGCATTACCTGGCGATCATCGTGCCCAGCCTGCCGCTGCTGATGATCGGCATGGTCGGCGGGGCAATCCTGCGGGCGCATGGCGATGCCCGCCGCGCGATGATGGCAACGGTGATTGCAGGCGTGGTGAATGCGGTGCTGGACCCGATCCTGATCTTCGGGCTGAACCTGGACCTGACCGGCGCCGCCATTGCCAGCGTGGTGGCGCGGGTGGCGATGGGGCTCGCGGCGCTGCAGCCGTTGATCAAGCATTACGGCGGTCTGGAAAAACCGCATATCGGAGAGCTCTCGCGCGATCTGTTTCCGGTGCTGACCATCGCTTTTCCCGCGATCCTGACCCAGCTGGCGACGCCGATCGGCCAGGCCTATGTCACCCGCTCGATGGCACAATACGGCGAAGAGGCAGTGGCCGGGATGGCCATCGTGGGGCGGATGACGCCCGTGGCCTTCGGGGTGATCTTTGCGCTGTCCGGGGCCATCGGCCCGATCATGGGCCAGAATTTCGGCGCCGGGCGCCATGACCGGGTGCGCGGCGCCTTCCGCGACGGGCTGATCTTTACCGCACTGGTTGTGCTGGTCATCGCCGCGATCCTGTTCGGCCTGCGCGGCCCCATCGCCGCCCTGTTCAACGCGCAAGGCACTGCGCTGACGCTGCTCTACCTGTTCTGCGGCCCGCTGGCGCTGCTGTTCTTCTTCAACGGCGCGATCTATGTCGGTAATGCCTCGTTCAACAATCTGGGCCATCCGTTCTATTCGACCTGGATCAACTGGGGCCTCAACATCGCCGGGATCGTGCCGCTTGTGCTGCTGTTCAGCGCCTGGCTCGGCGCGCCCGGCGTGATGATCGGCCAGTCCTTTGCCGGAGTGATCTTCGGTCTGATCTCGATCTGGCAGGCGCGGCGCGTCATCGCCAAGGCCGAGCGGGATGCCATCGACACCTCCCGCGCCCCGTTCAGCCGTCAGTCGCGGCTGATGACCCTGCTGCACCTGCGTCGCTGAGGCGCGCGACGGGTCACCGCCGCGCCTCTCCTCCCCGCGCCGGGGGGGTGGGGTCCGCTGTTTGCGATCAGAGTGTTCTTGGGGGTCCGGGGGCGAAGCCCCCGGCGGGGGGGGGGGCCCCGCCCCCCCCCCACCACAGCCACACCCCCCCCCGCACCCCCAACCGGGGGGGGCCCGCGCCCGCGGGGGGGGGGCCCCCCCCCCCCCAACCCCGCTCGCCGCAGGCGCGAAACACAGCCTCTTGTCACATCAAGTTT
>CAYGRI010000532.1:0-2744 GCA_964352155.1 uncultured Maritimibacter sp. | reverse complement strand
TTGATCCTCGTCGATGGTGCGCGGCAGGAAGCGTTGGATATTGGTGCCCATGGGCGTCACGCCGCCGCCGATCATCTCGGCGATGGAGCCGGTGACAACCACCGCAGGCAGAGCCGGATCCAGCACGCCCCAAGCGCGCTTCATCGAATCCTCGGTGCCCTTGCGCCCAAGTTCTTCTTCGCCAAGGCCGGTCACGACGATGGGCAATTCATGGGGCGGCAGGGCGTCGGTGTAATGCAGCACGCTGGTCACGGGCAGATTCTCGCAGCCCACGGGGCCGTCGATCACAACCTGCAACCCCTTAACGGCGCAGAACGCGTAGACCGCGCCCCAATATCCGCCCGCCCGATCATGGTCTTGAATCAGCAAGAAAAATGCCTCCCCTGCATCTTCGCAGCCGAACCGATGCGGGGCAAAGGCCCGTCCGCGACCAAAGCTGTGACCTGCGCCGCCATCAGATCATCTCCGCCGCTTTCGCGGCTTTCTGCTGGCGTTCGATCTTCTTCTGGTTCAGCGCGCGGAAGTCGGGCCGCAGGTTGGGATCGCCTTCCCACACACCGGCCGTGTCCCCCGTTCCGACGCCCTCGAAGAACGCGCGCATGTGCTCCATCCGGGCCTTCCCGGCGATGGCGGCGTTGACGACTTCGGCCAGGCTGCCCGCCCCCGCCGGACCCATCAGGGGCCGTGCCGAGATCAGGTTGGTGAAATACAGCGCCGGGATCGCCAGCTGCTTGGCCTTCTGCACCACGGGCGTCGTACCGATGGCCAGATCCGGCTTGACGCCCTCCATCGCCGCGCAATCGTCTTCCAGAGAGGCGCGGAACTTCACCGTTGCGCCCTTGGCTCGCAGCCATTCCGCATCGGCCTCGTTCCAGGGGGTGCGCGGGCATGCGGTGCCCACGTAAGGTACATTGGCGCCGCTTTCGATCAGCAGCCGCGCGACCAGCAATTCGCTGCCCTCATAGCCCGACAAAGTGATCGTCCCGTCGATCGGCGACCCCGCAAGGGCCCCCTTGATCGCGGGCAGAAAGGCGTTCTGGGCGGCGGCGATACGCTCTGCCGGCAGGCCAAAGGCCTCGCCGATGCCGCGCAGCCAGGCGGCGGTGCCGTCATGGCCCACCGGCGCGGAGCCCACGACGGCGCGGCCCGCCGCTTCGAACTCGCGGATAGCGGCGGTGTAGAACGGATGGATCGCCGCCACCGCGCCGCAATCCAGCGCGGCATAAAGCTCGCGCCATTCGCGGCAGGGCACAGTCGGGCCAACCGCCAGCCCCATTGGCGCCAGCATCGCCCCGATGATCATCGGGTCGGCGGGAAACATCTCTCCCAGCAGGGTCACGGTCGGACGATCCGAGGTGCCGCCCTCGGGCGCCTGTACCGGACCGGCTTCAATCTCTTTGCGGGCGTAGTTCAGCATGGCCCCGGCCAGCACGTCCTTGGCCTCGGCATGGGTCGGGATGCCGAAACCGGGCACGTCGATGCCCACGACGCGCACGCCGTTGATCTCGTCCGGCAGCAGCCGCAGCGGCACGCCAGAGGCGGTCGGGACGCAAAGGTTGGTGACGACAATCGCATCGTAGCGGTCGGGATCAGCCAGTTCATGCACCGAATCGCGGATGTCTTCGAACAGCTTGCCCGTGACCAGCGATTCCGAGTTGAACGGCACATAGCCGACGGACCGCCGCGCACCGTAGAAATGCGACACGAAGGTCAGCCCATAGACGCAGCAGGCAGAGCCGGACAGCACCGTCGCCACCCGCTTCATCCGCAGACCGACGCGCAGCGAGCCAAAGGCCGGGCACATTGATTGCGGCTTGTCATGCGGGCCTTGCGGATAGTCGCGCGCGTACTGGTCCAGCAGGTCGGACTGACCAGCCCGGCGCGCGGCCTCTTCCATCTTCGATCCGGAATGGCAGCCAAGGCCCGGGTCACCTTCCAGGACGGGCGCATCGGAGGACACCGCCGTGCCCATCTGTACTTCGGCGGCTCCGGCCTCGTCATATGTCACTTCGCCTGCCATCACGCAGCGATCCCGGGACGCCCTGCCGGGCCTTGACCGTGCGGGGCGGGATCAAGCCTCGTCATAGATCACCTCCAACGAGGCTTTCGGGGCGGCGAATTTGCCGCGCATGTCTTCGTCCGTGGCCGGTTCCAGCACGAAATCCGCACCGGTGTCAGAGGCGTCGAACAGCGCCAGCAGCCCGTCCTGATCCAGCGGAGCCGGACGGATCGGCGGGGCGCCCGCTACCGCTTCGGCCAGTTCGCCGAACAGCGCGCCCCAGGGGCTCGTCGCCGTGCCAACGATCTGGTAAGAGGCGGATTTCTTGCGCAAGTCGTCGTCTTGCGGGATCGAGGCCAGGATCGGCACGCCAGCGGCTTTGGCAAAGGCCTGCGCCTCGCCGGAATTGTCGTCCTTGTTGACCACCAGACCCGCGACACCGACATTGCCGCCCAGCTTGCGGAAGTATTCCACCGCCGAGCAGACGTTGTTGGCCACGTACAGCGATTGCAGGTCGTTCGAGGCGACCAGGATCACCTTCTGCGCCATGTCGCGGGCGATCGGCAGACCGAAGCCGCCGCAGACCACATCGCCCAGAAAGTCGAGCAGTACATAGTCGAAATCCCAGTCGTGAAAACCCAGCTTTTCCAGCAGCTCAAAGCCGTGGATGATGCCGCGCCCGCCACAGCCGCGCCCGACCTCGGGGCCGCCGAGTTCCATCGCAAAGACGCCGCCGCGCTTGAAG
>CAYGRI010000531.1:0-2769 GCA_964352155.1 uncultured Maritimibacter sp. | reverse complement strand
TCGCCTTGCGGTAGCCCTCGGGCCGGGCCATGCCGAAATTGCGCTCGATCCGGGTGCGGGTGTCGTGGCCCTTTTCATGACCGATCACCACCACCGGGCGCCCGTCCAGCCGGGCCAGCCCGCCCATCACCGCCAGATCGTCGGCATAGTTCCGGTCCCCGGCCAGGGGCGTGTACTCGGTGAACAGCGCCTCGATGTAATCCTTGCAATGCGGCCGGTCGGGGTGCCGCGCGACCAGGCATTTGCGCCAGGGCGACAGGCCCTTGTACAGATCCGCCAGCAAGGCATGAGCCTTCTGGTCCAGCGCGTTGGCTTCCTTGTCGACATCCATCGCCTCATTGCCCCGCGCCATGGCGCGCAGCTCTTCGGCCTTGCCCTCGATCTCGGCAAGCGGCTTTTCGAAGTCGAGGTAGTGGTTCATTGCGAGGTCCCGGTTGTCGGCGTTGCGGGGGGATATGATCCCCGCAACGCCATTTTGCAAGGATCAGACCGACCGGCTGATGCCGCCGTCGACGCGAATGTTCTGCCCGGTGATGTAGCCGGCCTCGTCCGACGCCAGATACGCGATCAGGCTGGCCACCTCGTCGGCAGAGCCTACGCGGCGCAGCGCGGCGGTGGCGAACCGGTCGGGGGTGTGCGGCCGGCTGTCGATGAAACCGGGGAGCACGTTGTTCATGCGCAGGTTGTCGGGGCCGTATTTGTCGCAGAACAGTTTGGTAAAGGCGGCCAGCCCCGCGCGGAACACGCCCGAGGTGGGAAAGCGCTCGTCCGGTTCGAACGTCGCATAGGTCGAGATGTTGACGATCGCGCCGCCGCCCTGCGCGGCCATGATCGGCGCGACGATCCGGGTGGGGCGGATCACGTTCATCAGGTAGACATCCATGCCCAGATGCCAGTCGTCATCGGTCAGGTCCAGCACCGGCCCCTTGGGGCCATGCCCCGCCGAATTGACCACCACATCGACCCGGCCCCATGCCGCCATCGCCTTGTCGACCAGCGCCTGATGGCTCTCAACCTCGAGGTTCGATCCGGTCACGCCGACGCCGCCCAGGTCAACGGCGAGCGCCTCTCCCTTGCCCGAAGAGGACAGGATGGCGACGTGGTAGCCATCGGCAGCGAGGCGGCGGGCGGCGGCGGCGCCCATGCCGCTGCCCCCGGCGGTGATCAGGGCGACTTTTCCGGTCATGTCCGTGTCCTTGTCTTTTTCGCGCCAGACAGTCGCATTCTGGGCGGCCCGAGACAAGGTGGCGCGACCGGCAAGGCTGTTCAGCGGTTGCATCGGAGGCTAAGGTGCACGCAAACCGCAGGAGGGCAAGGCATGAGATGGGTGCTGGCATTCGGGCTTTTGATGGCGACCGCTTCGCCGTCGATGGCGCAGACGATGAATTTTGGCGACGACAGCGGCAATTACGTCCGCGACGGGGAATGCGACGACCGGCGCTTCTTTGGAACGGGCATGGCCACCACGCTCGATTGGGAAGACCTGGGCCGTGACGCCACCGATTGTCGCGCGGCCTATGAACGGGGACAGATCCGGCTTTGGGTCTTTGCCGATGCGTTGGCTGCGACGAATTGCGAGGCTATCGACTTTGGTGACGACGGGGGCGACTACCCGAACGACGGCGAATGCGACGATCCGCGGTTCGAAGGGATGGCGACGGACGCGGTGATGTCGATCGACGACATCGGCGGGGATGCTGCCGATTGCAGCCGCGCCTGTGACCTCGGATTGCTGGGGCTGCGGGATTATTCGGATGTGGCCCGGCCCGCGCGGGGCAGCGGCAAGAAATCCTCGAACTAGGGACATGGGATCAACCGGCCACGGCCCCGGGCGCGTCAGTCCGAGATCATCTCGGACATACGCACAATCACCTCGGCCTGCTTGATCGAGGCGATGTCGACCAGCCGCCCCTTGTAGACAGTGGCCCCCGCGCCGCTGGCCTTGGCCGTTTCCATGGCGGCCAGGATCTCGCGCGCTTCGGTCACGGCGGCGGCGGAGGGGGTGAAAACCTGGTTCGACAAGGCCACCTGTTTCGGGTGGATCGCCCATTTGCCGACCATCCCCAAGGTGGCGGAGCGTCGGGCCTGCGCCAGAAACCCGTCTTCGTCCGAGAAATCGCCGAACGGCCCGTCGACCGGCAGCACGCCATGGGTCCGGCAGGCGGCGACGATGGCGGCCTGCGCCCAATGCCAGGGGTCGGACCAGTATCTCTGCCCCTCGCGGTGCATGTAGTAATCGTCCTGTGTGCCGCCGATGCCGGTGGTCTGCATCCCCATCGACGCTGCGAAATCCGCCGCTCCCAGGGACATCGCCTGCAGGCGGGGCGAGCTGGCGGCGATCTCTTCCACATGGGCGATCCCGGCTGCGGATTCGATGATCACCTCCAGGCTGATCCGCTTCTGGCGCCCCATGGCCGCCTCGACGGCCGAGACCAGCGCATCCACCGCATAGACATCGGCGGCGCAGCCCACCTTGGGGATCATGATTTGGTCCAGCCGGTCCGACGCCTGTTCCAGCAGATCCACCACGTCGCGGTACCAATAGGGGGTGTCCAGCCCGTTTATCCGGATCGACAGCCTCTTGTTGCCCCAGTCGATGTCACCGACGGCCTCGATCACGGTCTTGCGCGCCTCGGCCTTGTCATCGGGGGCGACGGAATCCTCCAGATCGAGGTTGATCACATCGGCGACGCTGGCGGCCATCTTTTCAAAGATCGCAGGGCGCGAACCGGGGCCGAACAACTGGCAGCGGTTCGGGCGGGCCGGGGC
>CAYGRI010000530.1:0-2777 GCA_964352155.1 uncultured Maritimibacter sp. | reverse complement strand
CAGCATGGTGGCCGTCAGATCCACAAGGTTCACGACCTGCGCGCGCCGCTGCCCGTGCGGCAATCCGGCGGGCCAGCGCAGGATGACCGGGATCCGCACCGAGGCCTCATAGAACGTGTGCTTCCACCAATGGCCATGGGCGCCGATTTGCTCGCCGTGGTCCGAGGCATAGACGACCAGTGTGTTCTCGGCGAGGCCCAGCGCCTCGAGCCGGTCGAGGATCCGGCCAATCATGCGATCCATCGACATCACCAGCGCGTAATAGGCGGTGCGGGCGCGGAGTTCCTCGGCCTCGGTGACCTCCACGATCCCGCAGGTCTCGCGCCAGGCGGCAAGCCAGGGATGCTCTGGCGTATCCGGGGGGCGGCGCAGCGGAGACAGGCCGACCCGGCCTTCGAAATGCCGGTAATCCGCCGCGCGGGCGACGAAGGGGGCATGGGGCAGCATCAGGCCCACCGTCATCGCAAAGCGGTCCCGCCGGCCGCTGGCGATCTCGTCTGCAAGGCTGTCCAGACGGGCGAGGGCGGCTTTTGTCACATCCTCGTCCTTGACCTCATAGGCGCTTTGCCCGGTGCCCGATTGGCGCAGGCTGGCCCGCAGCGGCGAGGCGGTTCCCTGCAGCGGCCCCATGCTGACCCGGGGCACGCCCGACCAGTTCGCGTGATGATCCCCAACCTCGCGTGTGGCATATCCGAGCAATTGGTCCGGACCCAGCGAGTGCAGGCGCCCCACCAGCGTTGGCGCCATTCCGGCGGCCCCCAGACAATGGGCAAAGGTCGGCAGGCCGGAATGCAGGACATCCTCATTGCCCCAGACCCCGTTGCGGTGGGGGTGGCGCGCGGTCATGGCCGACATCCGCGACGGGGTGCACAGCGGCGACGGGCAATAGGCGGCGTCAAAGGTCACGCCTTCGGCGGCCAGCCGGTCCAGCGCGGGGGTTTCGGCGATGGGGTCGCCGTAGCAACCGGCGATCTGGGCCGCGTGCTGATCCGAAAACAGGAACAGAAGGTTCGGGGGGCGGGTCATGGCGGGCTCCTGATCGGCGCGGAACGGCGGGCGGTGCGGCAGCCTTGCGGCAGGCGTGGCGTGAAGGGCAGGGCGAGAAGGGCAGGGCGCGGCGGCGCATCTCTCTATCCTGGCAGGTCGATGAACAGGACGCGGGTGAACATGAATTGCAGGACGATCCCCAGCGCCAGCCCCGAGGCGGCGCCGATGGCGGCATCCCGCGCGTTCAGACGGTTCGACAGAAGCATCGTGTTGAAGGTGATGAAGACGCAGGTGGCCAGGGCAAAGGGCAGCCAGCCCCGCGCCACCGCCACGACGAACAGCGTCGTCGCGGCACCGAACAGCGCCAGATTGCGCAGCACCAGCGGGTCGATCCGGATCGGCGGCGGCGGAGTGCGCCGGGCCCGCAGCACCTCTGCCCCGATCTGCAGCACGGTCAGCGCGGCGACGATGCCCGCCGTCACGGTGGGCAGCAGATCCGGCCCAACCACGTCAAAGACCGGCCCGCTGGTGCGCCCGGTGCCCAGAAAGATGATGCCGCAAAAGATCAGCAGAAAGATCTCGACATGCAGCGAGACGACAAGGGCCAGCGCGCGGCTGGCGGTCGAGCGGGAGGGCTCAGTCATGGCGGCGAATCCTGAACATCATGTACCACATGCCCACGGTCAGAAGGACGCACAGGATCGGCACCGGTGTGGCCAGCAGCGGCCAGACGCTGCCGCCGGTGAACATCGTGGCCTTGCGGAACGAATCCTCGGCGATCGGGGCCAGCACCAGGCCGATGACCAGCGGAGCCAGAGGGTATTTCTTGCGCTCCATCGCAAAGCCGATGACGGCGAAGGCCAGCATCACGATCACGTCGAACCAGTTGTTGGCCAGTGCGAAGGAACCGATGACGCACAGCACCAGAACCCCCGGCAACAGCAGCTTGGTGGGCACAGAGGCGATTCGGGCGATCACCCCGGTGGCCGCGTACATGACGCCCAGCATCACGATGTTGGCGATCAGCACGGAGGCCAGAATGGTCTCGACGAATTCGGGGTTGGAGCGATAGAGGCCAGGCCCTGGTTGCAGCCCGTGGATGATCAGCCCGCCGATCAGGATCGCATCCACCACGCTGCCGGGGATGCCCAGCGCGAACAGCGGCACCAGCGCCCCGCCGACGGTGGCGTTGTTGGCCGATTCCGAGGCGATGACGCCCTCTTCCGACCCCTTGCCGAAATCCTGAGGCCGTTTGCTGAACGATTGCGCAACCGAATAGGCAAAGGCCGACCCGATATTCGCGCCGACGCCCGGCAGGATCCCGATCCAAGTTCCGATCAGCGAGCCGCGCAGCATCCCCCAGCCGTGGCGGACCATGTCGGCCCAGCTCATGAACATGCCCTTCAGGCTTTGCCGGACCCCGGCCGTGGCCCGTTCTCCGCCGGGGCGCAGGACCTCGGCCAACACCTGATTGCCGGCGAACAGCCCGACCAGCACCGGCAGCAGCTTGAACCCGTCGCGCAGGTCTTCGAACCCGTAGGTGAACCGGTAATTGCCGCCAATCGGGTCCAGCCCCGGCAGCGAGATTAGCATTCCGAAGAACCCGGCGATCAAGCCCTTGAGCATGTTGCCCCGGCTCAGAACCACCAGCAGCGCCAGCGCCATCATGATCATCGCAAAGAAATCGAACGGCGAGAACCGGACGGCGATGATGCTCAGCGGGCGCGCCAGCAGCACCAGAAACACCCAAGAGATGATGCCGCCCACGAAGCTGGCGAAGATGCCCAGCC
>CAYGRI010000529.1:0-2791 GCA_964352155.1 uncultured Maritimibacter sp. | reverse complement strand
CACATGCGGAAAGTCGAGCTGATCGTCATCTGCGTCCAGCGCGGCGAACAGGTCAAAGCATTCGTTCAGCGCCCGGTCGGGTTCGGCATCGGGCTTGTCGACCTTGTTGAGCACCACAATCGGCCGCAATCCCAGCGCTAGGGCCTTGGACGTCACGAATTTCGTCTGTGGCATCGGCCCTTCGGCGGCATCGACCAGCAGCACGACACCGTCGACCATGGACAGAATCCGTTCCACCTCGCCCCCGAAATCGGCGTGGCCGGGGGTGTCGACGATGTTGATGCGCGCGCCCTTCCATTCCACCGAGGTACATTTGGCCAGGATGGTGATCCCGCGCTCGCGTTCCAGGTCGTTGGAATCCATCGCCCGTTCCGAGACCTGCTGGCCCGTGCGGAAGGCGCCGGATTGTTTCAGAAGTTCGTCGACCAGGGTGGTTTTTCCGTGGTCGACATGGGCAATGATCGCGATATTGCGAAGGTCCATCTGCAGCCTCTTGGGGGAGTTTGGCCGGGGCGTAGTACGCGCGCCGCCAAAAGGCCAGAGGGAAAGCGGATGTTATCGGTTCACAACGGGGTTTCAGCCTGTTTCGGCTGAAATCATTTGCTGGGTGTGCGCCATTGCATCTGCTCTGCGGCCTGACGGGCCAGACGGTCGGCGGTGGTGCCGGTGCCGGCATTGCCTTGCGCGTCCGTCCCGTCGGAGCCCGGCCCGAGCTTTGCGACAATCGCGGCCTCGATCGTGGTGTGCAGTGCCTGGCCGGTGTCGACGGCAATCTGCAGCGCGGTCTCGGCCTCTGCGCGGGCGTCGGCGGCGAGATTGGGGGCGGAGGCAACGCCGGAGCTGGATTTGCCGCCAAAGCGGACCTCCCACTCGGACGGGGTGCTGCCGTCGGGGCTGCTGATATGGCCGCGGCCGTCCTGGACCACGGCGGCGAATTCCGGATTGGCGGGATCGGCGATGGGCCGAGAGACGGGCTGCGGGCCCACCGTTTCGGCGGAGGCTTTGGCGCCGGGGGTCAGCCCGATCAGGGGGTTGTGTGAGGCAGCGACTGTGGTGACCACAAGGATTCTCCTTTGCGTATAGCGATCTCCTGCTGCTACGCGATCAAGGTGAATCAGACGTTACCGTTAGCGGGGCGCATGCCGGTCCGTCTTCAGTGCGTGCCGCTGGACGAGAACAGATGTATCACCAGAATACCGGCCATGATAAGGCCGATCCCAAGCAGCGCGGGCGCGTCAAGCCTTTGGCCAAAGACAAGAAATCCGATTGCGGCGATAAAGACGATGCCCAGGGCGGACCAGATCGCATAGGCCACGCCGACGGGCATTGTGCGCAGGACCAGCGCCAGTAAATAAAAGCTGACGGCATAACTTATCACAACCACAACCGCCGGGCCTGCGCGGGTGAATTGCTGGCTGGCCTGAAGCGCGGTGGTGCCGATGGTCTCTGCCAGAATCGCCAGGATCAGGTACAGATAGGTCATGGAGCCTCAGGTGGCGATATAGCGGTCGCGGCGGTGGTTGAAGGCGATGACGAGGTTCAGAACGACCGCGCCAAGCAATGACCAGAGGATGACCCAGAACGGAAAAAGAAGAAAGCCGATCGCGAAGATAACCGCGTCGACGATCAGTTGCACATAGCCCGCCTTGAAGCCGGTGCTGTCTTGTACGACCAGCGCGACGACGCCCAGCCCACCCAGCGACCCGTTGTGACGGAACATCGCCAGCAGGCCCAGCCCGACCATGGTTCCGAACAGCACGGCGGCGAGGGCGGGGTGGATCTGGCCAACGCTCCAGCCTTGGGGCAGCAGCTCTGTGACCACCGACAGCAAGGTGACGGAGGCTAGGGATTTCAGGGTGAATTCCAGCCCCAGCCGCCGGTAAGCGACGATATAGAAGGGCAGGTTGATGACAAAGAACACCGCGCCGAAGGACCAGCCGGTCAGATAGGACAGGATAACCGCGATCCCGGCGGTCTGGCCGGTGATCAGCCCCGCGCTGGTCAGAATGTGGATCCCGGCGCCGCACAGGAAGATGCCGATGCCCAGCCCCTGAACATCGTCCAGGGCCGTATGTTGCACTTCGTTCGGCAGGTCCTTTCGCATGCGCGGAAACTAGGGCAGTCTTACTGACCCGTCAACGGGGCGCGTGGCGGTCGTCCCCGCGCCCGTCCGCACCGGAGGCAGTCCCAAGCCGACGCGATGGCCGGCTTGGGTGTTGGCGCGGCTCTGACGGGCGGCATGCGGGTCTTCGCGGCCCCGGCGCGCCGAGCGTTTACCCGCCGAGGGCTTGATCCAGATTCGCGTCGATTTTTTCGAGGAAGCCCATGGTCGTTTGCCAGCTTTGATCCGGCCCCACCAGCAGCGCCAGATCCTTGGTCATCACGCCGCTTTCGACCGTTTCGACAACCACCTTTTCCAGTGTTCTGGCAAAGGCTTGCAGGGCGATGTTCTCATCCAGCTTCGCCCGGTGCTTCAGCCCGCCGGTCCAGGCATAGATCGACGCGATGGAGTTGGTAGAGGTCTGCTTGCCCGCCTGATGCTGACGGTAATGGCGGGTGACGGTGCCGTGGGCGGCCTCTGCCTCGACGATCTTGCCATCGGGGGTCATCAGCGCCGAGGTCATCAGCCCCAAAGAGCCGTAGCCCTGCGCGACGGTGTCGGATTGCACGTCGCCGTCATAATTCTTGCAGGCCCAGACATAGCCGCCGTTCCATTTCAGCGCGCAGGCGACCATATCGTCGATCAGGCGGTGTTCGTAGATGATGCCCTTGTCGGCGAACGCCTGCTTGA
>CAYGRI010000528.1:0-2798 GCA_964352155.1 uncultured Maritimibacter sp. | reverse complement strand
GCCGGCGGCGATGTTGTGGATCCTCGCGGCGCTGGCGCTGGCGAATACGGGCTTCCTGGCGCTGCTGTGGCGCAGTATTCGAAGCTGAGGGCGCAGGTTGCGGCCATCTCGCCCCCCGGAGTCTCGCCCCCAGGAGTCTCGGCCCCGAACCGATGGCCCCGAACCGATGGCCCGGCTACTGGGACGGGATCCCGGCGCGCCGATCCGCCTGTCACACCCGCGCGCCCCGGCTCCAGACCCCCCGGATAAAGGGCGTCTGCTTGATCTCGCGCACCCGGATCACATCGCCGCGCAGACCCTCCGCCAGACTGCCCCGGTCTGTCAGGCCGCTGGCCTTGGCCGGGGTGGCCGTGACCGTTGCGACGGCGCGGGGCAGATCGTCCCGCCAGATCCGCGACAGCTCAAAGGCCGACAGCAGCAGGGCAGAAGGCACGTAATCCGACGAGATGATGTCGAGCAGCCCGGCCTGCGCCAGATCGTGGGCCGCCACATTGCCGGAATGCGATCCGCCCCGGATCAGGTTGGGGGCGCCCATCATCACGGCGATGCCATGGCTGCGGCAGGCTTCGGCGGCCTCGACCGTTGTCGGGAATTCGGCGAAGGTGACGCCGTTTCTGGCAGAGGTGGCGACTTGTTCGGCGGTCGTGTCGTCATGGCTGGCCAGAACGGCGCCAAAGCGGTTCGCTTCGGCAACGGAGGCCGCCTCGTGTCTGGCGCCATTGCGTTCTTGCAGCGCCAGCATGTTCTTGACGTGGTCGGCGAATTCCGCGTCGGTCAGGCCGCGCTTTTTGGTGACATAGGTCTTAAGCGCCGCGGTGTCGCGGAACTGGCGCTGGCCGGGCGTGTGGTCCATCAGGCTGACGATGCCGACCCGGTCCTCGGGGCCAAAGCTTGCGAGTTCGTCCAGCAGGGTGTCGGAACAGGTCTCGGCCCGAAGATGCAGGAAATGGCTGATCTTGAACAGGCCTTCGGACCGGGCGGCCAACAGCTCGTCCGCCAGTTTGCGCGCATAGGTGGCGGTGCGCCCCTTGCCACCGAGGATGGACCCGATGCGCATGGCGTCGAACACGGTGGTGATCCCGACCGAGGCGAGTTCGGCATCATGCGCCACCAGCGCGGGCAGATGCGGCCAATCCACCTCGGGGCGGGGTTCGATATGCCGTTCCACATTGTCGGTGTGCAGCTCGACCAGCCCCGGCAGGACGTAATCCTGCGCGCAGTCGATGGCCCCGTCGGGAATTTGATCCCCCTCGGCGATCGCGGTGATGACGCCCTGTTCGATGGTGACCGCCCCGGTCAGCACCCCATCGGCAAGAACCAGCCGCGCATTGGCCAGACACAGGTCGTCTGACACGCTGGTGTCACATGCGTTTTCCAAAGACGGCGTGGGAAAAGGGGAATTCATGTCATACTCTCGTTTTGCGATTTATTATGTACCGCCTGCCGGGGCGCTGGCGGCGTTCGGCGCGACATGGTTGGGGTGGGATGTGATCGCTGGATGCGACGAGGATCAACCGGATGTCGCCGGGTTGCATGACATTACGATGACACCGCGCAAATATGGCTTTCACGGCACCTTGAAACCGCCGTTTCGCCTGGCCGAAGGGCGGGCGTTCCACGATCTGAGCAGCTCTGTCACCGCGCTGGCGCGGCAGATCGAGCCGGCGGTCTGTGACGGGCTGGATCTGACGGTGCTGGGCTCGTTTCTGGCCCTGACCCCGCGCGGGGAGACGCACAACCTGCGCGCCGTCGCCGATGCCTGTGTGCGGGAGATCGACGCATACCGCGCGCCCCCGAGCGAGGCGGAGCTGGCGCGCCGCCGCAAAAGCGGATTGTCCCCGCGGCAGGACGCGCTTTTGCAGCAATGGGGCTACCCTTATGTGATGGAGGAGTTCCGGTTCCACATGACCCTGTCGGGCCGCTTGCCGAAACCGGACGCGCCCGCCTGGGCGGATGTCGCCGCCCGCCATCTGCCCGACCTGCCAGCGCCCTTCGTGATCGACCAGATCGCGCTGTGCGGTGAACGGCAGGACGGGCGATTCGAGTTGATCCACCGCTACACGCTCGCAGGTTGAAGCAAGGCCACCGCGCGCGCCACGGTGTCGGCCAGCGGCCCGTCATTGGACAGGTGGATCACGTTCAGCCCCTCGGGCAGGGGCTTTGCCGCCTGTTTCAGGCGGTTGGCGATTTCGGCCTCTGTCTCGCGCCCCCGGGCGGCCAGGCGTTGGGCCAGCGTCTCGGGCCGGGCGGTGATGTTGAGCACCACGAACCGGGGGAACAAGGCGGCGGCGTCCGCTAGCGCTTTGCGGGAGAAGTTCACAAGGCAATCGGTGCCATCGGCAAGATGGTCCTGCACCTTGGACGGGATGCCATAGAACAGCCCATGTGCACCCCAGTGGATTGCAAAGGCCTTGTCGCGGACCATGTCCTCAAAGGCCTCCACCGTGACGGCGTCATAATCTTCGCCCCCCAGCTCTGGCGCGCGGGTGATCACACGGCGCACCAGATGCAGCGCGGGCAGGGCGCCGTGAATGCCGGCCATCACGCTGTCCTTGCCCACGCCAGAGGGGCCGACAACGGCGATCACGCGTCCCTGGGTCATGCGGCGATCCCCGGGGTGAACTGGGTCACGTCGATCTCTCGGTCACAGACGCGGGCGCGGGCGGCCTCGTCATGGAAGATGCCGATGATGGCGGCGCCACGGGTCTTGGCGTCCTCGATCAGGCGCAGCACGACCTCGCGGTTGGTGGCATCGAGGCTGGCTGTGGGCTCATCCAGCAGCATGGCGGGGTATGGAT
>CAYGRI010000527.1:0-2799 GCA_964352155.1 uncultured Maritimibacter sp. | reverse complement strand
GCCCCAACCCCGGCGCCAACCCGGTCCCAACCCGGCGCCACCACCATAGCCACACGCGCCGAGGGAGTGTGACCCTTCACCCCAAAGCCTGCGGCCCGCAGCAAGAGTCCGCAAGCAACTCCAAGGCGTTGCGCTTGGAACAGGCTGTCTGAGAGTGCGGGCCGGTTGCCTGAAGGTAGATGCGGACCCCAGGCTTTGACGGCCAGCACTGATCCCCAAAGGCCCCGGGCAATCGCCTGCGGACCCTGCGGACCATAGCAGCGGGGCCGGCGCGGAACGCTCCGCCGCGCTTGCGCTCGGGGTGCGCGCCTAGGCGCCGTGCCTGCAGGGTAACGTGGAGGCGAGTACCGGAATCGAACCGGTGTACACGGATTTGCAATCCGCTGCGTCACCACTCCGCCAACTCGCCAGAGTGACGGCTTCAATAGAAAGCACCCGCGACCGCGTCAAGGCGCATTCGCGCCTGGACTGGCCATTCGGCGCGACCCGTAGCGTTTAATCCTTAATTCATGCGTATCGCATAACCCCTCGGACGCGTCGTCCCGGACACAAAGGCGGTTTCATGACTCTTTTGAATAACCTTCGCATCACGTGGAAACTGCCTGCGATGATGGTCCTTCTGGTCGCCTTGGCGGTGGTGTTTCTGGGCGCCCTGGTCAACCGCAACCAAAGCCGCGCCACGATCGCCGAAACGAAATTGCGGGTCGAGGCGCAGCTGTCCAGCAACGTCGCCGAAGTGGAGACGTACTTTCAAGATCTGAAGATCGATGTTGATTCGCTTGCCAGCGAAGCAGTGACCGGCCGGGCGATTTCCGCGTTTGAGCGCGGGTGGGGCTTGCTGGGCGATACGGCGGGGGCCGAACTGCGCCGGCAATACATCGACGAGAACCCGTATCCCCTTGGCGAGCGTCAGAACCTCGCCCGCGCGACAGAACAATCGTCCTACTCCTCCAGCCATGGCGAGTTTCACGGCGCCTTCCTCTCACGGCTGTCGAAGATGGGATATTACGACGTTTTCCTGTTCGATACAGCGGGCAACCTTCTTTACTCGGTCGTCAAGGAAGATGACTTCGGCACCAATATGGTGACGGGGCAGTGGAAGGAGTCCGGCCTGGCGCGGGCGTTCCGCGGCGCGCTGGAGGTGGGCGAAGGCGAACAGGTCTTCGTGGATTACGAACGATATGCCCCCAGTTTCGGGGCGCCCGCCGCGTTTCTGGCACAGCCGGTGTTCCTGTTCGGCCAGCGGATCGGCGTGGTGGCTATTCAGATGCCCGACAACAAGGTCAATGCCATTGCCAATAACGCCGGCGATCTTGGCGTGCCGATGGACTTCGCGCTTGTCGGGCCGGATCGTTTGTTGCGATCGAACCGGATTGGCGCAGAGGCTCCGACGATCCTGGAGGAACGGTTCCACGGGGATGAGGCCGCGCAAGCCGTAGCTGGCGAGGCGGGAATTCAACTGGCAGCGAATCGCGGTGGCGTGGCGGTGATTCGCGCCTACCGCCCGGTTCAGGTGTTCGGGAGTACCTGGGCCGCGGTGGTGGATGTCAACGAGGCAGAAGCCCTTGCCCCCGTTTACGAAATGCGGCGGATGCTGGTTCTGGCCGGACTTCTGGCGATGCTGTTGGCGTCGGTTCTGGGGGTGTTGATATCCTCCACATTGTCGCGCCCCTTGAAACGGGTCACGTCCGTAGTTGTGCGGATCTCCGAGGGGGAACTGGACACCGAAGTGCCCTTCGCCGCGCGGCGGGACGAGATCGGACAGATCGCCGCCCGCCTGGAGGAACTGCGCCAAAAGCTCATGCAGGCAGAAGAGGAACGGATTCACAGCGCCTTTCGCGGGGCGGCCTTCGGGGCGACGACCGCAGCCATCATGATGGTGGACAAGGACCGGGTCATTCTGCACGCAAACCGGGCGGTCAACGACTTTCTCGCCGCCCACCCATGCGAATTCCCGGAAGGCGGGGGGGCCGAGGATGGGCAGGGCCTGGCAGGACGGACCCTGGCGGACCTGCTGCCGGCGGACATTCTGGCCCGGGTCGAAGACCGGCTGGAGGCTCCGTCGACATTGCCCGGCCAGGTCTCCGCGGCCGTCGGGGATCTGCGTCTGATGGTCGATCTGGCCGAGGTGCACGATCCAGACGGGGCGCCCCTGGGCTTTGTGGTCGAGATCAAGGACATCACGTCGACCTTCCTGAACCGCGCGGTGATGGAGTCCATCGACCGCTACCAGGTGCGCGCCGAGATTTCCCCGGACCACCGGATGCTCGATGCCAACGACGCGTTCTGCACCCTGCTGGGGCTGTCCCTGGAAGACGTCGTCGGGCAGTCGCCTGACCGGTTCCTGCGGCTGGAAGACAAGGAGGCGGCGATGGCGTCCCTGCGCAGCGGCAAACCCGTGATCGGACGCTTCGACATCCTGCGCCCGTCCGGCGAGAATGCGATCGTGGAGGGGGCGATCACGCCGGTCAAGGATGCCGACGGGGCGCTGTTGCGCCATGTCATGATCGCGACGGATGTCACCGCGGCGCAGCGCGCGCTGGTCGAGGCGGAACGCGACCGCAAGGCGCGCGCCCAGGCGCAGGCCAAGGTGGTCGACGGCCTCCGCACCGGTCTGGGAAAGCTGGCGAAAGGCGATCTGACAGCCCGGATCGACACGGAGTTCGAGGCAGATTACGAGGGGCTGCGCATCGATTTCAACGAGGCGTTGGCGGGTCTGCTCGAGACCATCCGGTCCGTCGCTGCGAATGCCCAGGAAGTCCGGGGCAGCGCGTCCGAGATTTCGTCGGCGGCGGACGA
>CAYGRI010000526.1:0-2810 GCA_964352155.1 uncultured Maritimibacter sp. | reverse complement strand
CCTTCGAACACATCGGGTTGCAGGTAGCGCGCCAGAATCGCATCCTCGGCGCCGGTCAACTCGCCCAGCACGGGGCCGGTTTCCAGCGTCACGGCGGCGGCGTCCCAATCCCCGGCGCGCGCCAGGCAATAGATCCGCGCGGGCAGACGCGGCGCCAGATCGGGGGCGCGGCCCAGGGCGTCGCAGGCCTCGTCTTCGGTGCCGGTCAGCAGGCTGGCGTCAAACCAGCGCGCGAAGCTTTCCGCGTCGTCCGGGCCCGCGCGTTCCAGCAGGGCCTGGGCCTGATCCACCGCGCCCAGCGCCATCAAGGTATCGACCCGCGCCAGAAAAAGCACCTGATCGCGGTCGGTGTCGGCAGGCGGATCCAGCTCTGCCAGCAGCAGTGTCAGCAGCAGATCCTGCAGCCCCGGGATCAGCCCGCCCCGCAACCGCTCGAACAGGGCGGCGAGTTCGGTGCTGCGGCTGTTGCCCCACAGTTCCCGCGGCAACCCGGTGACAGAGGTCGGCAACAGCCCTACCGCCCCCATCACCGGTGCGCCCAAAGGGGTCACGGTGATCTGTTCGATCCCCGCGCCATCGGATATGGCGGGTTCGGTGATGCGCGGTTCGGGCGGGGTGTCGATGCGGTCCGACAGCCAGTCGATCGCCGACAAGGGGCGATCCTGCGCCGCCGCGCCGCTCGCCACACCCAGTGCCAGGGCCAGTAAAACGTCGAAAGGTCTAACCGCCATCCAGAATCACCGGTTCTGTCACGTCCTGCTGGTCCGGCGAGAGATCGCCAAGATAAGCATAGCCCACAAGGCCGATCCCCCCCAATATCAACAGGATAAGGATAAGCTTGAAGAGTATTCGCATATGCCCGTGCCCCGTATCGTGCCGTCGTTGGTTGCGGCGTCTGCTGTTTCTTATATGGCATTTTGCGCGCTGACACGCCATTCACACTGGCGCGGGCAGAAACTTTTGGACAGGTGTGTGCCGTTTTGAGGTATCGGCTGAAAAAGACGGTCGTCCTTGTGGGGATGATGGGATCGGGCAAGACTGCGGTCGGGAACGCGCTGGCGCGGTATCTGGCCGTGCCCTTCGTTGATTCGGATGCTGAGATCGTGCGCGCCTCGAATCTGTCGATACCCGAGATATTCGAACGCTATGGCGAGGCGTTCTTTCGCCAGAAAGAGACCCAGGTGATCGCCCGCTTGCTGAACGGCGGGCCCTGCGTGCTGTCAACCGGCGGCGGCGCCTATCTGTCCGAGGTCAACCGCGCCACGATCTCTAAGAGCGGGGTGGCGGTGTGGCTGCGGGCGGATCTCGATCTGTTGTGGGCGCGGGTGCGACACAAGACATCGCGCCCGCTGCTGCGCACCGGCAACCCCTATGAGACGCTGAAAGAGCTGTATCTTGCGCGCGATCCGATCTATGCGCGCGCCGATCTGCGGGCCGAGGCCCGGCCGGAATATGCCATCGAGGAGATGGCGCTGAAAGTCACGGCGGTGCTGGCGACTCGCCCCGATGTGCTGGAGACGATGACATGAGCGATGTGGTCCATGTGGCGTTTGGCGACCGGTCTTATGACGTGCTGATCGGCGTGGGGCTGATCGCCAGCGCTGGCGCCCGGATCGCGCCCTTGTTGCGTCGGTCAAGGGTCGCCATCGTCACCGACGAAACGGTCGCGGGTCTGCATCTGCCGCCGTTTCAGGCGGCGCTGACCGAGGCCGGGATCGACAGCGTCGCGCTCTGCCTGCCCGCGGGCGAGTCGACGAAGGCCTGGCCGCAGTTCACTCGCTGCGTTGAATGGCTGCTGGAACAACATGTGGAACGCCGCGACGTTGTGGTGGCCCTGGGCGGCGGCGTGATCGGCGATCTGGTAGGCTTTGCCGCGGCGGTGCTGCGGCGCGGGGTGCGGTTCGTTCAGGTGCCCACGACCTTGCTGGCGCAGGTCGACAGCTCTGTGGGCGGCAAGACCGGGATCAATGCGCCGCAGGGCAAGAACCTGATCGGCGCCTTTCATCAGCCCGCGCTGGTGCTGGCGGATATCGATGTGCTGGGCACTCTGACCCCGCGCGATTTCCGCGCCGGTTATGGCGAAGTGGTGAAATACGGGCTTTTGGGCGATGCGGATTTCTTTGTCTGGCTCGAAGCGAACGGTCCCGCGCTGGCCGCGGGCGATCCCGCCTTGCGGAGCGAGGCGGTGCGCCGGTCTGTGCAGATGAAGGCCGACATCGTCGCGCGGGACGAGACCGAGCAGGGCGACCGCGCCTTGCTGAACCTGGGCCACACCTTCGGCCATGCGTTGGAGGCGGCAACGGGCTATTCCGACCGTCTGCTGCATGGCGAAGGGGTCGCCATCGGCTGTGCGCTGGCCTTTGAAACCTCGGCGCGGCTGGGGCTGTGTTCTCAGGAAACGCCCAGCCGGGTCCGCGCGCATCTGTCCGCCATGGGCATGAAGACGGATCTGGCCGACATCCCCGGCGATCTGCCGGATGCCGAGGGACTACTGACGCTGATGGGGCAGGACAAGAAGGTGGTGGACGGGCAGTTGCGCTTTATCCTGGCCCGCGCGATCGGCGCGGCCTTTGTCACCGCCGATGTGCCGCCCGATGTGGTCCGGGGCGTGCTGGGCGATGCTTTGGCCGCTCACACCGGCTGACACCGGCCCGCCCTCAGGCGCCCGCAAAAGGCCGGGCGCCCCGGTTTGTGATCAGATATCGCAAAAAGGGCAGGGGCGCAGCGCGCCACCGCCCTAGGCGCGCCTAGAACGGGATTTCGTCGTCGATATCGCCTGCCGGCGCCGGGCCGCCATAGCCGCCCCCCTG
>CAYGRI010000525.1:2156-2812 GCA_964352155.1 uncultured Maritimibacter sp. | reverse complement strand
CCCCGAGACTGGCCCTTCGGAGACGGGCGTTTCGGAGGCCGACCGACAGAAGGTTGGCCGCCCAGAGACGGGTCCTCAATAGGCGGGCGCTAGAGCGTTTGGCAGGCGCCTTTCGCGGCGGATTGGCGGATCGCCTCGACCACGCGCATCGTTTCCAGCCCGTCGCTGGCCGGGTTGATCGGATCGGCGGTGCCGCGCACGACCTCGCCGAAATGCGCAAGCTGCGCCACATAGGCATCCGCCGGGGCAAAGCGCAGCCGGGTCGGGGTCATCGGCGTGGTCCAGTCCGGCGTCGCAGGATGTCGCCACAGGGTCAGGTCCGGCAGGCTCAGCGCCGCGCGGGTGCCCGCATAGGCATGGGCCGAGACATCATGGGACGGGAAGCGAGCCGGATTCTCGCCCGCCGATACATCCCAGGCCCAGGGTCCGGCGGCGGCGTCCGTCTGGGTGATCGTGGCGATGCCGCCATTGGCAAAGGTCAGGATCGCGGCCGCCGTGTCCTCTACCGCATTGCCGCGCTGGGTGTTGGAGGTGACGGCGCTGACCCGCACGACCCGCCCGAAGAAATGGCGCAGCAGGTCGATTTCATGGGTGGTGTTGATCAGCAGTGGGCCGCCGCTGCCCGCCAGCACCCGCCATCCCGGGAAATACGGGGG
>CAYGRI010000525.1:0-2146 GCA_964352155.1 uncultured Maritimibacter sp. | reverse complement strand
CCGTGGCGGTGACCATCTCGCCGATTTCGCCCGCGTCGATGGCGGCCTTGGCGGCGCGGATGATCGGGTTGTGGCGCCGGTGATGACCGACCAGCAGCGGCACGCCGGTCTGCGCGACGCTGTCGGCCAGCGCCGCGCCCTCGGCCAGGGTGCTGGCGACCGGCTTTTCCATCAGCACCGGCAGCCCCGCCTCCAGACAGGCGCGGCCCAGGGGCAGATGCGTCTCGTTCGGGCTGGCGATCACCACCGCATCGGCGGCACGGGCGGCGATCAGATCGGCGGGGTCGCGGTAGAAGGGCACCCCATGCTCCTGCGCCAGGGCTTCGGTGTCGGGCAGAGGGTCAGAGATGGCAGAGAGCCGCAGGCCGGGCACCCGCGTCAGCGTGTCCACATGTGTGCGCCCGATGACACCCGCGCCGATCACCGCAATTCCCAGTTCCGCCATGGCCTTGCGCCCCGCCCCTGTTGTTGTGCGCGCCCCGCTTAGCGCGTTTGCCACGCGGGCTCCAGCCCGCCCGGACCTGGCTGACGCCAAAGGCCCCGGCGCCGCATCGCCGCATCGCCGCTGGTCCGCCCCTCCGGTCCCGCAGGCCGATGTGCCGCGCCGACCGAGACCACCTCGCCCGCCGCAATCCGAATCGCCGCCGCGCCAAGGCGGATCCGCGGCGGCGGCCCGGTCGCGCAGACGGCGGCGGCCCGGTCGCGACGGGCCATCGCCCCAGCGCTTGCGGCCTTGCCCCGGGCAGGTTCGGGGGCCGGGGCGTCGCAGGCCGCGCCTCGGTGCTTGCCGTCGCGGGCCGGGTTGGCTATTCCCTCCCGTCGAAGGGGAGACAGATGGCGGTCAAGAACGCCGGTCAGGAAGAGCGTGAAAAGTCGCGGCGTGTCGGAGCGCTGCGGGACTTGTGGCCCTTTGTCCGACCGTATCGCATGTTGTTGGGCGCGGCGCTGGCCGCGCTGGTTCTCACGGCGCTGGTGTCGCTGACGCTGCCGCTGGCGGCGCGGCGCGTGGTCGACGGGTTCGAAACCTCGGCCGTGGCGCTGCTGGACAGTTACTTCCTGGCGGCGCTGGGCCTTGCGGGGCTGATGGCTGTCGGCACCGGCCTGCGCTATTACCTTGTGACGCGGCTGGGCGAACGTGTGGTGGCCGATATCCGCAAGGCGCTGTTCGACCGGATGATCGGCATGTCGCCCGCATTCTATGAAAAGATCATGACGGGCGAGGTTCTTAGCCGGATCACCACAGACACGACGCTGATCCTGTCGGTGATCGGATCCTCGGTGTCGATCGCGCTGCGCAATGTGCTGATCCTGATTGGCGGCTTGATCCTGCTGCTGCTGACCTCTGCCAAGCTGACGGGGCTGGTGCTGCTGATCGTGCCCGCGATCATCATCCCCATCGTGGTGCTGGGCCGGCGCCTGCGCAAGCTGTCGCGCGAGAATCAGGACTGGATCGCCAATTCCTCGGGCCGCGCGTCCGAGGCGCTGCTGTCGGTGCAGACCGTGCAGGCCTTCACGAACGAGGCTGGATCGCGCCTTGGTTTCGCGGATGTGACTGAGGCATCCTTTGGCGCGGCGCGCAAGCGGATCGGGACGCGGGCGGTGATGACCTCTATCGTCATCGCGCTGGTGTTTTCGGGGATCGTCGGCGTGCTGTGGGTGGGCGCGCGGGATGTGCGCGCCGATCTGATGAGCGTCGGCGAACTGGTGCAATTCGTGATCTATGCGGTGCTGGTTGCCGGGGCGACTGGCGCCCTGTCCGAGATCTGGGGCGAATTGCAGCGGGCCGCCGGAGCCACCGAGCGGCTGGTGGAGCTGCTGAATGTCGAGGACAGCGTGTCGGATGCCGCCGGCCCGGTGCCATTGCCAAGCCCCTGCGCTGGCGCCATCGACTTTGACGACGTGACCTTTCACTACCCCTCGCGCCCGGATACCCCGGCACTCAAGCGCATCTCCGTCTCTATCGCCTCGGGTGAGACTGTGGCGGTCGTCGGCCCCTCGGGTGCGGGGAAATCCACGATCATCCAGCTTCTGTTGCGGTTCTACGACCCCAGCTCGGGCGAGATCCGGATCGACGGCGTGCCGCTGCCGACGATGGCCCGCGCCGATTTCCGCCGGGCAATTGCGCTGGTGCCGCAGGATCCGGTGA
>CAYGRI010000524.1:0-2855 GCA_964352155.1 uncultured Maritimibacter sp. | reverse complement strand
GACAGATCCATTGCGATCAGCTGTTCCCAGATCGAGTTGAGGAACTTGCGACCGGCGGTGCCGCCGTTTTCCATCGAATCGAGAGTGCCGGCCGGCCCCATGCTTTGCAGCGCGACGGTCAGGTCGCGGGCATCCGCCGGGACACCAAGGCCAACCGCCAGGGCGGCCCCGGCGACAGCGTTCAGAAGAAGGGTGCGTAGGGTCATTTGCGAAGGTCCTTTCCAATGGGTTGGGAATTCAGTCCGCCGCGACCACAAGGTCATCGCGACGTTTTCTGGCCTGCGGGCGATCGGGGCCCAAAGCATCCGCCGCCGTCACATAGGGATGTCCGTCCACCTGGGTGATCTCGATCCGGCTGGTCACGTCGCCCGCCGCCGCCTCGAACGCGGTTTGCGCGGGGGCGCCCGGGGCCGCGCCCTCTGCCAGCAGCTCGCCCAGCACGCGGCCCCGCATCGAGGCGGCGGCGGGCAGGCCCAGCAGCGACAGGATGGTCGGTGTCAGATCCTGGATCCCGGAACAGGCAGCGTGCGCCCCGGCACCTTTGATCCCGGCGCCGGTTGCGATCAGGACGGCGTTCAGTTCGGACGGGTGCATGCCGCCATGGGTGCCGCCCCCCAGCGGGGTGCCGTAGCCCCGGGCATCGCAGGCTGTCACGCCCGGAATGCCATGGGGGTTCTCATCCTCGGTGCCGTGCAGATGAACAATCAGATCCGGCGCACGGTGATGTCCGACGCCGGTCAGCGCCACCGACAGCGTGCCGGGAAGGACCCCCTCCGGCGCATCCGGCGCGGCGGGGGCAGAGAACATCGCCCCCGCCCAGGGCTGCGCGCGCAGAACCGAGGCGATGTCGGCCAATTGTTCAGGCGCGCCGCCGTTCAGCCAGAAAGCGGGGGCGCGGCCCCGGCGCGACACGATGCCCTGCGGCGTGATCCCGGCCTGCGCCAGCGTATCGCTGACCGACACGAATTCGCCGATGGTCGAATGCCCGTGATCCGATGTGACGATCAGCGTCACCGCGTCTTTCTCGGGCAGGCTTTCGCGCCAGTCCAGCAGCGCGGCCAGGGCCTGGTCGCAATGGGTCATCGCCCGTAGCATGCCCTCGGCGCCAAGGCCGTAGCGGTGGCTCGCGCCATCCACCTCGGTGACCCAAAGGATCGCCACATCCGGCCGGGCCGTGGGCCAGACGCTGCGAGTGAACACCTCCACCGCATCGGTCGCGGCCATCCGGCCATGTCCGCCCGGCGGCACGTCATGGGCGGCCTCGATATCGGCGGCCAGCGTGGCGGGAAAGGCGATCTGTGGGTTGCGCAGGGTGATCGCCGCATGGCCGGGGAACCGCGCGCCCTGCCAGTTCAGCGCCGTCATGGACCCCTGCCCCGAGGAATTGATCACAGCCAGGCGGCGCCCGGCCTTCCCCAGCACGTCGCTCAGACTGGTGGCGGTCACAAAGCCGCCGGGCAGCCGCGCTTCATTGGCGTTCCAGTCATGAATCGTATTGGTGCGCGACAATTCGGGGCGCATGCCCCGGGCGAAAAACTCATTGCCAAGGATACCCGTCGCCTCGGGTCGCGCGCCACAGGCGAGCGCGGTCAGGGCGCAGCGCGTCTCCGACGGATAGACCGTGCGGTGGCCCTCGCTGAAGGCACTTTGCGCCTTGAGAGCGGCCAGAACCGGCATCGTCCGTTCTGAGATCATGTCAGGGCGCAGACCGTCTATCCCCAGAACCACAACGTAGCGATCGTCCGCCATATTCGCCTCCTTTTTCGGCAGTTTTCCAAGCCGTAGGGTGGCAATATGTCAGGTGCATGAACGCTTTTTCCGGGCGCGGCCCGACGGGACGGCAGAGGCCCTTGCCCCGCCCCGGCCGCGCCCGACGATCCTCGACCCTAGCATTGATTTCAAAAGGGATTTTTTGCGTGATTTGTTATATTTGACGCTGCGGTAACGGGTTTATGAAAGTATATAGACAGCGCCTTTTCCCCTGCCCCCGCCGCCGCTCGCGCCCGGCCACCGGGCGGATGCACAGCGGACGTCGCCTTGCCATCGCGCGCCGTGGCGGCGGCCCCTGGTTCTGGATGGGGGCCGGGCGCGAGCGGCGGGGTAAGCTCAGTCTGTCAGGCGCGGTTCCAGAGCATCCCTAAGCCAATGGACAGATTCTCGACGGACAAAAGCGGCGTGTTGGCGGCGAAGCTTTCTTCCGCTGTCTGCGCAAAGAGGTCTGCCATCACCGGATGGGTCACCCCCCCCCGGTCAGGCGGATCTACCGGAAGCCCAGGTTATGCGCGGTGAATATCGGCAAAGTGATCATGCGAGCCGGACCAGTTGATGCCGTTCCGCTTGCCGTAGTAGAAAACCGCGTTCTGGTGCAGAACGGTGCCGCCCGGATCGTCGAAGGTCCAGGTTTCAAGCATCTCGCACCAGGCGTCCTTGCGTGTTTCGGGGTCGAAGGAGACTTGCAGGATGTCGCCCTTGGCGTTGAAGTCTTCGCTCTACCACCAGCCGCGCCTGGCCATCGCGTTCTTGTGCCGCGGACGCCACAAGCCGCCCAACGGATCGGGATAGGCCGCAGACGACGACCCATCGGCGATATAGGGCACGCTGTCGCGGTCTTGCTTGCCGTTCTCGACCACCGTGATCTTGAAGTTGATGCCGATGTCTTTCCACATCTGCTGCAGCACTTCGGCGGTCGCGACCTGGGTGGTGTGGCAATTGTTGCGCACCGGGAAGCTCGGCACGTCCCCGTTGTAGGACGAAAGGTCCAGCTCTGCCCCGGCGCGTTCAGGGTCGTACAGCGGCGCGGGGGGGCATGGCCTTTGCAGGATCGTCGCCGGACACGCCGATGCCCCGCCCTGGCA